>JAFOCW010000029.1 GCA_017381035.1 Clostridia bacterium | reverse complement strand
TTGCAGTTTTGTAAGAATAAATTTGTTTCTATTTCGAAGTAGCAAAAACGCAGTAATACTTTGTGTCTTACAAGGTTTTGCTGCAAGAAAGAGTGCAAATTTATCTGAAAAACCAATTTATCCCTAACCGCAACACCCGAACTGCACGCTTTTTCTATATAAGCATTTCTTTTGTTAAGGTTAATTCTATAAGCTTGCCCGAAAGGTTTTCGTTTGACGGCAGAACTACCCTTGTATAGTTTTCGGTATAGCCTTCGTTTACGCCGTCCTTGTAGGTTTCAAAAAGGACGGTAGCGGTTTTGCCTATTTGGGTTTTAATAAAGGCTTTTTCGTTATCTTCGGCAGCCTTACCCATAAGCTTTGCACGTATTTCCTTATCTTGCGGACTTACCTGCTCGCGCAGGGCGGCGGCAACGGTGCCTGCACGCTTGGAATAAGCGAAAACGTGGCCCCTTGCAAAACCTATTTCGTTATAAAATGCAAGGCTTTCTATGAACTCTTCTTCGGTTTCGCCTGCGAAGCCTACCATAATATCGGTAGTGATGGAAGGGTTTTCAAATTTTGCCCTTATTCTGTTTACCAAATCACGATAAAAGGCGGTGTCGTAATGCCTGTTCATACGCTTTAAGGTGGTGTCGCACCCCGACTGAAGCGCCAAGTGGAACTGCGGGCAAAACTCGGGTATTGCGGCCAGCTTTTCTAAGGTTTGGTCGCTTATGTGGTCGGGCTCCAGCGAGCCAAGGCGAATTCTTTTAATGCCTTCGGGCTTGGCGGCCGCCTTTACGGCGTCGCAAATATCGAGCCCGTTATCTTTGCCGTAAGACGTAAGATTGATGCCTACCAAAACAATTTCGGTAAAGCCGTTTTGGGCTAAATTTTCGGCTTCTTTTTCAATATCGGTAAGCGCCCTTGAGCGAATATCTCCCCTTGCCTTAGGAATGGTGCAGTAGGTACAGTAGCGGTCGCAACCGTCTTGCACCTTCATAAAGGCACGGGTGCGCTCGTTAAATTTGCAAAGAGCAGGCGTTGTGTACTTTTCACCTTTTACGTGGGGGGTTACGTTTACAATTCTTTTGCCGTATTTTAAGTATTCTTCAATTAATTCGGAAAGCTTTTCGGGGGTAGCGTTGCCGCTTACAATATCGGCTTCAAGTAATGCTTCGGCATCCTTTGGGAAGGCCTGAGGCATACAGCCCAAAAGCACAACGGGGCCGCCGACCGTTCTTTTAAAACGGCGCACGGCCTGACGGGTTTTGCGGTCCGATTCGGCCGTTACGGTGCAAGAATTTATAATAACTGCGTCGGCTTCACCGGGCGTTGTTACGGTGGTGTGGCCTGCCGAAGCTAGCAGTTCGCTTAGCATTTGGCTTTCGTACTGGTTGACCTTGCAACCGAGTGTATAAAAATAAAAATTCATTTTGCTCTCCAAAACCTTGCTATTTGTTTGTTGAAATTTTTTGAACGGCGGACAATCCCAGCACATAATCGGCAGAAACGCCGTAAAACTTACAAAGCGCAATAAGTATATGTACGGGTATTTCACTTTCTCCGCTTTCCCATCTACGATATTGTGTAGTATGGGTGTTAAGAATCTGTGCAAGCTGAGCTTGCGAAAGGTCTTTGTCTTCCCTCAAATCTCTTATTCTTGTATATTCATATTTCATAACAATCACTCCTGTTTTCAATTTTAACATATAACACAATTTTGTGTTGATAATAACACAAAATTGTGTTATTGTTTGTGAAGACAAAACTTTTTGGGGGTAACAATTATGTCAGCTATTAAAGATTTATATTTTGGAAACATTGAACCGTGTAACCTTTTTGTAAAAAAGGACAGCGAATACCAACAGCTTGCAAACGAAATTATTGAATTGGAAGACCTTTTTTCAGAAGGATTTAATGACAATACAAAAAAGCTATATGAAAAAATCTTGGAAAAAAGGTGCCGACAAGAAAGTATTTTAGAAGAAGACCTTTTTTCAGAAGGATTTCGTCTTGGCGCTAATCTTATGCTTGAAATCTTAACGAAATCCGACCGCCAATTTGTTTAGCAGAACGGTGTGTCAGGACGCCGCACCCTACAAAAATGTATAATATTGACTATTAAAACGGTTAAAAACTACTTTTTTTTAGAACTCTTTTTATAAAAATTTTCCTTTATTTTTTTAAACAAATGTGATATAATCAATTGATACCTTATATAGAGGTAAATAACTTAGATAAAAAGCGGACAAGTTTCCGCAAATATCAGGAGGTATAATATGAGCAAAAAGTTTGTCTATCTTTTTAAAGAAGGCGACGCTTCCATGCGTGAACTCCTCGGCGGTAAGGGTGCTAACCTTGCCGAAATGACCAAAATCGGTCTTCCCGTTCCCCAGGGCTTCACCGTAACTACCGAGGCTTGTACTCAGTACTACGAAGATGGAAGAAAAATTAACGATGACATCCAGGCACAAATTATGGAATACATTGTTAAGATGGAAGAAATCACCGGCAAGAAATTCGGCGATAAGGAAAATCCCCTTCTCGTTTCGGTTCGTTCAGGTGCACGTGCATCCATGCCCGGTATGATGGACACCATTCTTAACCTTGGTCTTAACGAAGACGTTGTTGAAACCATGGCTGCAAAGTCGGGTAACGCACGTTGGGCTTATGACTGCTATCGTCGTTTCATTCAGATGTATTCTGACGTAGTTATGGAAGTTGGTAAGAAGTATTTTGAAGAGCTTATCGACAAAATGAAGGAAGAAAAGGGCGTTAAGCAGGACGTTGAACTTACTGCCGATGACCTTAAGACCTTAGCTGAACAGTTCAAGGCTGAATACAAGTCTAAAATCGGCAAGGACTTCCCCTCTGACCCCAAAGAACAGCTTATGGGCGCTGTTGAAGCAGTATTCAGAAGCTGGGACAACCCCCGTGCAAACGTTTACCGTCGTGATAACGATATTCCTTATTCTTGGGGTACCGCTGTTAACGTACAGATGATGGCATTCGGTAACATGGGCGATAACTGTGGTACAGGCGTTGCCTTCACACGTGACCCCGCTACCGGTGAACCCGGCCTTATGGGCGAGTTCCTTACCAACGCACAGGGCGAAGACGTTGTTGCCGGCGTTCGTACTCCTATGCCTATCGCTGAAATGGCTGAAAAGTTCCCCGAAGCTTTCAAACAGTTCAACGAAGTTTGCGCTATTCTTGAAGACCACTACCGTGATATGCAGGACATGGAATTCACCGTTGAAGACGGTAAGCTCTACATGCTCCAGACACGTAACGGTAAGCGTACCGCTAAGGCTGCTCTTAAAATCGCTTGCGACCTTGTAGACGAAGGCATGATTGATAAGAAGCAGGCTGTAGCTATGATTGACCCCCGTAACCTCGATACCCTTCTCCATCCCCAGTTCGACGCTAAAGCACTTAAGGCTGCTACACCTGCAGGCAAGGGTCTTGGCGCTTCTCCCGGAGCTGCTTGCGGTAAGGTTGTATTCACCGCTGAAGATGCAGAAGAGTGGAACAACCGTGGCGAAAAGGTTATTCTTGTTCGTCTTGAAACTTCACCCGAAGACATCACCGGTATGAAGGCTTCCGAAGGTATTCTCACCGTTCGTGGCGGTATGACTTCTCACGCAGCCGTTGTTGCTCGTGGTATGGGTACCTGCTGCGTTTCCGGTTGCGGCGAAATCATTATGGATGAAGAAAACAAGAAGTTCACCCTCGCAGGCAAAACCTACAACGAAGGCGACTATATTTCTATCGACGGTTCTACCGGTAACATTTACGACGGCATCATCCCCACCGTTCCCGCTGAAATCGCTGGCGAATTCGGCAGAATCATGGGTTGGGCTGATGAATTCCGTACCCTTAAGGTTCGTACAAACGCAGATACTCCCGAAGACGCTAAGCGCGCTCGTGAGCTCGGCGCTGAAGGTATCGGTCTTTGCCGTACAGAGCATATGTTCTTCGAAGCTGAAAGAATCGCTGCTTTCCGTGAAATGATTTGTTCCGATACTGCCGAAGCACGTGAAGCTGCTCTCCAGAAGATTCTTCCCTATCAGCAGGGCGACTTCGAAAAGCTTTACGAAGCACTCGAAGGCAACCCCGTTTGCATCCGTTTCCTTGACCCCCCGCTTCATGAGTTCGTTCCTACCGAAGAAGCTGACATCGAAGCTCTTGCAAAGGCTCAGGGCAAAACTGTTGCAGACATTAAGAACATCATTTCTTCTCTCCACGAATTCAACCCCATGATGGGCCACCGTGGTTGCCGTCTTGCAGTTACCTACCCCGAAATTGCTAAGATGCAGACCGCTGCTGTTATTCGTGCGGCTATCAACGTTTCTAAGGCTCATCCCGACTGGAACCTTGTTCCCGAAATTATGATTCCTTTAACCGGCGAAGTTAAGGAACTTAAGTACGTTAAGGACGTTGTTGTTGCTACCGCCGATGCTGAAATCGCTGCTGCAGGCGTAGAGCTCAAGTACGAAGTTGGTACTATGATGGAAATCCCCAGAGCTTGTCTTACTGCAGACGAAGTAGCTCGTGAAGCTGAGTTCTTCTGCTTCGGTACCAATGACCTTACCCAGATGACATTCGGCTTCAGCCGTGATGACGCAGGTAAGTTCCTTTCTGCTTACTACGACAGAAAGATTTACGAAAACGACCCCTTCGCTAAGCTCGACCAGACCGGCGTTGGTAAGTTAATGGATATGGCTGTTACTCTTGGTAAGAAGGCACGTCCCGAAATTCACTGCGGTATCTGCGGCGAACACGGCGGCGACCCCGTTTCCGTAGAGTTCTGCCACAAGATTGGCCTTGACTACGTATCCTGCTCACCCTTCCGTGTGCCCATCGCACGCCTTGCCGCTGCACAGGCTGCAATTAAAGAAAGCAAGTAATTGCTGATTTTATAAAACAAAACGAATCCCCACCGAGTAATCGGTGGGGATTTTTGTAAAATAGTTGATGTTTGGACGAAAAAGTGCTAAATTTAGATAAACGCATTAACTTGTACCAAATTTGGTGCAAGGCAAAGAATATAATATATCTATAATTAAACATAAAGGAGTCTTCAAAATGAATAACATTTGGGTTTTAACTGTAAAAACACATCTAAATGGCGGTGAATTTATAAATGATGGTTGGGAAACAAATTGTCGCGTTTTTTCGGATTTTGATACAGCAAAAAAAGAAATGCGTTTGCTGATTAAAAAATATGCCACCGAAGAAAATGAAATGTTCGATGGAAATGGCAAAATAAAACTTTTTCAAGATTTTGCAGAAGATTACGGTTATGAACACGGCTTTGAAGATATTCAAAACTTTTTGCAAGCGTTTTTTACTAACGATAATTTTCCTGAGTCCGCAGACGACATTTTGAAAATTTCTGAAGATGATGAGGACTACAACGATTGTTATATTGCTTGTAAGTGCGATAAAAATGAATTGTTAATTCACGAAGGCGAAGATGCAACTATGACTGAATTAGAACCCTACATTCACACAAATGCTTTTATAATGGATGACTCTGACAAAGATTATTTTGTTTACATAAGCGATTTGTTTAGCAGAGAACAATATGGTTGCCCTTCCAGAATATACATTGATTTGAAAAAGGTTTGTATCGAGTAATTCCCCTCTTTTGCTAATAGCAGCATAGGCTGCTGTCAAAGAAAGCAAGTAATTGCTGACTTTATAAAACAAACGAAAACCCACCGATTTCTCGGTGGGTTTTTTCCGTTTAGTTTTGTTTTTTGACCGAATGGTTAATTGGGGTTGAAAGTGAAAAAATTGTGGTGTAAGATATGTGCGAAAGGAGATGGTGAAGTGAAGTGCGAAATAATTATTGATTCCGAATGTGAAGAAAAAGTTGTGGTTTTTGCAAGGGAAGAAAACGACACTGTAAAAGAGATACGGAGGCTTTTAGAGCAGGACCCTACTGAGCTTCTTGGCTTTTCGGGTGAAGAAATTGTAAAGCTGAAGCTTACAGACCTTCACTGCATAAGTATAATTGACGGCAAGGTTTATGCACTCTGCGAAACAGAGCGGTACCTGCTGAAAGAAAGGCTATACGTCCTTGAAGAAAAGCTACCCGAAAATTTTGTAAAAATTAATCAGTCCTGCCTTGCCAACATTAAAAAGATGGAACGGTTTGACACTTCAATTTCGGGCACACTTAAAATCCGCTTTAAATGTGGGCACACCGATTACGTTTCACGCAGACAACTTAAATTAATAAAAGAAAGGTTAGGTATTTAAAATGAACAAATATTTAAAAGCTTTTTTACACAGGGGGCTTATGTTTGGCGGTTTCGGCCCCATTATTCTTGGAATAATTTACGCCATTTTACAAAACACGGTTGAAAACTTTACGCTGAACGGTACCGAACTTCTTGTTGCAATTATTTCGATTTACTTTCTTGCCTTCATTCAGGCAGGGGCTTCGGTTTTTAACCAGATAGAAAGCTTTAGTGTTCCGAAAGCGCTTTTATGCCATCTTTCCCTTTTATACCTTGCATATATAACCTGTTACCTTGTAAACAACTGGATTCCGTTCAGCACCGACGTTATACTGATTTTCACGGCTATTTTCCTGGTTGTATATTTTGCCGTATGGTTGACGGTTTATATTTCGGTAAAAATAGCAAGCAAAAAACTTAACGCAAAACTGTATATATAAAAGAAAGCACCGCACGGCTAATACCGTGCGGTGCTTTTGTTATTATTTTTTCTTGGGAGCTTTGATTTTATTGAGTTTTGCGTTAAGACCTAAAAGCTCTTCCTTTGTGAACTTAACGTCCATCATACCGCCCATAAGGGTAAAGAGTCTAAGTGCGGTGAAGCCGCCCATCATACTCATCATATCGGCATTGATTTCGAAGCCCATTGCTTCCATTTTAGGAGCTTCGCCGTCTTTGCCTTTTTTACCGCCGCCGAGCATTTTGCCCATGAGGCCCATAAAGAGCATTTTGCCCTGTAAGGTAGAGATGATATCGCTCATCTTATCGTTTAAGGAGAGATAGCCTTCGGGAGCGTCGATGTCGAACCAGTTAAGAATTGCGCCCTTTTCAACAAGGCGGTAACTTTCGTTGAAGGTATCTACCTTGCGAATAACGCTTTCGTCCTTATGTTCGCCTGCAACTGCGGTAAGCTTGGTTTCGCCCTGGTTTTTAACGGTGAACTTGAAGAAGTGGTCTTCGGCAGTCTTTTTGCCAACCGAAACGCCGTTTGCGAAAAGCTCAACTTCGGGAAGGTTAGAATAAACGGTAACTACGGTTTCGTCTTCTACTCTGTCGATATAACGCTTGGAGCAAAGATGAACGAAGGGTTCGTCGGAAAGCCATGCCTTGTAAGCATAGAAGGAGTCCTTCTTATACTTACGGTCGAAGGTTACAAGACCCTTGTGGTTTTGTCCGTTTTCGCCGCCTTCGTTACGTGCATCGGCACCGAAGTCGAACATATTCCAAACGTGTGTAGCCCACATATATTTACGGGTGAAAAGCTGTTTGATAAGCTCTTCGTGGTAGTAAGCCTGATATTCTTCGGTGTAGTCGCCCTGCTTGGGGTCGGAAGTGTGCCAGTCGAGCGCTTCGCAACCGTATTCGGAGCAACCGATGGGAATGGACGGGTGCATTTTGTGGAACTTATCGAACCAGGGGCCGTTCATAGAAGTTTCGCCGCCGTACCAACCGAAGTAGTGGTTGTAGGAAACAACGTCGGGTATTTGGAGATAGGGGTCGTCCATTTTGCACATAGAAACTGCGGCAATAGTGGTAAGACGGGTTTTGTCGAGTTCGTGGCAAAGGTCATTGAGTATTCTGTGGTTTTCAAGAAGGTCGTCGTCAGATTACTTAAAGAGTCGCTTGAAAAATGCGGCCTTAATATTACGGTGGTTTCCCCGAGGGACACCATTTTCGATGCGGTGGACGAACGGGACCTTTCCTTTTTTGAAAAGATATTTTCGCCCGATACTACCTTAGACAGTATGCTTGGCGGAATTAAGCCCAACACCGTTTATAAATTTAAAGATTCCTTTTCGCTTTTATATAACGCTTTTTTGCTTCCGCAAAGCAATGGCCGCAAGGTTGTGGTTATCGGCCCCTTTTTGCAAGAGCGTTTAAGCGAAACCCAAATACTTGAGCTGTGCCAGCAAAATAAAATTGAGCCAAGGTATCAAAAGGCGGTAAATGAATTTTGCGGTATACTGCCCATATTTGCACCAAACAGCCCTGTTTTTGTGTTTTTAGATTCCTTTTGCGAAAGAATGTGGGACGGCAAATATTCATTGGTTGACGTTGTTAGCGACGGCGCCTTTGGGCAGACCCCGTTAACCGAAGCCAGCGGCCGAGAGCTTGACGAAATATTTTTAGACACAAAAAATATGGAGCGCCGCTATGCCTTTGAAAACGAAATATTAGACGCCGTAGCAATGGGCTCTAAAAGCAAGCTTAATAAGATTTTTTCGGCCTTTAACGGAGCTTTTTTTGAAAAGCGTGTTGCCGACCCGGTAAGAAACGCCAAAAACTACGGAATAATTATGAACACCCTTCTTAGAAAGGCGGCCGAGCGCGGTGGCGTTCACCCCGTATATCTCGACAGAATTTCTTCGGAATTTGCCGCAAAAATTGAGCTTTTTAATTCGGTAGAGCAGGGCAACGAGCTTATGACAAAAATGTTTAACGACTACTGCCGGCTTGTAAGGGAACATTCTTCGTCCTATTCCCCACTTGTAAATTCGGCGGTTACCGCAATAGATACCGACCCTGCGGCCGAGCTTAGCCTTAGTGCACTTGCCGCACAACTTAACGTAAGCAGCGTTTACCTTTCGGCCACGTTTAAAAGGGAAACGGGCAAAACGGTTACCGAATACATTAACGATAAGCGCATTGCCTATGCCAAGCATTTGCTTAGCACTACCGCCCTTCAGGTGCAGACCGTTTCTCTTCATTGCGGAATAATGGACGTTCACTATTTTTCCAAGCTTTTTAAACAAAAAACCGGAAAAACACCGTCGGACTTCAGAGCCGAAGCAAAAAAACGAAGATAATCTACTGCTTTGAGCACTCAACGGGGCTTATGCCGAATTCGGCCTTAAAGGCCCTGAAAAACACCGAATAATTACCGAAGCCGCACATTGTACAGACGTCGTTGGCCGAATGGCCTTCGCTAAGAAGCGTGTAGGCTTCGTTAAGCCGCTTCATTATTATATAACGGTAAAGGCTTGTGTTTACCGCATCTTTAAATTCGTGCGAAAGATGGTATTTGCTTACAAAAAAGTGGTTTGCAATTGAATCGAGCGTAAGCTTTTCGGCATAGTGGTCGTTTATATATGAAAGTATTTCGGAAATAAGGGTTGGAGTACTGAACTTTTTACTGTCTACGGGTGTTTCGGTATTGTTGTGCCTGTTTATTTGCACCAGAATTTGCAGTAATAAGGAATAGGCGCCGGTTTCGGCCGCAAATTCCGAACTGTGATATTCTTCGCAAAGGCTGTGCGCCAGGGCAAAAAGCTGCTCTTTTTTGTCTTCTGCCAGTCTTAGCACCTTGTTGTAGGTAGGCTTTTCTTTATCGAAGCAGTTTTCAAGTATTCCGTTCTCTATTTCGGAAAGATAGCTTTTATTAATCCATAAAACTATTCGTTCATAACGCTCTATTTTGGCGGCAGGCACCGGTTTATGAAGCTCGGTTGGATGTATAAGTAAAATATCTCCGGGGGCTAATCTGTAAAGGCTTCCGTCAATCCAATAGTCCACGTCGCCGTCTATAAAAAAGAAGACCTCGTAAAAATCGTGATAGTGGGCTTCCATATGACGTGTGCTTGGGTCAAGGTAATGAAAAATCTCGAAGGTAGACCTGTTCATATTCTGCCTTGGGTCAAATCTTTTTGGCATATTTATCACCTCGCTATAATTTTACAGCAAGATTTGCAATATGTCAAACAACAATTGTAATTAACATTGTTAAAAGTATGTGATATACTGATTTCAAACACAAATGGGCAAAACTCAAAAATTTATTTAAAAATACTTCGGTATAAATTTAAGGAGGTAATTTATGGCTATGCAAATGGGCTTCCGTTGGTACGTAGAAGGAAACGACAACATAAAGCTTTCCGACATTAAACAAATTCCCGGTGTTGAAAGCATTGTTTGGGCGCTTCACCACAAAATGCCGGGCGAGGTTTGGGAAACAGAAGAAATCGCAGAGGTGCAAAAACAACTTGAACCCTACGGCTTTAATATGGACGTTGTAGAATCGGTAAACGTTCACGACGACATTAAAATTGGTCTTCCCACAAGAGATATGTATATTGAAAACTACATCAAGACCATAAGAAACCTTGCAAAATTCGGCGTAAAGGTAATTTGCTATAACTTTATGCCCATTTTCGACTGGACAAGAAGTAATCTTTTCCACCCTGTTGGCGACGGCTCAACCGCCCTTTATTATGAAAAGAACATGATTCAGGATGACTATAACGCTATGGCGAAATATATTCTTGATTTCACCGAAAAGTACAATATGTCATTCCCCGGTTGGGAACCCGAGCGTATGGCTAAGCTTGACGAGCTGTTTAAGGCATATAAAGACGTTGACCACGAAAAGCTTTGGGCCAACTTAAAATATTTCCTTGAAGCCTTAATGCCCGTTTGCGAAGAAACCGGAATTAAAATGGCAATTCACATGGACGACCCACCATGGGACATTTTCGGACTTCCCCGACTTCTTATTAACGAAGAAAATATTGACCGCTTCTTAAAGATGGTTGACCACCCTTGTAACTGCTTAACGCTTTGCTCGGGAAGCCTTAACGCCGACCCGAACAATAACGTTGCAAAAATTGTCAGAAAACACTGCGACAGAATTGCTTTTGCACACATTCGCAACGTAAAGCATTTTGAAAACGGCGATTTTTCCGAAGCTAGCCACAGAGATTGCGACGGCGATACGGGTATTCTTGAAATACTTAAGGCATACCACGACTGCGGCTACCAAGGCTATATTCGTCCCGACCACGGCAGACACCTTTGGGGCGAAGGCCCCGGCACTGTTCGTCCGGGTTACGGCCTTTACGACAGAGCGCTTGGCATTATGTATATGCTCGGCGTCCTTGACATGTTAGATAAATTAGATAACAAATAGGAGGAATTTAAAATGATTCAGCTTCCAATTAACATCGATTTTTCGGGCAAGGTTGTAGTAGTAACGGGTGCCGGCGGACTTATTTGCGGCGCAATGGCAAGAGCTTTTGCACAAAGCGGCGCCAAGGTTGCAGCACTTGACCTTAACGAAGACGCTGTTAAAAAGTTAGCCGACGAGCTTAAAAGCGAAGGCTTTATTTGCGAAGGCTACAAAAACAACGTTTTAGACCCCGAAGACCTTAAAGCCGTTCACGAAAAGGTGCTATCAGACCTTGGTCCTTGCGACATTCTTGTTAACGGCGCAGGCGGCAACAACCCCAGAGCCACAACCGATAACGAATATCACCACGAAGCAAAAGAAGGCTCAAAAAGCTTTTTCGACCTTGATGCAGGCGGCGTTGATTTTGTTTTCAAGCTTAACTTCCAGGGCACACTTTTACCCACCCAGGAATTTGCAAAAGATATGGTTGAAAGCAAGAAGGGTTGTATTTTAAACATTTCTTCTATGAATGCATACACTCCCCTTACCAAAATTCCTGCATATTCGGCCGCTAAGGCAGGCATTTCCAACTTTACACAGTGGCTTGCAACCCACTTTGCAGGAACCGGCATTCGCTGTAATGCAATTGCCCCCGGCTTCCTTGTTTCCGCACAGAACAAAGCCCTTCTTTTTAACGAAGACGGCACACCTACAGCCAGAAGTGCTAAAATCTTAAACGGCACACCCACCGGCCGTTTTGTTGACGCAGACGAATTGCTTGGCGCAACCTTATTCCTTTGCGACGATAAGGCCGCTTCGGCAATTACCGGCGTAGTTTTACCCGTTGATGCAGGCTTTGCCGCATATTCGGGAGTATAAGGAGAAAAAATTATGGAAAAGTTTATACCCGTTGTTGTAATTAAAGAAATTAGTGAAACCGATAAAATTTTAACCGCACTTAAGGGTGTTGGCATAAACACTGCCGAAATCACCTTCAGAACCGCTTGTGCGGCAGAGGCTATTGAATATGCCTGCAAGAACTACCCCGAAATGTCTATTGGCGCAGGTACCGTTATTAACGCCGAACAGTGCGAAGCCGCCCTTAAGGCAGGCGCACAGTTTATTGTTTCGCCCGGACTTTCTGTTCCCGTTGCAAAAATTTGTATTGAAAGAAATATTCCCTACTACCCCGGTTGCGTAACTCCTACCGAAATAATGGCGGCACTTGAGCTTGGTATTACCACAGTTAAGTTCTTCCCTGCAAATATTTACGGCGGTCTTAAAGCTCTTAAGGCGCTTTCTGCACCCTTCCCCCAGGTTAAATTTATTCCCACGGGCGGAGTAGACAGAAGCAACATTGACGAATTCTTGGCATTCGATAAAATTGCGGCCATCGGCGGCAGCTTCTTTGTAAAAGAAGCACTTGAAAAAATGGAGGGTTAAAAATTATGAAAAGAGTTGTAACTTTCGGCGAACTTATGCTTCGCCTTGCACCTAACGGCTATTACCGTTTCTTCCAGAACGACCAGATGCAAGCAACCTTCGGCGGCGGCGAAGCCAACGTTGCAGTAAGTCTTGCTAACTACGGTCTTGACAGCGTTTACGTTACCAAATTACCTAAGCACGCCATCGGTCAGGCTGCGGTTGACAGCCTTCGCTATTTTGGCGTTGACACTTCTAAAATTGTACGTGGCGGCGAACGTGTTGGTATTTACTACCTTGAAAAAGGCGCTTCACAGCGTGGCTCGGTTTGCATTTACGACCGCAAATATTCGGCTATTCAGCAGGCATCTACCGCCGATTTCGACTGGGACAGCATTTTTGAAGGTGCCGACTGGTTCCACTTTACAGGTATTACCCCTGCGCTTGGTGAAAACGTTGTAGAAATTTGTAAGGAAGCTTGTATTGCCGCTAAAAAGCGTGGCGTTAAAATTTCCTGCGACTTAAACTACCGTGGCAAGCTTTGGACAAGAGATGAAGCAAGAGCCGCTATGAGTGAACTTTGCAAATACGTTGACGTTTGCATTTCCAACGAAGAAGATGCAAAAGACGTGTTTGGTATTGAAGCCGAGGACACCGATATTTACGGCGGTAAGCTTAACCACGAAGGCTATAAGAGTGTTGCAAAGCAGCTTGCCGACAAGTTCGGTTTTGAAAAGGTTGCTATAACCCTCAGAACTTCCATTTCGGCAAACGATAACGACTGGGCAGGTATGCTCTATGACGGCGAAGACTACCACTTCTCCAAGACCTACCACCTGCACATTGTTGACCGTGTTGGCGGCGGCGATTCTTTCGGCGGCGGACTTATTTATTCACTGCTTAGCGGAAAAACTTCAAAAGAAGCTATTGAATTTGCAGTTGCTGCATCTGCACTTAAGCATTCTATTGAAGGCGACTACAACCGTGTAGGCGTTGCCGAAGTTGAAAAACTTGCAGGCGGCGACGGAAGCGGCCGTGTTCAAAGATAATTTTTAAAATACCCCCACCGAAAAAATCGGTGGGGGTTTTTTTATACGCTAACAGTTTTGCTTGACAAAGCAAGGCCGTTTTGTTAATCTTGGTATAGATTAGTTTTCTTATTTGGAGGTACCTTATGGCTTTTGTTCCTTCGCTTAGATTTTTATTGGTTATAGGCTGTGTTTGTGCCGTAGTAGGTTTGGTTATATTGTTGGTTGTTTTATTAAAACCAAAAAACAGCGGCGCTCCCGTTGGGGCTCCTGCCCAAGACGCTTATTCGGGCTATGGCAATACCACAAAAATATTTGTTAACGGCGGCGCACCGTCGGGCGCAAACGCTTTAGGCAGAATAACGGTTAACGGAAGAATTCTGCCCGTGCTTTATTCCGAAATCCCACTTGAAATTACCCTGCCCGTCGGCAGACATCACGTTATTGTTGAAGGCGGCCGTTACGGCGATGCGCGAATAGACCGTGTAATTGATTTGGGCGCCTTAGACGTATGGACGGTAGACCTTCCCGGCCAAAACGACCCCGATTTAATTAAGCACCAGATGATTAGCTATTCCGAATACACAAAGGCTCTTGCAAATTTCGGTTACCGTTTAACCAAAATACAACTGTAAAAAAATAAAAACCGCAACTGTGTTGCGGTTTTTTCTTTTAAATTGAATCTATAAAGTTTTTTAATGCTTCGGCAAGCTTTGCGTGGCCTTGGTCGTTAAAATGAAGGCCGTCGACGGTATAGGTTTCGAAGCAGTACGGGTCGTGGGGGTCAATTCCTAAATCTTTATAAAGGTTAAGGGTATGAATACCAAAAAGCTTTGCGGTTTGTAAAATTACTTCTACGTAATTAATTAAAGGTTTGCCGCCGGGAAGCTTTTTTGCGTGGGTAGACGCAACCAAGTCGCTAACCTCTTTACGTAAAAACATACGGGCAGGGGTCATAAATATGATTGGCTTTTCACCGTAGGTTTCACGAAGATAATTCATTAAAAAATACACGGCGCCGCAAAAGGTTGCAGGGGTGGTATCGCCCATTTGGCCGAAGGGTGCGTCCCCGTGAATGTAGTCGTTAACGCCGCCGTAAACAATTACCATATCGGCGGTTTCGTCCATATTGTAGGCACGACCGCAGAAGCACAGGTCGTAACGCGGCTTTTCGCTTGGGTGTATTTGATGTGCAAGGCGTGTGCCGCCAATGCCGTCGCTGTATATTTTTGAAAGGCCGCACATTTCGGCAATTCTGTTATCGTAACGGTTGCGAAGGTCGGCAACGCCCACACCTTCAGTAATGCTGTCGCCTAAAAAGTTGACTTTAAATCCTTTAATGTCCACTGTAAAACCCCTTTTCTGTTTTAACTTAAAATACCATACCACAAAAACCGTGTAATATCAAGCAGTGTGCTAAAACTTTAGAAATTTCCTTTATTTTTAAAGGTTTATACAGTATAATGTTAGTAAAATATTTAAGCTTAGAAAGGCAGTAAATAATTATGGCGGCAAATTTTAGTAATACATATATTTTTAACACACATATTGAAAACATTTGCGGCGTGCTTTCAGACCCAAGGTTCAGCGGGGCGCTAAAGCTTACCTTTGTTTCACGTTGCCCTATTCAAAACGGAATGAAGTTTTGCTTCAGAAACGACGTTAACTTTTCTTCCTGGGGCGAAAACATAGACGTAGACGTTTTTTACCTTAGCGAAACGTCTTCTCAGGTAATTATAAAATCGGAGTGTGCTATGCCCACACAAATTGTTGACTGGGGCAAAAATAAGCAAAACGTAAATAAACTTTATAATCAGTTGGCTTCGGTTTTTGCCGCCAACCCAAGCGGTGCCGCTATGCCGACCGTACAGGCCGCACCACCCGCCTCACCCCGACCCGCCTCACCACAACCCGCAATGCAACAGCCCCCAATGCAACAACCTGCTATGCAACCCAGATTTTGCCAGAATTGCGGTTCTCCCCTTACCGCAGGCGCCAAATTCTGCCAAAAATGCGGTAATCCCATTCATTAGTAGTTTAAAGAATGTTTAATATGAAAAAGAATTGCAAGGTCTGCAATTCTTTTTTTGCTGAATTTGTGTTGTATCGACTTTGGGGCAGTCTGTCCTATTGCTTTTTGTATTTAATTTTGTTATACTGATTCTATACTATGTAAGTTTAACTCACACGGAGGTTTAAGCCGAATGAGCCAAAAAATAGCCTATTCGCCTGTAGAAAGAGTCGGACATTTGCGAGACGAAATTATGCAGCAATATTTCCTTTTGCAAATGACAGATTTATACCAAAACAACTGGAAGCAGAAGGTTGACCAGGCAATTGCCGTACATTTCAGACGGAACAATAATAACCAGAACGCTCAAAATTCCGCTACGCAAACCGGCGGCAATTTCGGCGGCCGAGGCACCCCTTCTGCACCGCCGCAAAGCAGTTACAAAAAGCTCAGAAATAAAATTCTTTCCCGTGGTATTGGTGCGCTTAAAATTAAAGACTTCGATACCACCGTTATTAATGCGCTTATTACCTGGGATTTTAAAAGAGATTTCGAGCTTGACCGCTATTATTCCGATTACATAAAGTACATTCGTGAGGACCGTAATCTAAAACAGCATTTTGCCGACCCGGACTACGCATTAAAGGTAATGGCCGATGCTTCGGCAACACTTCTTCATTTGAAGGAATTTTTAGAGTACCTCGGTAACGTTCCCTGGCAACACCCCGACGCCACAGATTTTGTTGACAAATATCTTAAAAAGGTTGAAAAACTCAGGCTTGAGCTTTATAACCTGAAGCCCGAAAGCACCGATTATAAAGCCCTTTCGTTTGAAGAGCTTGAAAATTATGCAAACCAGAACCTGCCCGAAGCACAGCTTGAAATGGCAATTCGTTTGCATAGCGGCGCTACCGACGAAGAAGATTTTGAAAGCAGTAAGGCAACAGTGCTCTTTAAGGCGGCGGCAAACGCAGGTATTGCCGAAGCAAAGGCACGTTTAGCCCACATTATGCTTAAACGGCGCACGGTTACTCCGTCCGAAAAAAAGAAGGCTTTTGGCCTTCTTGCAGAAGCCGAACTTGAAGGCTGCCCTTATGCCCATTTTGTTCACGGTGTTATTGCCTATGACGGCCTTGGCGGAGAAGAACAGGACACCGCCGCCGCCTATAAGGAATTTACAAAAGGCGCAGAGCTTGGCTGTAGCGAAGCCTTGCTGTTTAAAACCTACTGCGAAGCCACCGAAGGCTCGGACGAAAAGATTTCAATGGCATATCTTACAAAAATTGAAACCATTGCCAAAAGCACCGACAACGGCTATGCATATAATTTTGCGGGTTGGTGCTATAACAAAAACAACCAGCCCGAAGAAGCAGTTGAGCTTTATAAAAAAGCATCGGAAAAAGGGTACGTTGTTGCCGATGCGAACCTTGGCGTATGCTATCTTGCAGGGAAAGGTGTAAAAAAGCAGCCCGAAAAAGCCTTTGACCGCTTTAAACGTGCGGCCGAAAAAGGACACACCTTTGCAAAATACAAGTTGGCTTGTTGCTATTATTTAGGCGAAGGCACAGAACCTAACGAAGATTTAGCCGTTGATATGTTTAAAGAACTGTCGGAAAACGGCTACCCCCGTGCTAAATCGGAATTAGCGAACTGCCTTTATTTTGGTGGCAAAACAAAAGAAAACAAGGACGAAGCCTTCAGGCTTGCAAAGTCCGCTGCAGAAGAAGGCGACAGCACGGCCGATTATATTTTAGGCTTGTGTTATTATTACGGCGACGGCGCAAAAGAAAACCCCACCGAAGCCGCGCGTTGCTTTGAAAAAGCGGCAAACGCAGGGGTTTCCGCTGCCTATAATATGCTTGGCCGTTGCTACGAAAACGGATTTGGCAAACAAAAAAGTTTAGATAAAGCGGCCGAACATTTTAAGCGTGCAGCCGATGCGGGACTGTTGAACGCAAAATATAACCTTGGCCGTTGCTATTATAACGATAACTTCAGCAACAAAGATGCTTCGCTTGCTTTTAATTACTTTAAAGAAGCGGCCGAAGAAGGACATATCGGCGCAAAATACTACCTTGGTTTATGTTATATGGTCGGAAAAGGAGTAAAGGCCGACGATAAAAAAGCGGTAGAATATTTTAAGCAGGCGGCAGAACAGGGAAACTCCGACGCAAAATACCAACTTGGTATGTATTATGCAAGCAAGAAAAACGACAGTTACAACCCCAAACTTGCCTTTAATTTCTTTAAAGCGGCGGCAGACCAAGGCCACTCTTACGCCAAATATCAGTTAGGCTTATGCTATAAAAACGGAATCGGCACCACAGAAAACTCTCTTCAAGCCGAAATTTGTTTTAAAGTGGCAGCGGCCGCAGGCATTGACGACGCAGAGTTAGAGTGTGCAAAACTCTATTATGAAACGCAGAGCGAGTATGACCTGAAAAAAGCCTTTAATATGCTAACCGCCATTTCGGAAAAGGGCTACACTAAAGCGAATGCCCTGCTTTCAGAGTGTTATTATTACGGAAGGGGTACGGCTAAAAACCGAGACAAAGCCTTTTCGCTTGCAAGCGAATTTGAATTCGGTTCAAGCGGCACTGCCCAAACGATACTTGGCCTTTGCTACTGTAACGGAGAAGGCACCGAACGAAACCAGACAAAAGCGGCAGAAATTTTTAAAAGAGCAGTCAAAAACGGCTCTACCGATGCCGAATATTACCTTGGCTGGTGCTACGAAAATGGCGTCGGAGTAACCAAAAGCCCCGAAAATGCCTTTTACTACTATAAAAAGGCGGCCGATAAAGAACACTATTCTTCAGTGCTCAAGGTTGCCGAAATGTATGAAATCGGCATTGGCACCGCACAAAATTTAGATAGTGCAATTGATTATTATGAAAAACTGTCCTTTTGCTTTGACGAAGGCAAATCAAGCCACAGCTTAGGTAAAATATACTTAAAAAAGGCAGAGCTCACCGATGTTGAAACCGCAAAAGAGCACTACGCAAAGGCCTTTTCGTACATTGAACGGGCATTAGAACAGAACTGCAACGAAGCATATTACGATTATGCTTTTTGCCTTGAAAAAGGTCTTGGCACCGAAAAAGAGCCCGACTTAGCTTTAACGTATTATATTAAAGCGGCCGACAACGGTAACGTGGATGCCTGCGGACTTCTTGCCGAAAGGTATTATTACGGAGACGGCGTAAAAAAAGACAGAGCTGTTGCCTTTAAATACGCAAAGGTTGCCGAAAAAGGCTCGCACACAGAAGGCACCTTTATTTTGGGCGTTTGTTATTATTACGGGTACGGAACCGTCAAGAACAAGATAAACGCTTTTAACTGCTTTCAACGTGCGGCCAATAAAGAACACAGGGCCGCCGAATATGCGCTTGCCGTTTGTTACGACACCGCAAGCGGTACCGGTTTAAACCCTAAAAATGCCGCATACTATTACAAAAAGGCGGCCGACAAGGGTCATGCTGCGGCATCATATAAGCTTGGCCTTTGTTACAAAAAAGGCAGGGGCGTAACTACCAATTTAACCCGCGCTTTCGGTTGTTTTGCAAAGGGCGCACAGCAGGGCTCCGACGATGCTAAGTATGAGCTTGGCTGTTGTTACTATTACGGACACGGCACAAAAGCCAATTATAGCAGTGCCTTTAAAGCCTTTAAAGAATTGGCTTCGCGCGGACATGCCGACGCTAAGGCAAGGCTTGCCGAATGTTACCTTTTCGGCGACGGTGTTGAAGAAGACGAAAATATGGCCGTTACCCTTGCCCGCCAGGCAGAGCAAATGGGTAGCGCTTACGCTTCATATATACTGGGCTGTTGTTACGATGAAGGTTTCGGTTTAGAAAAGAACGTTCCCGCAGCAATAGAAAAATACAAAAAGGCCGCCGCTAACGGCTGTGCCGAAGCAAACAACAGTCTTGGTATGTGTTACGATAAGGGCGAAGGTGTGGAAAAAGACCAAAAAGAAGCCTTTACTTACTTTAAACGTGCCGCAGAAGCCGGTCTTGCCTCCGCACAGTATAACCTTGGACTATGCTATCTTCAGGGCGACGGCACGACCGCCGACCCCGATGCCGCTTTTAGATGTTTCCAAAAAGCAGCCGACAGAAATCATCTTAAAGCCAAAAACCTTTTGTCCTTTTGCTACCGAAATGGTTATGGCGTAAAAAAAGATTTTGAATATGGGCTAAAGGTTTTGGAAGAAGCCGCCACCGACGGAGATGAAGACTCCGTTTCCAAACTTTTAAATATTCTTTACGCTGCGGAACGGTACGATAAATTAGAAGCCGTTAGTATCAAACATAAGTGGTTCAGGGAATTAAGCAAGCTATATTTAGATGAAGTTGATTATTTCCACAAACCGAAGCCCGAAAATCACGAAAGGTTTGTTTCCTGGCTTGACAAGGCGGCCGCCGCAGGTTTTGATGAAGCTGCAGACTTGAAGCAAAAGGCAACTGATGCCTTTAACGATGCGAAAAATGCCAATCTTTTTAAGAAAATTTTTAAAAAGAAATAGTTTTCGTGTTTGGGGTGTAGGCTAACGCCCCTTAAGAAAAAATATGCGCTTGGAGAGTTGCTCCAAGCGCATATTTTTATTCTTCTAAATCAAGGAAGGTTTCAATAAATTTTCTGGCTTCATCGTAGCATTCTTCCCCACCCTTTGCAAATATAAAGGGCTCCTCGTTTACGGTTTCTTCGTCTTCGCCGAAAAGCAGGGCATATTCGCCGTCCTTATAGCCAATGGACATAACGTTTGTATTTTCAAAGCTTTGGTCTATTTTCAATTTAATTTCGGCTTCGGACCGTATTACCGTAAAGGCAGACAGGGCGGTTGTTTCCATAAACCGTGTAACCGAGCCTGCAAGGTAGTCCCCCGCTTCCTTTGTGTCGGCCTCAAGCGCCCGTATAAGACGGACATATTCGGTCATTCGGTTTATCATACCGTCTAAATCTTTGTCGTAAATTGCGGCTTCGAATTCGCTTATAGCGTAGCTCAGGTCCTGCAGCCGTTCTTCCATATCTTCAAGCAGATACTTTGCCGACATAACGTTTTCGGCGGTGGTTTTCTGCAACCGCTCGGCTTTACTTATGGGCCTTTCATTCTGAAGTCCCGTTAAACGTTCATATTGTTCCTTTGAAATTATAATTTTGCACATACACATTCCTCCTTAGGTTTTGTTTTTTAGCAGAACAGGTCGTCGCCTATGCTTTTGCCGCCGTAGGTCATAAGCTGTTCTTCGCTTAGCAGATATATAAGGTTTTCCCGTTCGTTGCGGGTAAGCTCCATATAACCGATGTATTTATCTACTATGCCTTCGTTTTCGGCTATGAATTTCCGCATATCGCTAAGCATTTGGTTGAAGGTTAATGAAAGGATTTTGGCGCCACGTTTTAAGAAGCGGCGGTGCTCGGTGGCGTATTTTAAGGCGTATACGTAAAGCCCGAACATTTTTATATAGGCTTCTTCGCCCGGAGCGAAGGCAAGGAAGAGTTCAAGCTCCCGTACGGTTTGACGATGCTTCATACGGAAGGTGCCTTCGGCCGTTTCCATACACTCACGAAGCAGGTTTATCGCCTTCTTATAGCTTGTGGACGGCGAAGTGCAATACAGTGTTTCGCAATTTTGACGAAGTTCATTATTCCGCTTCCGAAATTCATCCATAATACTGCGGTGCTCGTCGAGTTCACGGTTGGCCGCCATAACCCGTTCGGTATATGCCATTACCGTATCAAAGGTTGGCTTTAGTTCCTTTCCCGTAAAGAAATCGAGTACGGTTACGTCTTCGCCTGCATTTTTAAAGAAACTTTTAAGCTTACTGTTTTCGGCGTATATATCGAAGCCGTCGCCTACCATACCGCCGCAGAAGATTTGTCCCATAAAGCTGTCGCCCGTATGGGTCAGTACAAGTATGTTCCGCCTGAATCTATGGTACAGGGTCTTTATGGGGTAAACCTTTTCGAATTCTTCGGTATTCATTATAAGGTCTTCGTAGCCAATGGCTTCGAGCATACTTTTTAGCTCGTAGTGGTCGCCCACCGTGCGTGCGGCGCAGTTGTAGGCGAAGGTTGGGTCGAAAATTTTGTTACAGTAGGTGTATTTAGTCATATAAGCATCTCCTCCTTTTGTTCCTTTGCACTTGTGTCTTCCCCGTAGGGTCGGTTAAGCTTTTGATAGTAGGGGTGCGCCCGTAGGTTATAGGGCGACGTGATTATCGGCTTTTCGCCCTGCCTGAACACGAAGATAGTCTTCATATCTTTGTACAGCACGTTTTCAAGCGGTCGGTTAAGCCGCAGTGCCATTTCCTTGCAGGTTTCAAGGTCGCTTCCGCCAAGGAATACCACGTTATTGCAGGAATTTACAATAGACGTATAGTCGTCGTACTGGCGCTTAAGCTGTCCTATTGACTGCAGAATTATTGATATAGATATTCTTCGGCCGCGTGCGGTTGAAATTATACCGTCAAGGTTGGGTATTTTAAGGTTTGCGCCCATATCGTCAAGAATTACCTTTACGCCCCTTGACAGACTATGGTTTTCGCTTTTGTCCGCTATGGCGTAAAGCTCCTGGAAAAGTTGTGTGAAGAACAGCGCTACAAGCTTGTCTTTTGAACGGTCGGTGTCGGAGCATTTAACGTAGATTATGCTCTTATTTAAGCATAAGGACGGGAAATCTACGTCGTCGTAGGCGGTAAGTTCGGCCATTTGCGGCGTTAAGAAGCCCATAAATTCTGCGCCAAGGCTTATTACCACGCTCTTTTGGGTTCTGCCTGCCGCATTTCTTATAAGTGAATACTGCGAGCATGCCCAGGAGTTAGGGTTTTTGTTTTTGGCTTCGCCGAAGATTACATCTACTTTTGAAGGGTTCTTTTCGGGGTTTTCTTCGGTAACGGTTGCCGCCGACAACAGCTTTCTTATGGCCGTCAAGGTGTGGTCCCTTTCGGTGCGGAATTCTTTTAAGAAGCCCACGAAGGCGTTGCATAATATCTGTGCGGTAAGCGGCCAGAAGTTATCTTGCGTACGATTAAACTGTTCTTCAACAATAATGCGTGAAAACCTTATTATTTCGTCTTCGCTTCTGCAGTATTTTAAGGGGTTATAGTGAATATCGCTGTTTTCGGGTGTTACGAAGTCAAGGCAACGCACGCTATAGCCCTTTTCACGCATTAGGTTTGCGCTTATATCGTAGAGTTCGCCCTTCGGGTCGAGCACCACAATACTTTCTTCTTCGGCGCTCATAAGGTTAGGAAGCACGAACGAGCGTGTTTTGCCTGTGCCGGGGGCACCTATTAACATTGTGTTTGTGTTTTCTACGTAGCCGTTTTCAAAACAGGCGTTTTCTCCTAAAATAATCATATTGCATTACCTCCTATTAGTTCATATAGTTCTTTACCTTCGGCGACTTTATCTATAAGACCGTGCATTAAGGCCTTGTCTGCGCTAAGGTAGTTGTCGGTTGACGTTAGCTTTTCAATTTCCTTTTTGGGTTTTCCCGTGAAATCTGCAAGCAGGTCGTTTATCTGATTTTTCCTTGCCACAAGCGATTTTGCCACTTCTTCAATTTCGCTGCAGTTGCCGCCCGGAATTGAGCCTGCAATAAGTGGCTGATGCAGCATCACCTGCGAGCTTTTGGAGCAGTAGCGATGCCCCGCTGTGCCTGCGGCAAGTATTACCGCCGCCATACTTGCGGCAATTCCGAGCGATACGGTTTTAATTATGCCGTCGTAAGCTCGCATTACGTCTATAAGCACAAGGCCGTCCTGTATGCTTCCGCCGGGGCAGTTTATAAGCATTGTTATACTTTCGCCCGGTTTTTCGGCCGCAAGAAGCGCAATTTGCTGAATTGCTTCGTTTACGGTCTGGTGGTTGATTTGCTCGTCAAGGTAGATTATGCGCTTTTCAAGCAATTTTGTTTTAAGTGAGATTTGGTTGCTGCCGTTTGCGGTTCTTTCTAAATAATATACATTGTTCATAATTATTCCTCCTTTTGATAGAAATGCTGTGCGATAGCATATCGGTTTTCGTCTTCGCCATCTTCAATTAAGACTATGGCTATACAAATATGTGTGTAGTCTGCACCGAGTATTGCGTTTCTATGGCTTTGAGATACCATTAAACATTCGGTTATTCGCTCTACCGTTGTGAAGTTTTTGCCTAAGTTTTCGGCTATCTTGCGAATTCTGTTTGCATTTGCAAGTTCCATATATAACGATGACCATTGTTGCCCGTTTGGCCGTGTGTGCGACCAGTATTCTGTGCTTTCTTTGGCTCGAAGCCTGACAAGATTATAATATGTGTCGTCTGTTTCGAGAGGCGGTAGTCCCACCTTTTCTCTTTCAAGATTAACCAGCCGTACCGCTTCTTGTTCCATTTCCAAATAGGGTCTGCTTGTTTCTTCCGCTATTGGCGCAGAATCTTGTGGCGGCGGTGGTTCTTCGATGGGACTACTGTTCTCGAAAGGAGGTTTAGACGTCGTAGTCGGGGTTGGTGTTATCGGTGCCGTTTCTTTTATAGAATAGGTCTTTTCAAGGGTTGCGTACTTTATGTTGGTGCTTTGGGTTTGCCTTGTTGGCATTGGCTCTTGTTCGGTGATGTCGGCGGCAGTGTTTAAAGATGCGTTGGCGGCAGTGTCGGTTGGTTGCTCGCTTACTGCGCACGCCGTCAGCGTCATTACCACCACAAGTAAGGTTATTATTATTTTGTTAATGTTCGTCATATTATCATTCTCCTTTCGTTTACGATGCATAATCGCAGTCGTAGTCCTGGCAGCGTTCGTGGTACTGTTTGATGCCGTATTTTGTTACGGGGTCTTTAACGTAGTACCCGTAGTTTCTGCCCTTTTTCTTGTTTAACGTCTTGTAGGTTTTGGGTGCGGCGTCTTCCTTTCGGTAGTAAGCCTTCTGCTCCCAGTTGATTGTTTGTTTTTCGTATATGATATTTGTCATAGTATCATTCTCCTTTCGTTTTTGACCTTCCCCCGTTTTGTTGGGGGTG
The DNA here is from genome assembly GCA_017381035.1 of Clostridia bacterium. Lineage (GTDB taxonomy): Bacteria > Bacillota > Clostridia > Oscillospirales > Acutalibacteraceae > SFWF01. Next base: position 12,338 of record JAFOCW010000029.1, on the reverse strand, counting down.
TATATATTCATAAAAATAAATTTTTTTGCGGCGCTGTTTTTGGCGCCCTTTTTGTTTTGCTTAATCATTTTTCATTCTCCTTTCTTTTGTTGGGGGTGTATATATTCATAAAAATAAAAAAAGCGACACTCCGTTTGGAGTGCCGCCGTCGGCTTAAACGTATAAAAAGAAAAGACACCCGCAGGTGCCTTTATGAATGTGGGATGTATAAAACATTCTTTGTAACTTCGAGTTAACAAGTCAATTATAAAAAATAAAAAAATACTATTTGTTCAGCATCGCCGTATCGAAGAGTGTACTCCTCATACCGATTACCAAATGTAAACTCACCCACTGCCCGCATTGTAGCACACCTTTTTCGGTTTGTCAACCCCCGGTTTCGTTGACAAAAAAGTCGAATTATGGTATTTATATTAGTAAAGGAGCGATGATATGCACTACGAACTTTACACCTTAGACGGCAAGGCTTTGCTTGAATATGCAAGAATTAATATTGGGGCGAAGGTGCTTCCTGCCATTAATTTTTCGGAAGAAATTATTCTTTCCTACAAAAAGCGTGAAGACAGCGCTCTTTTTTATCAGCTTTCCCACATTTTAAAGGACGAAATTGCTCCGTCTTCTTCGGCTTGTTTTGATAAGCACTATTTTTACGTTGATTTCAGCGCCGCAAAACCTATTGAAGAAGAACCCTTTTCCAAGCTTTTTAACGACGGCTTTTCCCTGAATTTTGGCGACAAAACCGTACACTACGTTCCTTTTATAACCAGCCAGAGCCAAAGCAAGAATTTTATTTATTCGTTTGTGCGTGAAGATATTTTCGGCACCCTTTTACCAAGGCTTGACCTTGACCTTCCCTTAGAAAAGGACGCAAGAAATAAGTCGCTCGCCTATCTTTCCAAGCTTTATGCATACCGTGCCCTTTATATGAGCTCGGCCACCGAAGCCTTGCGCTGTTCTGACCCCCTTGGGCCCGATTTCTTTAACTGCGAAAACATTATAGTTTTACCCGAAAAGAGCCACAACCCCGAAAACGCAGTGCCCGTATTTACCGCAAACACCACAAAAGAGTTTTCCCGTGGGGGCGATGCGGTACTGTGCCAGGAAGAAACCACCGCTACCGTTTCGCTTACCTGCTTCGACGGCGAAGGGCTTATTTCCCCTGCCGCAAACAAGATTATAAACGGCCTTGTACCCGAAAAACTAAAGGGTAATTCCTTCCAGATTCGTATGCCCTTTTTAAAGGGTGTTTTGCACACGGTAGATTTCCACGCCTTCCTTAAAGACAAGGGTGTTACGGGGGATGAAGCCTTTGTTACCGATGCTTTCGGTGTGCGCCGCAACTTATTTAAAGCCAACGTAATTATAAGGCCTTCGGTATTTAAGCTTGCAGGTCTTATAAAAAGCCTTTTCCCCGACACCGATAAAAGAGATGAATACTTTAAAGCGTGTGTGGCCGACGGCGACATAATGAAATATTATTTTGAAAAGCTTAAAAAGTATAATCACGGTCTTTATGTTGTAAAATCGGAAAACTCCTTCCATAATACCCGTTACGTACATTTAAGCTCGCAACAGCTTAGCACCTTCGATTTAACCGACAGCGACCTTGACGGCATTGTGGCCGAGCACATTGCCCTGGCCGACGCCTATAATACCGAAAACCTTACCAATAAAGAAAAAAGAGAAGAGCTTTTTAAAACCGAAGACAAAGCTTCCTGGATGGAGCTGTTGCTTAAAGACGAGCGTTTTTTAAAGGACCCCCACATTAAAGCAAGCGTTAGGGCGCACAGGGTTTCCCTTTATAACGATATTGCGCTTGGTAAAATTTTGGTGCGTGGCGAAAACAGATTTTTATCGGGCGATTTGTATGCCTTTCTTGTAGATATGTTAGAACGGGTTGAAGGTGATATTTCCTTTGACTTTAGCGGCAAACTGTTGAAAAACGGCGGCGTATATATGCCGGGTGTCGCCGCTTCGGGTCAAAGGGTTGCCCTTATAAGAAGCCCCCACCTTTCCCGTAACGAAGACGTTTGCACTATTCTAAAAACCAAAAAAGAGTACGACACCTACCTTGGCCACCTTACGGGTGTGGTTATTACGGGTGATACTTCTTATATTCCTGCCGCCCTTGGCGGAGCCGATTTTGACGGCGACCATATTTCCATTATTTACGACCGCCGTATAATAGACGCCTGCTTTAAAAGCGGTTATACTGAAATACGTAATGTGGAAAGTCGGGTTCCTTTTATACACATTAAGGAAATCAAAGCGGTTTTGCCCCCCGAAAAAGCAAGAATCAAAAGGTACAATTATATTTGTCCCCAGGTGGTTTACACCACATTTTCCAACCGTATCGGCCAAATTTCAAATACCGCAATGAAAATTGCCGCCGTTCAGTACGACCCTGCACTAAAAAAGAGCGAGAGTCTTCCAAGCGCCGCCCTTTGCACCATTCTTACGGGCAACGAAATCGACGCCACCAAAAAGGGTATAAGGCCTTATATTGACGATGTTCAGCGGTTCGCTAAGTCCTTGGACGGCGAAGCAAAAGCGGTGGTTAAGGAAATTGAAAATTATATTGAAATGAAGCGCTGTCTTGAAAACAAAAAGGGTGAAATTCCCGAAATAATTATGGGCGAAGACGGTAACTTTTGCCTTGCCGAAGGCTCTAATCTTCCGGTTAAAACCTTTAAGCCCAATTCCGAGCGCAATGCCGTAGCACAGCTTTTGTACCGCTGGGCCAAGGCTTTTTACGAATTCCGTGAAGAAGCCGACGACCTTGCCTTTGACCGAGATGCCCTTTTAGAAATTTTTAACACCAAGCCTAAAAAGTCCACCCTTTGTAAAGACATTGTTGCGGCCTTCAGGTCGGCCGACGGCGCTTTTAGCGACGTTTTAAAGGCAAGGAATAATACGTCGGAGCTGTCTTCCAAGCTTAACGCTATGGTAACCGTAAGGCTTAAGGGTCAGTACGACAACGTTTATACCTATACTAAGGACAGCCTTTCTTACAAAGATAGGTTTGAAATATTTAAAGACGGGCTTTTTGCCCTTACCGAAAAGGTAGATAAAGATGAGCTTTTAGCGCTTAAAGATTTACTTTATTCGGTAGGCGAAAATAAATTTAACGCCGAAACCTTCTGGCCCTACGTTAAGGACAAGGCCGCAAAGCAAAACGGTCTTTTAAAGGAAATTTTAGCGCTTGACCACGCCGACCTTCTTTTGAACTTTAATTTTGAAGGGTACAGACTTTTGCATTATGCCCTTGAAGAAGCAATTGCGCGCAAAAATGTGCCCGACCTTTCTAAACGGGCAAACAAAAACGAATATACCAAAAAGTATTTTGCCGTATGCGAAGAAGCCATAAAAGCAGGTGTGGGCAAAACCAAGTTCCAACAAACCCTTGCCGATATTGCATTAGAAGATTTAGGGGACTCAGAAGGCCTTGACCTATGGCATAAAGAGCAGGAAAACGAGCTTATTGCCCGACTGTACCCACAATATGATGCTTCGCTTACAAATACCTTTTGGAAAATATTCAGCGAAGCGCAGGTAATAGAAGCCCTTGGAGGTAGAGCAGATGCTTAACGAGAAAAAAGAATACGAGCTTTACCTGACGGGCGGCTACGGAAAGCTTTTAACTAAAGACAATATTGAAAACGGTCTTTCGGGACTAAGGCATATACTAACCGTTTTGGCAAGGGGCTTTTTAGAGCTTTTAGATGCCGAAGGCGGTTACTCCTTAGCCGAAAAGGACGCCCTTTGCCAAGAATTTTTGTTTTGTTGGATTAACGAAAAATACACCCTGCCCGAAAAGGTTTCGGACAAGGTGGCGGCAGAATTCAAAAAGGCAAAAAGCTGTTCGCTGCTAAAGCATATTGTTAAAAACGAAATAAAGGTAAAGGGCTTTGGCGGCTGTGAACAGACGGCCGTAGAAAAAGCGCTTGAAGGCAAGATTTCGGCCTGGAAAAAATCAATGTTCTTTTCGCTAAGCGAAAACTCGGTTAACGAAATTAAAGTTCGTGCAATTATTGCCGACGCATTGCTTGCAGGACCGCTTACAAATAAAAAACTGGTTATTAAAAGCGACCGTTTGTTTTACGGAATTGACTGTAACGAAAAGCACGTAGAATACATAGACAGCCTGCTTGCCATTGTGGGCGCCTGCCTTAAAAGGCTAAAAGACGGGCAAAACGGCGCCGTTGTTAAGATGTGCGAGCTTTCAAATTACCTTGCCAAACCAACAAACAACAAAAACAAGCGCTCTTCGCCGCTTTATTCGGTAGACGGGTATTTTTCTACCCCATACCTTACCTACGGTGGCGCACCCATTTTAAAAAAAGAAGCTGTAACCGGCGGTGTTGTTAAGGTTTTCTTGAATGAAAACTGGGTAAACGACCTTGGCGTTCGCCTTGCCGACCAAAACGAAAAGGTTCCCGTTCCCTTTATTGCCCTTGACGACTTTGACCTTTTAAGAGGAAGGTTTTAAATTTAAGACAAAATCACCTGCGGTGAAATGATGCACGCCTTCGGCGTATGATGGTATGCTTTCGCATAATGAAGGGCACCTGCGGTGCACGAAGGTTATGCTTCGCATAAATTAAGGTGTCTGCGACGCATTTATATTTGTGCCGCAGGCTCGGCCGCAACAACAAAGTAGCCCATAAGCATACCTATTGGCACAAGCAGTGCTTTAAAATGGCCGCCTGCAATTTGGGCGCCTATAAGCCTACCTGCAGGCATAAAGCCTACGTTTGCACCGGTTAAAAACATTACAAGACCTATGTAGGTGTATAAAAAACCGAAGGACATTTTTAACATATTGTGCACGTGGTACCTTCTGGTTAAAAGCTGAAAGATTATGAAAACAAACACAATGGGCACAAAGGCAACGCCTATTTCTTTAGCGTAGTGCGGAAGTGCGGTGGTAAACTGCCTTATGGCATCGGTTGTGGTTTTAACGTCGGCTATTTCGTAGGTGGCGGTGGCCGCTTCGGGTTTGAAGAAGATGCTTAAAAGCAGAACCGACAAAATGGGGCCAACACTGCAAAGGGAAACAAGACCGAAGCTGTGCTCGCCTGCGTTTTTGCCCGTTTTGTTGGCTGCAAGACCTGCGCCGAGCGCCATTATGAAGGGAACGGTTATGGGACCGGTGGTAACTCCGCCCGAATCGAAGGCGGTGGGCACGAATTCCTTTGGCGCGAAAATATGGGCCATTAATATACCTCTGTTTCTAAACTGTTTTTATTATAGCATAATTTCTGCACCTTTTCAACGAAACACAGTTAATAAGTTTAAAGATTTACAGTCTGTTTTTATGTTGTTTTACCGGAATTTACCAACTTCATTTTTTGGTCTTCTTTTTTGACCAAAAAAGCAGTTTTTCTTTTGTGTTTTTTGCTAAAATAAACCAAAAAAATATTGCAAGTTGTTTTGCTTTTTGTTATAATGTACTTGCCATTTAATTTTTATAAAAAAGGAGAGATAAAAATGGACAAATTTTTCAAAATTTCTGAACGCGGCTCCAACGTTAAAACAGAAATCATTGCGGGTCTTACAACCTTCTTTGCAATGGCTTACATCATCATTGTAAACCCCAATCAGATTGTTGGCTTCAGTTTTGACGTGCCCGGCGTTCCTGCCATTTGGAATGCGGTTTACATCGCTACCATTCTGGCATCGGTTATAGGCACCCTGCTTTTCGCTTTCTATGCAAAGCTTCCCTTTGCACAGTCTTGCGGTATGGGACTTAACTCTTATTTCTTCGTTTCCTTCGTATTACCTCAGGTAATCGCAGGCGGCGACGTTGTTAAGGGTTATCAGGCCGGTCTTGTTATTATTCTTATTTCCGGTCTTATCTTCTTACTTCTTTCCATCACAGGCGCTCGCGAGTACATTGCAAAAGCAATGCCCGACTGCATTAAGAAGGCTATTCCCGCAGGTATTGGTCTTTTCATTGCCTTCATCGGTTTCCAGAACGTTGGCATTATTCAGCCTAACCAGTACACTCTCGTTCAGTTCGTTAAAATTCAGGGCGTTGCTTGGGCAGACCTTGCCGCTCCCATCATTGCTCTTGTTGGCTTTATCATTATTGCTATTCTCAGCAAGCTTAACGTTAAGGGCGCAGTTCTTATCGGTATTCTTGCTACTTCTGTTATTTACTATCTTGCTACATGGCAGTTACCCAGCTTTGAACTCGGCGAAATCTTCGCTCCCTTTAAGGATTTTGCTGAAATCGGTGTTACCGCTGTCTTCAAGGCTGAATCCTGGAAGAATGCCTTCGCTCCCGAAATGGTTGGCGGCATCTTCTCGGCAATTATGCTTATTGTTACCTTCTGCTTAGTTGATATGTTCGATACTATCGGAACCCTTTACGGCGCAGCAAGCGAAGCTGATATGCTCGACGAAAACGGCGACCCCATCGACGTTGACAAGGCTATGACCTGCGACTCTGTTGCTACCGTTTCCGGTGCTGTTCTTGGTACTTCTACCGTTACCACCTTCGTTGAAAGCGCTGCCGGCGTTGCCGCAGGCGGTAAATCCGGTCTTACCAGTTTCGTTACCGCTATCTGCTTTGCAGTTTGCTTATTCTTAGCACCCTTCGCCAGCATCATTCCTGCAGCTGCTACCGCTCCTGCACTTATTTACGTTGGCGTACTTATGCTTAAGAACTTCTCTAAGGTTGATATGTCCGATTTAAGAAGTGCAGTTCCTGCATTCTTAGCACTTGTTATGATGCCCCTTACCTACTCCATTGCAAACGGTATTGGTATTGCATCTATCGCATACGTTCTTATCACCTTATTCACCGGCAAGTATCAGAAGAAAGATATTGCAGTTACCATTATTGCTCTTCTCTTCCTTGCTAAGTTTATCTTCGGTACAATGTAAGATAATTAAACACACCAAAAGCCCCGTTTTTACGGGGCTTTTCTTTTTGCCATTTATTGCATTTTCGTCGGCTTAGTGGTATACTTGATTAAAGATTTTTGTATTGGGAGTTTAAAAATGGAAGCTAAAAAACGCAACCCTGCCGCCGACATAATAAGGTGTCTTGCCTTCTTTTTTGTGGTTTCGGTGCATTTTCTTTTAAACAACGGCTTCTACGACCATACCGTAGACGGCGAAAAAATGTTCATTATGACCCAGTTCCGCGCCCTTTTTATTATTTGTGTTCCGCTGTTTTTAACACTTTCGGGCTATCTTTTAAAAAACAAAATGCCAAGCCGAAAATACTATTCACGCATTGTGGGAATACTTATTACCTACCTTTTGGCAAGCCTTTTTTGTATGGGTTATTCGGCCTTGTTTTTAAACGAAACGTATTCTCTTTTAGATGTGGTTACCGAAGTTCTGGGCTTTTCGGGCGCACCGTATGCCTGGTACGTTGAAATGTATTTAGGGCTGTTTTTGCTAATACCCTTTTTAAACGTTTTATATAAAAACCTACCGTCTAAAAAATGGAAGACGGTGCTTATTATAAGCCTTATTATTGTTACTTCCCTGCCCGACGTTGTAAACGTATACAATTTCGATTCGCTTTCGTGGTGGCTACAGCCTTCAAGTTCGGGCGTAAGGTACCCGCTTTTGCCTGACTACTGGCGTGAGTTTTACCCTATAACCTATTACTTTTTAGGTTGTTACCTAAATGAATACGGGCTTAAAATTAAAAAAAGCCTTAACCTTATACTTATTATTTTGTGGGTGCCGCTTGTTGGGCTTTATTCTTACTGGCGCTCCTACGGCGGTAAGTTTGTTTCGGGTCCTTGGGGCACATACTGTTCGCTGTTTAACCTTATTACAACGGTGCTTGTTTTTACACTTATTGTTAATTTTAACTACGAAAAATTCCCATCGGGCTTCGCTAAAGTATTTAAGTTTTTATCGCCCCTATGCCTTGGCGCTTACCTTGTTTCGTGGGTGTTCGACTCGGTCTTTTACCCCATTCTTGCGCAAAAGGTACCGCTTATGCCCGACCGTCTGCCCTACTATTTTATAATTGTTCCGCTTGTGTTTTTGTGCTCGCTTACCGTTTCATTCCTGCTAAGCAAAATTCAGTTTTTATTAGAGTTTGCTTTTGCAAAATGCAAGGCTTTAATTGTTAAAAAATAAAGAAAACCCCGTCAGTTAGACGGGGTTTTGCCTTTTATATAAACTTATACGGTGTGCCAATAAAGCCTGCCTGGGCAAAATCTTCAATATTGTGGCGCACAATGTAATCTAAATAAGAGGTTATCATTTGAGCCGAAAGAATGTAGCCTGCGGCGCTCATGTGGCCGCCCACGTAAAACCTTTTTTTGAATTCGTCATTATATTCGGGGCCATATTTTCTGAGGTCGATAATATAGGTGTTTTCGAACATATCTTTTAAACCGTATAAAAGCTCGGCGTGGCGGTCGCCCTGCTCGCCAAGCTCGCCCCTCGGTATGGTTATAAGGAAGAATTTTGCGTCGGGCTCGATAGTTTTAAGCTTGCTTATAATTTTTGCATAGTTGCCTACGAAGGTATCTTTGTTGTTTTCGGGGTGTTCGGGGTCGACGTCGCTAAGCTCGCCGAGCTCCTGGTTTTGATAAACTTCGTTTACGCCCAGCGCCAATATGTAGGCCTGACATTTTTTAGCGTCGGTCCAAACTCCGCACTTTTCGCCGAAGCCTTCCATAAACTGCCTTGCGGTCATACCGCCCCTTGAAAAGTTAAAGACGTTAATGCCTGCATTTCTGGCCATATACTGACCCCAGGAATATTCGTAATAATCGTGGTAGCCGGTTTCGCCGTCCATTCGTGATTCGTGCTCGCCCGAAGAAAGACTGTCGCCAATACAACCGATGGTTCTGAAAACACGGGCATAGCCGCCGTCCCACACCAAATTATCAAGCGGTTTTTCATTTTTACTGAATAACAATTTTTCTAAATCCATAACTTTTCTCCTAAAAATGTTCTTAATTTAATTATACTATTCCTACTTTGCTTGTCAAGGAAAAGGAATGTTCTTGCCTTATCTTTTTACAAATGCTATAATGTTACTACCGAAAGGAATGATAGCATTGCAAACTGTAATTTCACTTTTTGAAAAGCATTTCTGGCTTCGCTTTACCCTCTGCATTTTGGCAGGGGTTATTATGCTTGCCTTCGTTTTAATTTCGGGCAGTAGTATCAGCCACGCAACCGTAGAGCTTGCGGTTATTGGCGCCATTTTACTTATATTTTTCACACTCCCCATTATAACAGAAAAAGGGGTTCCCTTTCCGTATATGGCGGTGGGGGCTGTAGTTGCCGCCGCACTTGTATACCTAAGGCTTTGTATGTTTTTCTATGCTTCAAGCGATTATACCAATTTTTTAGCGGTTTGGGTTGAAGAAATGCGCACCCTTTCCCTTGCCGACGCTATGAGCAAAGATATTGGCGACTACAATATGCCATACCTTTACATTTTATTTATTATTTCACGCCTAAAGCTTCCAAGTCTGCTTTTAATTAAGTTTGTAAGCTGTGTTTTCGACGGCCTTGCCGCATTTTTTGTTATGAAAATTGTGGGGCATTTTAAAGATAGCGCCGCCGCAAAAATTACCGCTTTTCTTCTTGCTTTAGCGCTACCTACCGTTTGGCTTAACAGCGCCTACTGGGGCCAGTGCGACGTAGTTTTCACTTCCCTTTGTATTGGTATGGCCTACGGTGTTTTAAAAGGTAAGGGTAACCTTGCCGCAGTTTTTTGGGCGCTTGCCTTTTCCTTTAAGCTTCAGGCAATTTTTGCCCTTCCGTTTTTAATTATTGGGCTGTTTATAAAGCGTATAAAGGCCCACAGCCTTTTACTTGTACCGCCCGTATTTTTTGCAACCCTTTTGCCCGCCTTTGTTTGCGGACGAAGCTTTACCGACTGTGTTAAAATTTACTTTTTGCAGGCAAACCAATACCCCAAAATGACCCTTAATTTGCCGTCAATCTGGGCACTTGTGGGGGATGTAAGCTTCGACCACTTCGGAACGGCGGCCGTTTTCCTTGCAGGTGCGGCAACCCTTGTATTTTTGTTTTTGTGCTACCATTACCGTAACAGTATTGATGACCAAAAGCTTATTACCCTTTTCTTTTTAGGGGCGCTACTGCTCCCCTATTTGCTGCCACGTATGCACGACCGATACTTCTTCCTTGCCGACGTTGCGGCGCTTTTAGTATTCCTTATAGACCTTAAAAAGTGGTACCTACCGATAATTACCGTTTTTTCAAGCTACGTTTGCTACCACTATTTTGTAATGGGCGGCCATTACCTTATTGAGCTTAAATACCTAAGTGTCGCTCTGCTTGTTTTGCTGACAGTAAGTATAAGAGATGTTTTTTGGCAGAAAAAGGCAAAATAACACTGTGAGACCTGTCTCACAATATCACTATTAAAATATTTTTTGAGACAGTAAAACGGATGTGCAGAAATTCTACACATCCGTTTAATATTTGTCTCACACCGTAGCAAGCAGGGAAAATGTATATCACATTTTCCACTTTTTAGGAGAACCTAAAACCCTTTTCTAAACAAATACCATCTATTCGATAAATTGGAATTTACACTGCTAAACAAAAATATTCTGTTATTGTTTCAGAAGATTCTTTCATTCCGTTATCAATCCACCATCTAACAGTTTCAATAAAAGTAGATGCTATGTGGTTTACCCAAAAACTGTCTGGTAATATTTCGCTTTTTCTCGCTTCAAATAACGGCAGTTGGCTTACGACCAACCTTTGGAGATTGATTTTGAAATACAGCAGGAATAACTCGTTATTCTGACAGGACAGTAATTCCAGAATATTATTATCGTTCTTCTGCAAATGCTGAAAAAGATGCAAAAATACAGAGTTTGGTGCATCACAATCAAAAAGATGTCTGTGTTCCGATTGTTCGTTATTTGTCGCATCAAAAATATGGCAGAACAATTCTTCACATAGTTCTTTCAGAAGATAGTCTTTTGTTTCAAAATGTGAATAAAAAGTTGCTCTGCCCACATCTGCATGGGTGATTATCTCCCCCACAGTAATCTGTCCGAAATCTTTTTTTGATAACAAGTCAATAAAGGCAGAAAAAATCGCCTCTCGTGTTTTTCTTTGTCTTCTATCCATAATCTCCTCCATACAGTTTTGCGAAAATGTTCAGTATCGTACATCAACGACAATCTGCATATTGTGTTCATCTAATTTATCCTGCATAATAATGAACAAAGAGTTCAGTACAGAACTTATTGTATCACAACATTGTAGGAAGTCAATAGGAGGGTTTTATGAAAACAGAGAAGAATATCTTAATTGCTTTTATTTTGAATTTGGCATTTTCCATTTTTGAGTTTGCAGGCGGTATCTTTACTGGTAGTGTTGCCATCATTTCTGATGCTGTACACGATATTGGAGATGCAGTCAGCATCGGCATATCTTATTTCTTTGAAAAGAAAAGTAAGAAGCAACCTGACGAAAAATATACTTACGGGTATGCAAGATATTCTATTATTGGCAGTGTAATCACTACATTGATTCTTCTGTTTGGTTCTGTTATGGTTATCTTCAATGCCATCAACAAAATTATCGAACCCACAGAAATCAACTATACCGGAATGATTATCTTTGCTATTATTGGCGTATGTGTTAATTTTAGTGCAGCATTTCTCACTCGTGAGGGTGATTCGCTAAACCAGAAAGCTGTCAATCTTCATATGCTTGAAGATGTGCTTGGATGGGTGGTTGTATTGGTCGGTGCTATTGTAATGCGATTTTCTGACTTTGCCCTCATTGACCCGATTATGTCCATTGGTGTTGCGGTATTCATCCTTGTAAATGCTATTAAGAACTTGAAAGAAGCAATTGACCTATTCCTTGAAAAAACACCTCATGGCATTGATGTTAATGAAATTAAAGGACACATTGCTGAGATTGACGGTGTACAGGATGTTCACCACATCCACATTTGGAGTATGGATGGTCAAAGCAACTACGCAACTATGCACATTGTAACAAATTCTGATTCTCACCAAATCAAAGTAAAAGTCCGTGCGGAATTGCAGGAACACGGCATAGGTCATGCAACACTTGAACTTGAAGCAGAAAATGAACATTGCCACGAGGAGAATTGCCATGTGGAATTAAGCGCAACTTCTTCTGGGCATCACCACCATCATCACCATTAAAGCGAAAGAGCAGAACGATTGTGTTCTGCTCTTTTTTATAAATTGGAATTTGTCAATACCTATTACCATAAAGATATTTATTTGAAATTCTCTTTTGTGTTTCCAAATATTTTGTAACGTTTTCATCATAATCAGGATAATTATAACCAAGTGAATCTGCCACTTTTTTAGATATTTTTT
>JAFOCW010000028.1 GCA_017381035.1 Clostridia bacterium | reverse complement strand
TATATAATTAATATATAATAGATTTAAGGAGATTTGCTATGATTAATACCGCTATTGCTCAACTTGTAAATTACGCTATTTCCTGTTCGCTTATTGAAGAAGACGACAGACTTTACATAACCAACCAGCTTATAGACGCTTTGGGTCTTAAAGAATATATTAAGCCCGAAAACGTGCCCGAAGCCGAGCTTGAAGATATTTTAAAGGTAATGTTAGATTATGCTGTAAGCACAGGAATTATAGAAGACAGCATTGTTTATAAAGACCTTTTCGACACAAAAATTATGGGTATTTTAACCCCAAGACCATCTTATGTCAGAAAAACATTTTCAGAGCTTTATAAGGAAAGTCCCGAAAAGGCAACAAGCTGGTATTATAAGCTTAGCTGCGACACCGACTACATTCGCCGCTACAGAATTAAAAAAGATATGAAATGGACGCTTGATACCGATTACGGTGTTATTGACATTACTGTAAACCTTTCCAAGCCCGAAAAAGACCCCAAGGCGATTGCAGCAGCCGCTGCCGCTTCAAAATCCGCTAAAGAAAAGCCTGCCTACCCGAAATGTCAGCTTTGCAAAGAAAACGAAGGCTATGCAGGCCGTGTAGACCACCCTGCACGCCAGAACCACAGAGTTTTACCCGTTACGGTTGACGGCAAGCCCTGGGTTATGCAGTTTTCACCCTACGTTTATTATAACGAGCACTGCATTGTGTTCGATAGCGAACATTCACCAATGTCAATAAACCCCGGCACCTTCAGAAAACTTTTAAGCTTTGTTGAAAGCTTCCCCCATTATTTTGTAGGCTCCAATGCCGACCTGCCCATTGTTGGCGGCTCTATTTTAACCCACGACCACTTCCAAGGCGGAAACTACACCTTTGCAATGGCAAAGGCTCCCGTAGAAACCGAATTTACCTTTGAAGGCTTTGACGATATTAAAGCCGGTATTGTTAAGTGGCCTATGTCGGTTATTCGCCTTAGCGGTAAAGATACCGGCAGAATTTGCGCCCTTGCTGATAAAATTTTAGCGGCTTGGCGCTCCTACACCGATGAAGACGCTTATATTTATGCTTCCACAGACGGTGTTCCCCACAATACCATTACACCTATAGCACGCAAAAACGGTGAAAACTTCGAACTTGATTTGGTTCTTAGAAACAACATCACCACCGAAGAGCATCCTGCAGGGCTTTATCATCCCCATAAGGAAATTCACCATATTAAAAGAGAGAATATAGGCCTTATTGAAGTTATGGGTCTTGCTGTACTTCCCGCGCGCCTTAAAAACGAGCTTGCCGCCGTTGCCGATGGGCTTATTAAGGGCGAAGACCTTTACAAAAACGAACTTACGGCACCCCACGCCGAATGGGCTTACGATATAGCAAAAAAATACGAGCTTACCGCAGAAAACGTAGACGGTATTATTAAGCTTGAAACCGGTAAGGCTTTCGCCACCGGACTTGAGCACGCAGGCGTATATGCACGTAACGAAGAAGGTAAAAAGGCCTTCTTACGCTTTATGAATTCGGTAAAATAGAATGTCGTTTTTTGGTAATTTCTACACTGTTTTTATTCAGGTGCTCATACTCTTTGTGTTTATGGGCTTTGGCTTTGTTGGCGAAAAACGCAAGTTTATAAGCCAAGAAGGCTCTAAAGTTATTTCAGACATAATTCTTAACTTTGTTACCCCCTGCCTTATTATTAATTCCTTAAACATAGACTTCGATAAAACTAAATTTAAAGGGCTTATTATTTGCTTTATTGCATTTTTGTTAATACAGGCGGTATCGGCCGTAGTAGCCTTTTTCTTGTTTAAAAGCGATACCGACAGCACCAATCGTGTTATGCGTTTTGCATTGGTTTTTTCAAACGTCGGTTATATGGGAATACCGCTTCAAAAGGCGGTACTTGGCGATGAAGGTGTTTTTTACGGCTCGGTTTGTGTTGCTGTGTTCAATATTTTTATGTGGACCTTCGGCATTATTTGTATGAGTGGCGAAAAAAAGCAGATGTCGGTTCGCAAGCTCTTTTTAAACCCCGGCATTGTTGCCGTAACCATTGGACTTATACTCTTTCTATTCTCGATAAAGCTACCTACCTCCGTATCTTCCGCTATTTCGGGAATGGCGGCGCTAAACACTCCGCTTGCAATGATGGTAATAGGCTTTAATTTGGCCCGAAGCAATATTCTTTCGGCACTTAAAGACAAAAGAGTTTATATAATTTCATTTTTAAGGCTTGTTGTTATTCCGCTTATTTCATTGTTCGTGCTTTTAGCAATAGGTCTTAGGGGTACAATTCTTGTATCGTTAATCATTGCAACAAGCGCCCCCGTTGCCGCGGCAACAACGGTGCTTTCTGTAAAATTTGAAAAAGACACCGAACTTTCGGTTAAGCTTGTTGCTTTTTCAACGCTACTGTCAATTATCACAATGTCAGGTGTAGTAGCCCTGGCTCAGATGTTTTAAAGAAATGGAGAACAAAATATGAATATTGTAGTTGCACAATCCGGCGGTCCTACCTGCGCCATCAATGCTTCCCTGCTTGGCGTTTTTCGCCACGCAACCAAGTACGATGAAATAGAAACCATTTACGGTTCGGTAAACGGAATTGAAGGTCTTATTTCAAACAATTTGGTAAACTTAAGTGAAATTATTTGCACCGATGACGACGTTGAGCTTATTCGTCAGACACCTTCTACCGTACTTGGCTCCTGCCGCTATAAACTGCCCGACCCCACTAAAGACATCAAGGTTTACGAAGACATTGTAAGCACTATGCGTGCACATGATATTCATGCCTTCTTTTATATTGGCGGTAACGATTCTATGGATACCGTTATGAAGCTTGACCGTTATTTTAAATTAAACGGAATTGACATTGTTGCTATTGGTATTCCTAAAACTATTGATAACGACCTTCCCGAAACCGACCACACACCCGGCTTCGGCTCGGCCGCAAAATACGTTGCAACCACAACGCAGGAAATTATACGTGATAGCAGTGTGTATTCGGTGCCTTCGGTTACCATTATTGAAATTATGGGACGTGATACCGGTTGGCTTACCGCTTCTTCGGCGGTGCTCAGAGCCAACGGTGAAACGGCACCGCACCTTATTTACCTTCCTGAAAAGCCCTTTTCTACAAAGAAGTTTTTAGATGACGTGCGTGAAGTGCAAAAAACACACCGTGCAGTTATTGTGGCCGTTTCGGAAGGAATTGAACTTGATATGGCAGAGCTTGGCGAAGAGTTCCAGTCGGGCAAGACCGACAATTTTGGGCACAAGTATCTTGCAGGTATTGGAAAGGCACTTGAAAAGCTTGTTACCAAGGAAATTGGCTGCAAGGTGCGTTCCATTGAACTTAACGTTATGCAGCGCTGTTCTTCACATTTAAGCTCTAAACGAGATATATCTGAAGCCGAACGTATTGGCGGTTCTGCCGTTAAGGCGGCTTTAAAGGGCATTTCGGGCGAAATGATGGTATTTTACCGTGTTGCCAACCACCCCTACAACGTTCGAATTGACCACGTTAGCGTTTCTTTGGTAGCTAACCACGTTAAGTATTTCCCGACAGAGTGGATTACCGAAAGCGGCAATAACGTAACCGACGAAGCCGTTGAATACTGCCTGCCGCTAATACAGGGCGAACAGAATATTCGCTACAAAAACGGAATTCCACAGCACTACGTTTTACAGCAAGAGCTTCCCCACAAATAAAAAAGTTATATTCATTAAAATAAAGGTTTTGCTATGGAAAAAATATACACTATACCTGTAAACGAAGCGTTTGATGCCTGCGCAGAAGACAGTTCTAAAGGTTGTCCTTTTTGCGAAATGTATAAAAATTTGCAGGAAAAAGAACTTGAGATTATTCTTGGGGCATCTATGATGGAGCCCGACATTCGCATTAAAACAAACGAACAAGGCTTTTGCGACAAGCATTTTTCTATGATGCTTAAAAGAAAAAACCGACTTGGTTTAGCGCTTATGATGGAAAGCCACCTTGCGCATATTGAAAAAGAGCTTCGCGGAATAAATGCTATTAAAAATATAGGCAAAATAAACGATAGCTGCTATATTTGTGCAAGGGCCGAATCTAACTTTAATAAAATGTTTGAAACTGCGGTATGGCTTTACAGTGCGGACAAGGCGTTTGAAGAAAAAATTAAAAAGCAGAGTTATTTTTGTATGCCGCACTACCACAAGTTTTTAAGTGTTGGAAAAAATTCTTTAAACCGAAAAAAGTACGCCGATTTTGAGCCTTTGGTTAAAAAGATAAACTCCGACTATCTTGAAGGCTTGCAGGAAGACGTAAGTTGGTTTTGCAAAAAATTCGACTACAGATATGCCAAAGAGCCTTGGGGCAACGCAAAGGACTCCATTGAAAGAACGGTTAAGTTTTTAACCGGGTATGAAGAAAGCGAATAATAGTTAATAAAAAAACAGAGAGACATCGTCTCTCTGTTTTTTATTAGTCTTCATCTTTTCCGCAGCAACGTTTATACTTTTTGCCGCTTCCGCAGGGGCAAAGGGCGTTTTTGCTTACAATTCCCTTACCTTTTACGGTTTTATTTTCACCTGTGGTTGTTTCTTCGGCAACCTTTTCACGCTTAACTTCTTCGTTTTTGCGAATTTTAACGGTTAAAACAAGGCGTGCGGTTTGTTCACGAATGGCGTCGGTCATGGCGCTGAACATATCGAAGCCTTCGTTGCGGTACTCTATAACGGGGTTATGCTGACCGTACGCACGAAGATTTATGCCCTGCTTTAACTGGTCCATAGCGTCGATGTGCTCCATCCAGTTTGTATCAACGCTCTTAAGAAGCATTACCCTTTCGAGTTCACGCATAACTTCGGGGCCGTATTCTTCTTCCCTTAAAGCATAAAGTTCTTCTGCTCTTTGCTTTAAAGTGTTTGCAATATCGGTTTCTTCTAAGGTGTCAAGGTCGGTGTTTGTGTAAACAAGGTCGCCTTCCTTTAACAGCCAGCCGCCGAACAATTCACGAAGACCTTCAATATTCCAGTCGTCTGCCACTTCGTCGGCGCAGTAGTTTTTAACTTCGTTTTCAATGAAACCGTTTATCATTTTCTTGACGGTTTCGTGAATGTCTTCGCCGTCGAGCACCTGATTACGCTGTGTGTAGATAAGTTCACGCTGACGGTTCATAACGTCGTCGTACTCTAACACGGTTTTACGAATTGCAAAGTTACGGGTTTCAATTTTACCCTGAGCCGATTCAATGGTTCTGGAAAGCATACCGTTTTGAAGGGGTATATCTTCGTCGACGTTAAGGGTATTCATAATGGTTGTCATACGCTCACCGCCGAAAAGACGCATAAGGTCGTCTTCAAGGGAAACGTAAAATCGTGTGGTACCCGGGTCGCCCTGACGTCCTGCACGGCCGCGGAGCTGGTTATCTATGCGGCGGGATTCGTGGCGTTCTGTACCGATTATGAAAAGTCCGCCTGCCTCTTTAACCTTTTCGGCTTCGGGGGCGATTTCGGCCTTGTACTGTGCATTAAGCTCGGCAAATTCTTTGCGCGCGGCCAGAATGGTTTGGTCTTCTGTTTCGCCGTAGCCTGTAGCTTCGGCAATTACTTCGTCGGAATAACCACGGTGCTTAAGCTCGGCCTTTGCAAGATATTCGGCATTACCGCCAAGCATAATATCGGTACCACGGCCTGCCATATTGGTTGCAATGGTAACGGCGCCGAATTTACCTGCCTGGGCAATGATTTCGGCTTCCTTTTCGTGATGCTTTGCATTAAGCACGTTGTGGGCAATGCCCCTGCGCTTAAGCATACCGCTGAGCACTTCGGATTTTTCGATGGTAACCGTACCTACAAGCACGGGTTGACCCTTTTTATGACATTCTTCAACCGCATCGACAACGGCGGTGAACTTAGCCTTTTCGGTTTTATAAACAACGTCGGGCTCGTCGGTTCTGATAACCGGTTTGTTGGTGGGAATTTCAATTACGTCTAACTTATAAATTTCACGGAATTCGCCTTCTTCGGTCATGGCGGTACCCGTCATACCCGAAAGCTTGTTATACAGGCGGAAGAAATTCTGGAAGGTAATGGACGCCAAGGTTTTAGATTCATGAGCAACCTTTACGCCTTCCTTGGCTTCGATTGCCTGGTGTAAGCCTTCATTATAGCGACGGCCGAACATAAGGCGGCCTGTGAATTCGTCTACAATTATAACTTCGCCGTCTTTAACCACGTAGTCTACATCGCGCTTCATAATACCGTGGGCACGAATGGCCTGCTGAATGTGGTGGGAAACGGTTATGTTTTCGGCATCGTTAAGGTTTTCGAGCCCGAAATATTCTTCGGCCTTTTTAACGCCCGAAGGTGTAAGCACGCAGGTTTTTGCCTTTTCGTCTACAACATAGTCGCCGTCGAAATTCTGTTCTTCGTCGGACTGCTTATCGTTGGTTTCCTTAACCTTTACACATTTAAGACCCTTGGCAAAACGGTTGGCCTTGGTATAAAGCTCGGTAGACTTTTCGCCCTGACCCGAAATGATAAGGGGGGTTCTTGCTTCGTCGATAAGAATGGAATCGACTTCGTCGACAATGGCAAAGTTAAAGCCACGCTGAACACGGTTTTCTTTATAGATAACCATATTATCACGAAGGTAGTCGAACCCAAGTTCGTTATTGGTGCAATAGGTAATATCTGCGCCGTAAGCCTTTTTCTTTTCGTCGGGCGACATACCGTGAACGATAAGGCCAACTTCAAGACCCATAAAACGATAAAGCTTGCCCATCCATTCGCTATCGCGCTTTGCAAGATAATCGTTAACGGTTACAATATGAACACCCTTGCCCGAAATTGCATTAAGGTAGGCAGGAAGTGTTGCAACAAGTGTTTTACCTTCACCTGTTTTCATTTCACTAATACGGCCTTGATGAAGGATGATACCACCGATAATTTGAACCGGAAAGTGTCGCATACCAAGCACACGGTCGGATGCTTCACGGCAGGCTGCAAAGGCTTCGGGTAAAAGCATATCTAATGTTTCGCCATCGCTGTAACGTTTTTGGAATTCTATTGTTTTATTTTGCAATTCTTCATTACTTAAAGCACGATATTCTTCCTCTAGGTCGAGCACGGCTTGCTGTAAATATTTAATTCTTTTAATTTCCTTTTCGCTGTAATTTCCGAAAAGTTTGCTTAAAATGCTCATTACATTACCTCTTAAACAGTTTTTTAGCAAATATATCATATATTATACTTGAAAAATGCAAAAAAATAAAGTATAAATTGTAAATAAGAATAAAAAGTGCTATAATGATTTCAAATGGGGTGAAAACTTTGGAATTTAAAGATTTTAAAAGAATTGTTATTAAGGTTGGTTCTTCTACACTAACCTACGAAAACGGCAAACCTAATCTTCGCCGTATAGAACAACTTTGCAGAGTGGTAT
>JAFOCW010000027.1 GCA_017381035.1 Clostridia bacterium | reverse complement strand
AGAGGGACTCAGCGTAGACAAAGGCTTCCACGAAGGTGCCGTTTTCGAACATCTCGTCCAGAGCGGCCTTGGCGCTCTTGGTCAGGGACAGGGTCACGCTGACATCGAGGCTCTCACCGGCGGGGACGGTGACGGAATCGGTGCTGTTCAGGCTGGTCAGCAGCACATGGGCATCGTAGGTGTTGACGGTGCCGTCGGCGTTCACATCAGCCTGGCCGTGGATGACGGTCTCGTTGCCCAGCAGGCATAGACAGCTCGTTACGTTTATTCTTTTTAATATCAAGCGCATTATAAAACTTCGTGCTGTACTTACGTGCTTCGTGCAAAGACTCTTCGGCATCGCTTAATTCTTGTTTAAGCGCACAAATTTTATCTTGGCAGTCGTCAATTTCAGCTTGATATAAAGATATTTTAAGCAAGTAGCTTTGTTCAGACACTTTCTTTCCCCCTTAAGTTGGCGAGAATCGAACCAACTTAACTGTTTTGTTTCCTATGCGGCAAAATTGCCGCATAGGATTTTAAGTTTTAATTGAGTGCAGTTTTAATTTTACGGTATTCATTATCTTTGATATAGTAGCCGTCGCCAAGCTCTATGGGCTTTTTGTAGCCTCTGATAACAGAAAGCGGAATATCAATAATTTTCATATTGGCCATATCGTCAAAGAACATAAAGTGTTTACTATCACGTGCTTTTTTCATAATTTCCGGAGCAGAATACGGAACATTAACGTTTTCGAAGGCACCAAGAAGCACGCAAACACGCATATTCTTATACTTACCGGTAATGTTCTTAAACGAATTCATGGCATCCATATCATTGCTGATAGCTTCCACTGCATCATAATTATTAAGCAGAACAACAATTGTATTTTCACGGGAAATATCGGTAGTCGGGTCGTTAGCAAGTGCTTCGTAACGAGCCTTAACCTTTTCTTCTACCTGCTTAATAATTTCTATTGCTTTTTCGGGCATAAGCTCGTAAGCCTTAACGTTTTTACACTCTTGCAAGGTGCTGAGCTTTCTGGAAATACCGTCGACAATATAAACTTCTGATGTGCCGGGATGTACGGCTTCCAACATATTAACCGCATACTTTAAGAAGTTGTGTTTGCCCGAGCCTTCTCGTCCCGAAACGGCAAGCATACCAAGGGTATTGAAATCTATTACGAAGGGGCTTACCGATGCATAGTCCAAACCGAAGGCAACCGTTCCGGGTTCTTGCATAAAGTTTGCAAAAGTTGATTTTACGAATGCAGAATTAAGCAGTTCGGGTATTACAGGAATTATGCTTGCAACCATCTTTGCATTCTTTGCATTACATTCCTTAATGTATTCCCTAATAGCGTTAACTCGGTCTATTTCTTTTTCGCCTTCAAAGGCAAGATAGGTTTGACACTCAAGATGTGTTTTATCAATATCTATGATGCAACGGCCGTGAATATCATCGAGTCTTTCGCTGCAATGGTCGAACAGGGTGGAATACTCGCTCGAATCGTTACAGAACATAGCAATACGGTTAGAGAAGTTCGAAAGATATTTATAACCTATTCCCGAAGTTTGCGAGTTAGCGATTATTACGCTGATACCAACCGACAAGCCTTCTCTGCACAGGTTTAAAAGCTCGTCATCGTCCTGGAAATATAATTCCTTAAGGGCGGTAAGGTTATCTATCATTAAAACTATTTGCGGAAGGTCGGTTTTTCCTGCTTCCTTATATGCCGAGAAGGAGCTCACGCCAACAGAAAGTAATTTTTCCTTTCTGGTTTCAATTTCGGTATATAAAAGTTTGAAAAGATTTTTAAGCTTTTCGTCTTCGGAAGAGGTTACAACGCCGCCAACGTGATTTAAGCCTTCAAAGGTTTTAAGCACCATTGAAGCGAAGTCGATTATGTAAATGTTGACTTCGTTTGGCGTATATTTTGTAGAAATGCTTCGAATAATGTTTTGAAGCAGATTTGTTTTGCCCGACTGCGAAGAACCAATTATCATCATATTTTCGTTGGTTAAATCAACCGAGTATTGACCCTGGTACTGATTATCGGGGTCGTCGAAAACACCAAGCTCAACAACAATGTTGTTTGAATGAGGCTGAAGCTCGTCTTTGGACGGGAAATTAATTACAGAGCCAAGAGACGGCAAGCAAATATCGGGTAATTTTTTAAGTCCGATACTACTGCAGTATTGGTCTACGTAACGAACAATTGCATCTAACTGTGTTGCGCTGCCTTCGCCCGACTTTTGCTTCTTTTGAGCATAAACGGGAATGCGGCGACCCGAATCGTTAAGGCCGTAAATGGTAAACTCTTTAACATTGCTGTCATCGGTCTTTTCTGAAGCTCCGCTATATGCCGACTGGAACAACTCGAAAATTTCGTTATTACCAACCTGTAAATAAGCACGGCCCGGTTCTTTAATTTCTGCGGCCAAGGGAGATTTAATAACTTCATTACTGTCTTCTTGGCTTTGAACCTTCAAGCAGAGTTTAAATTTGGAGTTAGACCAAATTTGTTCGTTAACCTGACCCGAAGGCTTCTGTGTTGCAAGAATAAGGTGAACACCAAGGCTTCGACCTATACGAGCGGCAGAAATGAGTTCCTTCATAAACTCGGGCTGTTCGGCCTTCAGTTCCGCAAACTCGTCTACGATAATTATTAAATGCGGAAGAGGTGTGCTAACCTCATTTGCTTTATATTTTTTAATGTACTTATCGATATGGTTTACTTCGGCTTCGGCAAAAAGTCTTTGTCTTTTTTGAAGCTCTGCCTTAATGGATTTAAGTGAACGGTTGATTTCTTTTCCGTCGATATTGGTAATTGCGCCAACTAAGTGCGGAAGGTTTTTAAACTGATTAACCATACCGCCGCCCTTAAAGTCGATAATAACGAAGCCGACTTCGTAAGGGTGGAAAAGGGTTGCCATAGCCAAGATATAGGTTTGTAAGATTTCCGACTTACCTGAACCTGTTGTACCTGCAACAAGACCGTGGGGGCCGTGCGCCTTATCGTGAAGGTCTAAGGAAACCACGCCTGTTTTTGAAACACCGAGAGGTGCTGCCATTGACTTAAATACCTGCGACTTCTGCCAGCGTGATGCTAAATCGATATCGTCTACGGCAATAATATTAAGAAGTTCAAATAGCGAAATGTTTTTGGTTAAGGTTCCTTCCAAAGATATTTCTTCGGTATAAACCGGTGCCAACAAATTAACGATATTTTCTGCCTGTGCGGTAGCAATACGGGGATAAACGAAAGCGGAAGATTCGTTTTTATCGTGGGTGTTAATAAGCACTGCTGTCTGAGCGTCTTTAATTTCGATTACACTGTCGCAACCCATGGGAATATCGGCTCGGGTATTGCCGAAGAAAACAAAAGTAATGCCTAAGTCTTTGGCCTTATCAACAAATTTTGAAATAGGGTGCGATTTGAAACCGCACTCGTCGTAGAAAAATGCTACGATGTGATTGTCGTGCGATTTGTTTTGTTCTCTGTTTGTGAGTTCCTTATACAAATATTCAAAAATAATATTCTTGCTTTCGTCGTCGCAAACAATATTTCTGATGCCAAGGGTATCGTTAAACACGTGGGGAAGAAGTCTGGTCCAACGAATGCTTCCCTTATTCTTTTCTTCGGAAACGAAAAGCATTTTTACATCTGTATAATAATGTCTTGCAGAAATGTCAATAACTAAGTTCTTTAAAAACTCAAATCTTGAAGAAGCTTCTCCAACAATACCAACGGCATTTGCTTTTTTAAAGTCGCACACTATTGGAGCATTGTGAAGGTTTTTGTAATAGTTATATAAGCTTTCGGGAATTTGCTGAAGGTCGTCTTCAACCTCTAATTTTTCCTGCTTTTTATAATCTATTTCTCTTTTTGCTTCAACGTCGCCTAAGCCTAAACGAACACAAAGGAAGTCTTCATCTTCTTTGTTGCGGTCAAAGAGATTGGGCGAGAAGGTGGAAAAATTGTATTGTTCCGTTTCGGGCGAAATATATATTTCTTCAAGAGTAGACTGTTCTTCGTAACGGTGCTGTTCAATTTCACGCTTTTTGTTTTCTATGTATGCGTTATATTTATTTATTCTTTCTGCAGCATCCTTTTTAAAATCCGAATTGCCCTGAATTAAGCCGATAATGGCAGTAACAACACCGATACCGCTGGAAAGCAGCATAAAGGGCGAAACCATAGACATAGCAAGGCCTGCAACAACCATAATAATTGAAGGCAGAAGTCTTGAAAACACGTTTCCCTTAGGCTTTTGCGGCTTTGCGGGCGGGTCAAGTATTTCTATTTTATCATCGCCTAAGGCCGTTCTTATGCGGGTATTGCGGTTAAAGCGGGGGTAGTTGTTCATTGTGGGGTTATCTGTAAAATTAAGCCCACCAATTATCATATCGGGTCTGATTTCGGTCCATAATTTACCGTTTTTATAGTAGAAGAAGTAATCGGAAACCGAGAAGAAATCTCCGTTTGCAATTTTGGCGGTACCTTCGGTTTTTTGTCCGTTATGATAAAGGCCGTAGGTAGTGTTTTGTATGCGTGCCAAAAGGCCGTTGTTTTGTTTTGTTAATTCAATATAGTCGTTCTTAACGTAATAGCTTTTAAGGGAAATATTGCAGTTTGCCGACGTTCCGATAGAAAAATTATTGCAAGCGGAAACATCTATTACCCTTTCGTACTTGCGTTTTCCGTTATCGAAATCTAACAAAAACTCTAAATTTAATACTGTGTTATCGGACTCTTGATAACGCACTTCTAAAATATCGCCGTGTACCAAAGGTTTGGTGGCAAGTTTGCGCACGTCGCCTACGGTGATATACAAATTATCGGAGCAAAGAATGGTCCATGCGCCGTTGTTTTTAGTAAAAACAAGCTCTATTTGTCCGAAAAAAAGATTTTTGTGCAGACGGAAGTCGCAATCTACACTTGTGCCGACCTTTGCTTGCTGCATTTCGGGAGAAAGTTCAATTTCTTTGTAAAGATTATTGTTCGATAAAATTATTTTAAATCTGCTGTCCATATTACTTCCTCCTTATTCCGTAAAGTTAATAACGCTGCCGTTTCTGATACCGAACTCTTCTAAGGTTTTGTTACCCCTAAGCAATGTAATGGGGTTTTCGGCCTTT
>JAFOCW010000001.1 GCA_017381035.1 Clostridia bacterium | reverse complement strand
ATTAAGGTGTCTGCGACGCAAACGAAAGAATAAAGAATAAAGAAAAAATAATAAAAAATGAGCACCTACGGTGCGATTTTATATAAGTCGCAAAGCGACACCTTTTTTCTTCTTTATTATTTATTCTTTTTTATTTAAAAAACGGCGGCACCAAGGCGCCGCCCTACACACCTTACACCTAAAAAAAGCAAGCCATGCTTGCTTTTTTCAGGCTAATATGTTAAAATTGGGGAAAATATTGTTAGAGTAGAAAAGTTGTGCGTATAGTGCCGCTCGGACGGGGAGTTGTCGGGCGGACGAAGGGAAAGTTTTTCTTTTCCGCGGTCAGCTTTTCGCATCCCGCTAACCTAAAAGGGAACGTTCAGTCTTCTTCCTTTTTGTAGTGGGAAAGGAGGCTTTTTTATGCAAAAAAATAAAAAATATCTGTTCTGCCTTATTTTAACGGCAATTCTTACCGCCGTTACGGTGGTCTTAAGCCGCTTTTTGTCCTTCAATATATGGAATATGAGCATAGGCTTTTCGTTTGTTGGAGTAATGCTTTGCGGAATGTTGCTGGGTAGCGTGTGGGGCGGCGCTTGCGGCGCCTTGGCCGATTTTATTGGTGCAATTCTTTTTCCTTTCGGCCCATATTTTCCCGGGTTTACGGCAACCGCATTTTTAAGCGGAGCAGTTTTCGGCCTTGTTGGCAAGGCGTCAAAAAACAAAAAGAGCTTTATACCGTTTGCCCTTTTATTGCTTGCCGCAAAAGAGCTTGTTTGTTCGCTAATTCTTAATTCATGGTTTATTGATATTCTGTATGGCGGCGGCTTTTTGCCAATTGCGGTGTCCCGTTTGCCGTTGTCGGTTGCAACCCTTATTTTAGAGTTTGTTTTCGCCGTAGTCTTGGGCAAAAGCGTGTTGCCCAAAATCAGAAAGGAAGTTTAAAAATGTCCCTTTTTTTCGACAAAACAGTTTATAACGTTCGCCCCGATACCTGCTCCGAAAAGGAAGCCGCCTGCTACAGTGCGCTTGAAGAGCTGGGTATTGCGTATGGGCGTGTTTCCCACGAACATATTGGCACCATTGAAGGCTTAATTGAAGTGGCCACCGTGCTTGGCGCACCCATACATAAAAATCTGTTTTTGTGCAACGCTCAAAAAACCGACTTTTACCTTGTTGTTATGCCGGGCGAAAAGCCCTTTAAAACAAAGCTTTTGTCGCCACAGCTTGGTTGCTCACGTCTTTCTTTTGCTCCCGGCGAGTTTATGGAAGAAAAAATTAACTGCACACCGGGCTCGGCTTCGGTTTTAGGTCTGCTTTTCGATAGCTCGCTAAAGGTTCGCCTGGTTATTGACAAAGATATTTTAAATAGTGAATACTTCGGTCTTCACCCCTGCGACAATTCTTCAAGCATAAAAATAAAAACTACCGACGTTTTGGAAAAACTTATACCCCATACCCACCACACACCAACCTTTGTAGAGTTATAAAAAAAGCGACCCAACGGGTCGCTTTTTTCTAATCTTCAAATTTAATTGCTTTTTGGAGCTTGCGATTTTTAGATGCTACCGCAATTTCCTGGTTAACCGACTCTATTAAAAGGGGGCAGTCTTCAAGTCGGTCTGCGGCGGCCTTAAAGCGTTCGGGGCTTTTGCCTATAGCCGAAGTTAAAAGCGCAATAACAAGGTTTACGCTGTTGCGGTCGCCCGAAACAAATATATCGGCGAACATATCCATAAGCTTTTTAACAGCCTTTTTGTTGTTTTCGTCTAAGGTCTTTCTAATTTCGGGAACAACGTAGGTTGTGCCAAAATCAAGGGGAAGATATTTGCCCTTTTCTTCCACGTAAACTTTATAAGTATCTTTAAGGGTGGGGTAGTTGGCAAGAAGCTTGGCGGTAAGAGTGTCGGCGTTAACCTTGCCCGAAGTAGCGGTGGGAAGCTCGGTAGCCGAAGCCTTTTTCTTGGTTTCCTTAACACCTAAAACTTTTTTTGCAGAATCTACAAAATCAATACCAACGGCAACAGCATCGTTCTTGTTGCTGTTTTGGTCGAAAAGGTAGGAAGAAGCAAGAGTGTATTCGCCTACAGTGCCGTCGGTAACGTCGGCAGTAAAGAGCGTGTAAAGGCTTTTTTCTTCATCATACTCAACCTTTAAAGCCTTGGTGTCGTTTGCAAAGCAACCGTCTTTTTCCTTTAAGCCGTTTTCTTCTAAAAAGGATTTCATTTCGCCTATAACGACGTCAAAATATATGTTTTCCAAAAAATTCACATCCAAAATTATAATTTATAAAATTATATCACATTATGCCTTCTTTGTCAATTTACGAGCCAAATATAAAAAAGGAGTATCAAGCAGTGAAGTTACAACGTAAATTAAGTAACCCGAAACAATAATTGAAACAAGGGTTTTGGTGGGGTATACACCGTAAAAGGCAACGACGTTAAACAGTACCGTGTTTACAATTTGTGCGGTAAGGGTGGCGCAGTTGTTTCTGAGCCACAGGAATTTCTTTTTGTCGCCGGTCTTTTTTTCGGTGAAAGACCATATCTTATGGTAAAGGAATACGTCAAGCTTTTGCGAAACAATGTAACCAAGCAGTGAAGCAAAAAGCAGCCTTGGTGTTACCGAAAATACTGTTTTAAGGGCAGGGGTTACCCAGTCGGACTCGGCAGGGGTGTACAAAAACCAACTTTGCGAAACAACGACCATAGTAACTGCGGCAAACATACCAAGGTGTACCGCCTTGTGCGCCGCCTTTTTGCCTTCGTTTTCGCTTAAAATGTCGGTCATAAGGTAGGTGGACGCAAAAAGCACGTTGCCAAGGGTTTGCTCCATACCAAAGGCTTTTACAAGTATTAAAACTTCAATGTTTGCAAGTATAGTGATAATGGCGTTAAACACGTAAATTCCGCTTTTGCCAAAAAATTTGTAGGTGAAAACGGTAGCCGAATATATTATCACCACAGAAATAATTAATATTAATTCGTTCATAAAAGTTCCTTTCAGGGAATAAAAAAAGCGCCATACGGCGCAATAAGAATGAAAAATGAAGAATGAAAAATGAAGAATTTTGGAGTCGGCTTTGCCGACGGTTATATAATGCGCCGCAGGCGTTCCGTAATTATTCATCATTCATTATTAATTATTCATTAATATGTTCCCGTAGTTTTGATTTCTTGTTTCCAAGGGGCAGGATGGTTCCGAACTGCCATTTGGTATTTTAGCACCGTAAAAAGAAAATGTCAAGATGTAAGGTTTAAGGTATAAGGTTTCAGGTGTCGTTTTGCCGCCGTGTTTTAAAAATTAGGCAAAATCACCTATACTGTGGCGGCTTGGCCCCGTTTCGATTAACTTTGTTAAGTAAACACCCCAATAAATGTATTAAAATTTTGCCAATGCCCCTTGAATAAAGCGGGCAAGTGTGTTAAAATCAATTATTATTGTAAATTACCTTTAAAAAGGAGAAAAATATGCCAAACGTTACAGAATTCTTTGGTACAAATGTCTTTAACGAAAGCGTTATGAAGGAGCGCCTGCCGGCCGAAACCTTCGAGCTCGTTCAAAGGGCCATACATAACAACAAAAGGCTCGACTTAGCAACAGCGGCCATTGTTGCCAACGCAATGAAAGACTGGGCCATCGAAAAGGGCGCAACCCACTACACCCATTGGTTCCAGCCAATGACGGGTGTTACCGCCGAAAAGCACGATAGCTTTATCTGCCCTAAAAAAGACGGCAATATAATTATGGATTTTTCGGGTAAAGAGTTAGTTCAGGGCGAAACCGATGCTTCTTCCTTCCCGTCGGGCGGCCTTCGTGCCACCTTCGAAGCAAGGGGCTACACCGCCTGGGACCCAACTTCCTTTGCCTTTTTAAAGGAAGGCGTGCTTTGCATTCCTACCGCCTTCTGCTCATACAGCGGCGAAGCGCTCGATAAAAAAACACCCCTTCTTCGCAGTATGGAAGCCATCAACAAGCAGGCTCTTCGTGTGTTAAAGCTGTTTGGCAACGAAGACGTTACTGCGGTTAAAACCACCGTCGGACCCGAACAGGAATATTTCCTTATAGATAAAGACGTATACCTTGCCAGAAAAGATTTAGTCTATACCGGCCGCACCCTTTTCGGCGCAATGCCGCCTAAAGGGCAGGAACTTGACGACCACTATTTCGGCACAATAAAATCACGTGTTAAGGCCTTTATGACCGAAGTCGATACTGAACTTTGGAAGTTGGGCGTTACCTCTAAAACCGAGCACAACGAAGCGGCACCCGCCCAGCACGAGCTCGCCCCCGTTTTTGCTACGGCCAATATTGCGGTTGACCACAACCAAATTACAATGGAACTGCTTCAAAGAATTGCCAAAAAGCACGACCTTATCTGCCTTTTGCACGAAAAGCCCTTCGAAGGCGTTAACGGAAGCGGTAAGCACGACAACTGGTCAATTTCAACTTCAACCGGCGTAAACCTTTTAAACCCCGGCGAAACCCCTTACGAAAACGCACAGTTCCTTTTGTTCCTTTGCGCTGTAATTAAGGCGGCCGACGAATATCAGGACCTGCTCAGAATTTCCATTGCTTCTGCCGCCAACGACCACCGTCTTGGCGCCCTTGAAGCACCGCCTGCCATTGTTTCAATGTTTTTGGGCGACGAGCTTTCCGAAATTTTAGAAGCAATTAAAAAAGACGAACCCTACGGCGTTAAGGAAAAGGAAACCTTAAAGGTTGGCGTTCACGTTCTGCCCAAATTCCCCAAAGACACCACCGACAGAAACCGTACCGCACCCCTTGCGTTTACGGGAAACAAGTTCGAGTTCCGTATGCTCGGCTCGTCCGATTCGGTATCAGAGCCCAACGTTGTTCTTAATACCGCCGTTGCAGAATCGCTTCGCCTTTTTGCCGACGAGCTTGAAGCGGCAGAAGATTTCAATACCGCCCTTCACGACTTAATTCGCAAAACGGTAGAAAAGCACGACCGTATTATTTTCAACGGCAATTGCTACGACGAAGCTTGGGTAAAAGAAGCGGCGGCAAGGGGACTTTCCAACCTTGAAACCACCCCCGATGCACTGCCTCATTTGCTCGATAAAAAGAATGTAGAGCTTTTTGCAACACATAAAATTTATACCGAAAACGAGCTTAAAAGCCGTCTTGAAATTCTGCTCGAAAACTATTGCCACATACTTAACATCGAAGCTAAAACAATGGCCGATATGGCAAGAAAAGACATTCTTCCTGCCGTTTCACGCTATATTGTAGATTTAGCCGAGGCCGTAAGCGTGGGCAACGTTATCGGCGAAGATTTAAGAGATAGCTTCGAAGCCGTTACCGCAAAAGAACTTACCGCCCTTAAGGCAACCGCCTTCGGCGAGCTTACCCTTCTTGAAAAGGCCACCGCAAAGGCAAAAGAAATTGAAGCTTCGGCCGAGCGCGCAGTATACTATAAGAATTCGGTTATTCCCGTAATGGAAGCCCTTCGCAAAACGGTTGACACTATGGAAACCCTTACCTGCGAAGACTATTGGCCAATGCCAAACTACGGCGAACTTCTTTTTGGAGTAATGTAAAAAAAGCACCCTTCGGGGTGCTTTTTTTATGAAGGTTTGTCTTCGACAAAATGATGCACCTTCGGTATGATGCATGGCTTCGCCAAATGAAGCTTTGCCTTACGGCAAAATTTATGAGTGCCTACGGCACAATATAAATGCCAATCCCTCCGTCAGCCTTTGGCTGCCACCTCCCTTCCTTAAAGGGAGGCTAAACGGCGAGCGTAGGGCGGGGGCTTGCTCACGCCGTTTATTTTATTTCTTGTTCTAAATTTTTGAAATATTCCGTATCAAAGAAATCAGTTATGGTAATATCTAAGCCATCACAAAGCTTTTTAATGGTTGCAATACCGGGATTTTGACTTTTATTATAAAATATTGATTTTACAGTTGTGTACGGTACTCCCGAAATACTTGCAAGTTTACAAAAATTAAGGTCTTTTTTAAAACATAGTTCTTCAAATCTTCTTTTAACTGCTTCGGTAATATTCATAAAATCCCCTCCAAACACAAATATTGTATTATCTGCGTTTGGAGAGCATAGACTAAATATTATACGATTATGCGATATATAGTCTTTTCTTTGCTAACTTGTGCCCCTTTTTGATAAAGTCCTTAACCGAACAATTCAGGCCGGCAGAATAAATTGCAGCTTGCATTTCTTTTTCAAGGACTTTTATTGGTATGTTTTCTTTTAAAGATAATTCTTTCATTATTTTTTTATAGTTCATAATTTCACCCCCCGAAATCATTATACGATATATAGTCTATCGAAAATTGTCGCAACTTGTCGAACAGAAAAATATTTTTAAGTTGCAGTGGTCAGGTGTAGGGGACGGCGTCTTCGACGTCCGTTTACCAAATCCTACGGCGTGCGTAGGGCGCATCCGTCCTCGGTGCGCCGTTTTTTAAAAGAATAAATAATAAAGAAGAAAGAATAAAAAAGGTGTGCCTTCGGCACGAATATAAATGCGTCGCAGACTCCTTAATTTATGCGAAGCATAACCTTCATGCACCAAAGGTGCCCTTCATTATGCGGCAGCATACCATCATACGCCGCAGGCGTGCATCATTGCACCGCAGGAGCGGTGTGCCTACGGAGTGAATATAAATGCGTCGCAGACACATTTTTTATTATTTATTCTTTTTTCTTTATTATTTAAAGTTTATACGCCATAGGCGTGCATCATTACACCAACGTTGCCCACACAGCATTTTCCCTTGAAAAATGCAGATAATTATGTTAGTATAAATTGATTGCAGATTTTATTAGGAGAGTAGTATGAGCGATACAAAAAAAGAAATAGCAAGGCGCAGGACCTTTGCTATAATTTCCCACCCCGACGCAGGTAAAACAACCCTTACCGAAAAGCTTCTTCTGTACGGCAGAGCCATTCAGTCGGCAGGAAGCGTTAAGGGCAAGCAAAACGATAAACACGCCGTTTCCGACTGGATGGAAATAGAGAAAAAAAGAGGTATTTCCATAACCTCTTCGGTACTTCAGTTCGAATATAACGGCTACTGCATAAATATTCTTGATACCCCCGGCCACCAGGATTTCTCGGAAGATACCTACCGCACCCTTACCGCCGCCGACAGCGTGGTTATGGTAATAGATGCCGCCAAGGGTATAGAGCCGCAAACACGCAAGCTTTTTAAGGTTTGCGCAATGCGCCACATTCCCATTTTCACCTTTATTAACAAAATGGACCGTGATGCCCGAGATTCTTTCGAGCTTTTAGACGAGCTTGAAAAAGAGTTCGGCATTGGCACCTACCCTATGAACTGGCCCATTGGAAGCGGAACCGATTTTAAGGGCGTTTTCGACCGTGAAAAGCGCAGAATTTTAACCTTTGCCGATTCTCACGCAGGCTCCAACCGAATTGAAGCCATTGAGTGCGAGCTTACCGATACCGAAAAGCTCGATAGCCTTATCGGCCCCTATATGCGTGAAAATCTGGTTGACGAAATAGAACTGCTTGACGGTGGCGGATTTGAATTCGACCTTGAAAAAGTGCGCACGGGCAAGCTTTCTCCCGTATTCTTCGGCTCGGCGCTTAATAACTTCGGTGTAGAGCCCTTCCTTGAAAACTTCTTAGAGCTTACAACAATGCCGCTTTCCTACCGTTCGGGCGACGATATGATTCCCCCCGAAACCGAAGGCTTTTCGGCGTTTGTGTTTAAAATTCAGGCCAATATGAACAAGGCCCACAGGGACAGAATTGCCTTTATGCGTATTGTTTCGGGCAAGTTCGACCGCAATAAAGAATATTTTCACGTTCAGGGCAAAAAGGCAATTAAACTTTCCCGTCCTACACAAATGATGGCGCAGGACAGAGAAATTATAGATACCGCCTATGCCGGCGATATTATAGGCGTTTTCGACCCGGGCATCTTTTCAATAGGCGATACAATTTGCGAAAAGGGAATGAAGGTAGAATATGCAGGCATACCCACCTTTGCGCCCGAGCATTTTGCGCTTGTTGAACAAATAGATTCGCTGAAACGTAAGCAGTTCGATAAGGGCATTACCCAAATTGCGCAGGAAGGTGCAATTCAAATGTTCTTCTTCCCCGACAGCGGTATGGAGCGTGTTTTTGTCGGCGTTGTGGGTATGCTTCAGTTCGACGTTTTGCAGTTCAGAATGGAAAGCGAGTACGGCGTTAAGTATCATAGACAAGATACGGCGCATAGTCTGGTGCGTTTTGTAGAGAGCAGTGAAACCGACCTTAAAAACCTTAACCTTATGCAACAAACCAAATGGGTCAAGGACAGATGGGGCAGAGATTTACTGCTTTTCACCGCAGAATACGAAATAAATTGGGCGCTCGATAAAAATCCCGGCCTTGTGTTAAAAGAATTTTCCCAAATGCAGGAAAATTAAGCGGTTTTCCCTTGACGGACTTAAAACAAAATTGTATAATTCTATTGTATAAATTGCGTATAAGGAGAGATGGCAATGATAGTTACAAAACCTCCTATGGGGTGGAACACCTGGAACACCTTTGAAGCCAACATTAACGAACAGCTCGTTATGGAATCGGCCGATAAAATGGTTGAGCTCGGCCTTAAAGATGCAGGCTACGAATACGTTGTAATAGACGACATCTGGTCGCTTAAAGAACGTGATGAAAACGGCCGCCTCGTTCCCGACCCCGAAAAATTCCCCCACGGTATGAAATACGTGGCAGATTACATTCATTCAAAAGGGCTTAAGTTCGGTATGTATTCTTGCGCCGGCTACGTTACCTGCGCAGGTTACCCCGGCAGCTACGAACACGAATGGATAGATGCTAAAACCTTTGCCGAATGGGGCGTAGACTTTTTAAAGTACGATTTCTGCTTCCACAACTTCAACGTGTCGGCCGAAGTTCTTTACAGAAGAATGGGTATCGCCCTTGCCAATTGCGGCAGAGATATTCTTTTCTCGGCTTGCTCTTGGGGCAGTGAACACACAAGAGTTTGGGTTAAAGGCACAGGCGCTCATATGTGGCGCTCTACATACGATATTAAAGACAGTTGGGCTTCAATTAAGCTTCTTGGTCAGTCTCAGCTTGAATTCCAAGAGTACAACGCTCAGGGTAGCTTTAACGATATGGATATGCTTGTTGTCGGTATGAACGGCAAGGGCTTCGTTGGCGTTACAGGCGGCACCGAAGAAGAGTACAAGCTTCATTTCTCGCTCTGGTCGTTGCTTAATTCACCCCTTATGATAGGCTGCGATATCAGAGATATGGACGATAGCGCAAAGGCTATTCTTATGAATAAAGAGGTTATTGCCATCAACCAGGACATCGGCGCACGTCAACCCTTTATGGTAAACAATCAGGTTTACAAGGTTCGTCAAAACCGTGGCCCCGACGACAGCTTTATTGAAAACAATCCGCTTGACTGCCCCGTTGTTGCAAAATTCTTAGATAACGGCGATATTGCAATTGGTGTTTTCAACTTCTCGGACGGCAATATGACGGTTGAAGTAAGCCTCGATGCTTTAGGTCTTCCCAAAATTTCGGGCAAAACCTTAGAGCTTACTGAACTTTGGACGGGCGAAAAAGAATACGCTTCAAACGGAATGTTATTCCTTGGCAAGTCCTTCCCGTACCACGCCTGCAAACTTTACAGAGCAAAAGTGGTAGACGCAAAATAATGAACCTTTGTAAAAAATGCGGCAAAGAACTTCTGGGCGACGAAATTGCCCTTCACAAAAGAATGATAGGCAGGGGCGAAGAAAGCTTTTTCTGTATTTCCTGTCTGGCAGAATTCTTT
>JAFOCW010000026.1 GCA_017381035.1 Clostridia bacterium | reverse complement strand
GGATAATGTTCCTCGAGGGCGATATGTGCGACTTCGAGCTTTATGGGACTATGGGAGCTGTGGTCTGCTGTCTTGACGGAATAAACCACCTGCTTGAAGCAGATGACGTAAAGCGTTGCTTTTTGGTCGAAGGCAAAAAGCGCTTCGTTGATTTCGGTAATTTTATAATTACCGTTTTCTATGAAATATTCAATTATAATATCAAATTTATTGCTGTGCGAAAGGGCGAAACCTGCCTTTTTAAGCATATCGGCGGTTTCTTCAAGGCTAAGCTCTAAGGCTATTGCAAAGGCAATTGCCGTAGGTTTACTTGGCTTATAATGAATATCGCTTCGAATTTTTGAAAAGAGCTTTCGGTCTATGTTGGCCTTTTTGTAGCACTGGGCGTCGGTCATACCCTTTTCATCAATTTTGCGAAGCAGCATTTGCGAAAAACTTTCGTCAATTTGGCTTAGCTTGCCTTCAAGACCGCCTGCCCCCGATACAGCTTGCGGCGCACACATTGTAGGCATTGGCGCCGCCGCCATTTGAACACTGAGCCTTTCGCTTTCACGGCGGTAATCTGTATGCATATCTACGTAATTGTCGTCAATATATTCGGCAATATCTGAAAAGAGTTTTTCGCTTATTTTAAAGGACTTTTTATCGAACACAACAATATAGACCGTCATATCGTTTTGCAGTAAAAAATCACTTATAACATCGGTTGCAACCTTTAGTGCTTTATCTTTTGGGTAGCCGTATATTCCCGAAGAAATAAGCGGAAAGGCTACCGTATTACATCCCTTTTCTTTGGCGAGCTTAAGGCTTTCACGGTAGCAGGAAGAAAGCAGTTCTTTTTCGCCCTGATTTCCGTCTTTGTAAACGGGGCCTACGGTATGAATAACGTATTTTGCCATAAGATTATAGCCACCGGTTATTTTGGCGCTGCCCGTTTTACAGCCGCCAAGTGTTCGGCATTCGGCTAAAAGGCCTTCGCCTGCGGCTTTATGTATGGCGCCGTCTGCGCCTCCGCCACCTAAAAGGCTTTCATTTGTGGCATTAACGATGGCATCTACCGCCATTTTTGTTATATCGTTTCTTACAATTATAATTGGCATAACCTACCCCTTTCTTTAAGTTATTATACCATTAAGCGTTTTGGTTTACAATATTTTCGGGTTTTGCGTTTTGTTGTTTTCGGTTTTTTGGGGCAAACACCAAGGCTCACCGTAAGGGCAATTGCCGCCGTTATTATAACTAAAGCTGTCATTTTTATCTCCTTTAACTTAATGTAACCTTAGTATACAAAAACCAATGTCCCGAAATTAGTACTTTTCTTTAAATAAAAACACCCGACAAGTTTTGCTTGTCGGGTGTAAATTTTACCATATAAACGGTATTAAGCGGTATTTTACCTTTTTCTTATATTCACTATAGCCTGCAAGGCCCGTGGTTAAAACCTTTTCTTCGTTTACTATGCGAACTGCTATTAAAACGGGGTATAAAAGAAACGCTGACAATGCAACAAACGAACCCAAAATAAGCGGTATGCTTAAGAACATAAGCACCGTTGCGGCATACATTGGGTGGCGCACAACACCGTAAAGCCCCGTATCTATAACCTTTTGGTCGCCCGATACTTCTACCGTTCTTGAAAGGTAGGCGTTTTCACGCATAACCTCGGCATAGAGCCCGTATGATATAATAAAAGTAAGACAGGCTACGGCCTTAACCGCTACGGGAACGCAGGTCCACGAAAAGCGAAAATCGAGCCCCGACAGCACAAAGCCTAACAAAAAAACAAGGGCCGAAAGGGCAACGACACCCTTTTGGGTTTTTTCGGTTTCTTTGGTTTTAAGCCTTTTTTCAAGCAGGCTTGGAGCCTTTATAAAAAGGACCATTCCAAGTATTATAACGGGTACAAACAACAGCCCCATAAAAAGCCAGCCGCCGCCAAAATTTAAGGTGCCTGCGGGCAAAAACAAAAGCACGGCTACAAGCAAAAAGCCTATAACCATTTTGGTTAGCGCACTGATTAAAAGTTTCATTTTTTCACACCCTTATTTTAGTTTTGTTTTTATTTTTTTGGCGGTGAGGTCAAAGCTAAGACCCAAAAGCCATTTAATTTGTTCTTCTGACACGCTGCCGTCAAGGCGGACGGTAATCCAATAATTTTTGTTCATATGGTAGCCCCTGTGTATTCCGTTTTCACGGGTAACCGAGCCTATTAACAGCGGGTCGCATTTAAGGTTTACAACGCTTACCTTGCCTTCTTCCGTAAGGCCTATTTTAGCTTTATCTATGTCCATAATTACGGCAAACCACTTGGCGCCGATGCTGTGCCGGTAAACAGCAAAGGTGTGTGCGCTTGCCCAAAGGTATTCGGCCTTAGCGCCGTAGGTATCTTCTATATAACTATTCAGGGCATCTCTGTTCATAACGCACCTTCTTTATTTTAATACTGTAATTATAGCACACCGCCAAAAACAAATCAATAATTCTTGACTTTACTAAATTACTATGATAAATATTAAATATAATATTTATTCATATAAAGGCGGTTTTATAATGAATACCATTTCCTTTAACAAAGACTGGCGTTTTTGCCTTGGCGAAAACTGGTGCGAAGCTTCGGCTACCGACGTTTGCCTTCCCCACACGGTTGCCCTTACCCCCGAAAATTCAAGCGGATGCCGCAATTATCAGGGCAAATGCGTTTACAGAAAAAACTTTTTTGTAGATTCTAAAGAGCAAGGCCAAAAGGCTGTTATTGAATTTGAAGGTGCAATGGGCGTAAGTCATCTTTACGTGAACGGAAGGCTGGCTAAAGAGCATTTTTGCGGCTACACCCCCCTTATTGCAGAAATAAGCGAGCTTCTTTTATACGGACAGGAAAACCTTGTTGAAGTAAGGCTCGATAATTCCGACAACGGTGAAGTTCCCCCCGGTAAACCCCAAGAGGTTTTAGATTTTTCTTACGACGGCGGTCTTTACCGAAACGCAACCCTTACCTACCACGGCCCCCTTTATATTACCAACCCCCTTCTTGAAAACGAGGTTGCCGGCGGTGGAATTTTCGTGTGGTACAGCTCTGTTTTAGAAAAAACTGCAAAGGTACATTATAAAATTCACACAAGAAACGATTTTGGCGCCGACAAGACCTACACCTTAAAGGTTTCGCTTACAGACGAACTCGGTAATACTATTTGTGCAAACGAAAGCACGTGTAGTTTAAAGGCCGCAAGCGCAGAATACACCGAAGGCGTTCTTTTGGTAAATTCGCCAAAGCTTTGGAGCCCCGAAGAACCCAACCTTTACACACTTAAAACCGAAATTATATTTGAAAACGAAACGGTATTTCGTAAAGATACCGAAATTGGTATTCGCACCTTTGAGTTCACACTTGACCAAGGGGTTATTTTCAACGGCAAAAGCCGCAGGTTTAATGGTGGAAACTACCACCACACCTGGCCTTATATTTGTAATGCCATGCCCGACAGTATGCTTGTGCGTGATATTATGAAAATAAAAGATATGGGTATGGACAACATACGTTCACACTACCCCTTCAGCACGTCGTTTGTTTCGGCCTGCAACCGTCTTGGTATGACTCTTATAGTAAGCAACCCCGGTTGGCAATTCTGCGAGCCAGGTATTTTTACCGAACGTGCCGTTCAGAATATGCGTGATATTATAAGATGGCAAAGAAACAACCCTTGTATTCTTTTCTGGGAGCCTATTCTTAACGAATCTAACACACCCTACGAGTTACAGCTCCGCTTCCACGAAACCACACACCAAGAATACCCCTATTCCCCCTGCTACACCGCTTCGGACTGGGGTCCTACAGATATTGCATATAAAGACTACGACCCTGCAATGCTTGGTCAAGGTCTTGAAGAATACGGCCTTGTTGAACAGAAGGACACAACCCCAAGACCTAAATGGATTAGAGAATATGGCGATGCGCCCGACGATTTTTACAACCAGAACTCTGTTTGGAGATGTAAAAGAGGTTGGGGAGATTTTGTTATGGCAGAATCGGTAAACCGTATGCTCCAAAGGTTTGACTGTCAAACGGGACAGTATTTAGACGTATATAACAACAAGTCTATTTGCGGCTACGGCGTGTGGCCTGCCATTGCCCACAACCGCGGCTACCATATTAACCCCTGTTGGGGCGGACATTTAGATATTTTCCGTGTTCCTAAATTTTCTTACTATTTTATGCGTTCGCAAAAAGACCGTGAAGAAATAGGCGATGTTTTATTTGTTGCTTCCTGGTGGGGTGAAACCGGCCCCGACGATATTATGGTGTTTTCCAACGCCGAAAAGGTACAGCTTTACAGAAATGACGAGCTTATAGGCGAGCAAGAGCCCGACAATCTGCCCTTAAACCACCCACCGTTCACCTTTAAAAACGTAAAAAGGAACTTTAAATTACGTGAACGCTCCAACCTTATTGCAAAAGCTATTGTGGGTGGCGAAGTTGTTGCCGAACAGTTTGTACGCTCCCCCGGTGTTCCCACATATTTAAAGCTTGAAGCCGAATTTATGGGTATTCCGCTTAAGGCAGACGGCGCAGATATTGTTGCCGTTCGCTGCTACGTTATGGACTACGACCACACGGTAGCCCCCCTTACCTTAGACCACGAGCCTATAATATTCGAAGTTGAGGG
Organism: Clostridia bacterium; assembly: GCA_017381035.1. Lineage (GTDB taxonomy): Bacteria > Bacillota > Clostridia > Oscillospirales > Acutalibacteraceae > SFWF01. The sequence goes on along the minus strand of JAFOCW010000026.1, from coordinate 40,448 downwards.
TGAAGGCGAAATTGTAGGTGATGCGAGCATTGGCGCTAACCCCATTTGCGCCGAAGCAGGTATTGCGACAGTTCTTGTGCGCTCTACAAAACGGGCAGGAGAAATTAAAATTAAAGCAAGTCTTCTTTACCCGCAAAACTTCGGTAAAGCGGTAAAGCCTGCCGAGCTTACAATAAACAGCTATGAGGAGTAGTCATTTTGACATTTAGCATTGAACTTTTTATTACAAGTCTTTTAATGGGAATTGGGCTTGCTATGGATGCCTTTTCGGTATCGGTTGCAAACGGACTGAACGAGCCCTTTATGAGCAAGAGAAAGATGCTTGCCGTTAGCGGAGTTTTCGCTTTCTTTCAGTTTATGATGCCTTTTATCGGCTGGTTTTGCGTATCTACAGTTGTAAATTATTTTAAAATATTCGAACCCTTTATTCCTTACATTGCTTTCGGCTTGCTGTCGTTTATAGGCGGCAAAATGATTTATGACGGAATTAAATGCGACTGTGCCGAATGTACCGCCGTTGGTTTAGCAGGACTTATTGTTCAGGGGATTGCCACTTCAATTGACGCCTTATCGGTTGGCTTCACAATTGCTTCTTACAAATTTTTAGAAGCGCTTTTATCTTGTATAATAATCGGTGTTGTTACTTTTGCAATTTGCTTTGTCGGAATAATTATCGGCAAAAGAATCGGCAACGCCTTTTCGTCTAAAGCGTCAATTTTGGGCGGAATTATACTTGTGCTTATAGGAATTGAAATTTTTGTAACGGGAGTTTTTTAAATGAAGTTACTTTTTAAACAGCGCCTTTTTTCCTGGCTTGACAGCTACGATATTTATGATGAAACGGGTGCGGTAATGTTCAGCGTGAAGGGCGAGCTTGCCTTTGGCCACCAACTCCGCATTTACGATGCCGCAGGAAACCCTATCGGCTGTGTAAAACAAAGAATACTTACTTTTTTACCGAAGTTCGAGCTCTACCGTGGTGAAGAATACCTTGGTAGCATTTGCCGGGAGTTCACCTTCTTTAAGCCAAGCTATAACATTGATTTTTGCGGTTGGAACGTGCAGGGCGACTGGTTTGAATGGGATTACCAGATAACCGATGCCTTGGGCGATACGGTTGCCACTATATCAAAGCAAATTTGGAACTGGACCGATACATACACCATCGACGTTGCAGACCCAAAAGATGCCTTTTATGCGCTTATGCTTGTTTTAGCCATCGACGCAGAAAAGTGCTCAAGGAAGGATTAAAATTAAAAGCCACACTTCCAAACGGAAGTGTGGCTTTTTTAGTTTTTAGGCTTCAATGGGTGTTATTACGGGTTTGCCGTCTTTACCAAGCAAAACCGTAAGTCCGCCTGAATAACCGCTTGAATGGTACAAATAATTAACACCTGTTTCTTTGTCTACCCAGATTTCAGTAGAGCCTGCACCCTGACTGTAAACTTTTTCAAATCTCTTTTCTTTAGCCACCATAATAACCGCCTTTATAAAAATATTCACACGCTAATTATAACATAAATTCAAGATTGTGCAAGACTTTGGCAGACCGCACCGCCTATCGCGGCGGTGTGGCTGCTACGACGAACCCTACGGGTTCAAATCCCGAAGGGTAGTAAACAAAAAGAAAAACACCATCCCGATTGGGATAAGCCTATACTATTTTAACGTGAACATTACAGTTTTTGTATGGACGGGGTACTCTGCGCTACCCCTTCCACCTTTGGTGTATGGACGGGGTACTCTGCGTCGGCATAATTTTGACCGCTGATAGAACTTTATCTAATAATTATGTTTTTATCTTATGATAAATCGCACTCTTGCGGTACCCGACATTTTTTCGGGTGCTGATACGCACCCTCACCTCTGTCGACCGCGGCGCTTCCTTTTGTTCGCTGCATCGTCCACTGGACGCGCTCACAACGTCACTCGAGACTTTGGCAGACCGCACCGCCTATCGCGGCGGTGTGGCTGCGTCGCCGAACCCTACGGGTTCTCATCCCGTATTCAAGTTATCGAAAAAGAAAAACACCATCCCGATTGGGATGGTGTTTTCTTTTTGGTGACCCGGACGGGATTCGAACCCGTGTTACCGCCGTGAAAGGGCGGTGTCTTAGGCCTCTTGACCACCGGGCCATTGGTGGCTGTAATTGGACTTGAACCAATGACACTCCGGGTATGAACCGAATGCTCTAGCCAACTGAGCTATACAGCCGTTTTTCCCGTGCTGATATATTATAATTGGTAAGGACGCATTTGTCAACACTTTTTTTAAAAAATTTGTTTTATTGACTTTAAAGCCTTTGTATACTAAAATTATTATGCATAAAAAACAGGGTGCCATAATGTATGTGCAATAATTTTTTTGGTTGTGTGTAAAACTGTTAATAAGTTGTTGAAAAAAGTTAATAACTGTGAATTTCGTCGGCTAAAGCGCCAAAAATCCTTCTATTTTCGACATTTTTTGACCCTGAATCTTTTTAAATGCAAAAAAGTTATTCACATTATCAACCGAGTTATTCACAACACTATAGTTGGCAAGGTTTACATAATAACATTTTTTGAAAGGGGGAAATACACTTTTTATGCTGCATATTAATAAAATTTTTATAAAAATATTTCCCTTAATTTTGTGTTTAATTTTGCTTTTTTCGGGTTGCAACACAACTGCCGACGAAAAAATTTTGCCTCACGAATTTAAATACTCTGACGGAATAACCGCTTACGGCTTCACCGATATTGGTGTGTGCAAAAAGCTTACGGGCAAGGTTTATACCCTTGTAATTTTTCTTGACGACGATGAAAGCAGTTGGAACGAAGAAGCCCGCACAGAGTTTTACGGCAAAAAATATTTCCCATCCATTAATTATTTATCGGGTCAGGCCGAAAAAAGAAATATTGAGCTTGACCTTCAAAGCGGTCAGTACACAACGCGCCAAGACCTTAAAACACAGCCACGGTATAACGGCAAGGTAAACTCGGCTTTTGTTTCGGCAAGCAATAACGATATTTTAGAGCAAACTGCAAAAACCTTGGGGTACACCAACGCCGATTTAATGCACGCAATGCTTAAATACAACCTTGAAGTAAAGCAAATTGCCTACGTAATAGTACTAAACAAACCCGGCAGAGCCTATGCGGTATACGATTCGGTTTACGATAATTATAACGCTTTAGAATACGTGGTTGCCTTTTCGGAAAATGAAAACGGGCAAGATTACATTGGTTCTTCGGTTCTGCACGAACTACTACACCTTTTCGGCGCCGCCGACCTTTACGATGACAAGGGCATTTACACAGAGCGTTATAAGCTTTGCGGAAAGCTTTTTCCAAACGATATTATGCGCCGTTCGGCAATAAGCCCCGAAAGCCTTAGCATAGGCCCGCTTACCGCGTGCCTTATAGGCTGGAGCGAAAACTTCCCCGCAGAGTGCGACTGTCCTGAATGGTGGGAGCGACGGGGGGACCGTTCCTAAAACAGATTACCTATTATAAATATATGGTCGTTTCTAAGGTGGGTAAGGGCCACCTTGGCTTCGCTGCAAAGGCTTAAAAATTCGGGCACACTGTCTTTATCGGCAAGCGGCGCAACCCCTGCAAGCGCCTGTCCTATTTCATCGAGTATACCGTGATTAACGAAGGCTGCCATAAGCTGCTCGCGCTCGGTATACAGTTTTTCGGCCTTTTCGCAGTGGATTTTGGCCTTAGCATATTCACCGTTTTCTATACTCTTTTCACCGAGCATTAACTGCTCGGTGATTTTTTCGTATGAGTCGGTTGCAAACCTTACCCCTAAAAAGCAAACGAACAGCACGGCCCCAAGAATTATTACGCTTACTAACAGCCGCTTCATTTATATATTCTCCTTTTTAACTATTTCAGATTTTCCTGCGCTGTCAAGGGTCATTAAGAAAACATCCCTTGGTCTTATTCCCCTTTTAGCAAGCTTTACAGTAACAGCACTTTCATCTATTCCCAGCGCAGTTAGCGATTCTGCCAGTATTTTTCCGTCGCTTATAACCGGAAGAGGTAGTTCCGCAGGCCCCTTTTGCACCTTTACATCCCCGACGGTTGCAGGCTGTTCCTTACTTTTGAGCAAAACACTCAGGCTTCCGCCCGTTTCAAGCACTGCGAAGGAAACCGTGTTTATATCGAAAACCTGCTGACCCCTCAGCATTTCCACAAGGTCAAGCACCGTCATTCTTACCTTTTTAAGCTCCTTTTGGTCAATTATGCCGTCCTTTATTAAAATGGCGCTTTTGCCCGAAAGCATTTTACGCACGAAAAAGCTTTTAAGCGCAATTATAGATACCAGAATTTCAATTAAAACTATTGTAAATATAGCCGAAATACCAAACAGTATGGGTTGGTCGGTGTCCTGAAGCGGCATTGCCGCAATTTCAGAAATAAGCAGGGTTATTACAAGCTCGCTCGGTTGCATATCGCCTATCTGCCTTTTGCCCATAAGCCGTATGCTGATAATCACCACTATATATAATATGATGGTACGGTATACCGTTATAAACATAAAAAAATCACCGCAAATAGTATTTGCGGTGATTTTACTTTTATGAATTTTTAATTTTATAGGAAAGACGCATTAGACTATCGCCAAAATGGACATTTTCAACAAATACGTCGGGGTGCTTAAGCCTGATATCGTAATGAGAGAAGTTCCAGAAGCCCACAACACCAAGTTCAATTAGCTTTTCGGCAAGTTCGGGTGCGGCCGAAGAAGGTACGCACATAAAGGCGGCCTTTGGCTTGTGCTTTTTGCAAAAAACTTCGAGCTCGCTTAAATTTTGCACCTTAATACCTGCAACCGTTTTACCTATGACTTCTTCGCTGACGTCGAAAGCACCCACAAGCTTGAAGCCCTGCTTTTTAAAATCCATATTCTCGGCAACAACTACGCCAAGCTTACCAATACCAAGCATTACGGCCGACGTAAGTGAGCTAAGGCCCAAAATTTCGCCTATTTCGTCGTACAGCATTTCGACGTTGTAGCCGTAGCCCTGCTGACCGAAGCCACCGAAATTGTTAAGGTCTTGCCTTATTTGGCTGGCGGTAAGTTTCATGCGTGCGGCAAGCTCGCCCGACGAAATGCGGGTGATGCCCTGTTTTTTAAGCTCGCCCAAAAAACGATAATAACGTGGGAGCCTTTTTATAACAGAAGATGATATTCGCTGTTCCTTCATATATATACGCCTCCCTTTCATATTGTTAATTGAACTAAACATATTATAACATTTTTTTAAAAAAAGTAAATAAAAAACTTGACAAATGAAAAATTTGCGCTATAATAAAATTAGTAAAGATTACTGATTTCTCGAAAGGAGCTGTAAAACAGTGAATTATTCAAGGCAAAGAGAAGCAATAATAAGCGTTCTTAAAAACACTACTTCTCATCCGTCGGCCGCCTGGATTTACGACCGAGTACGAATACAAATACCTAATATTTCACTTGGTACGGTTTACAGAAACCTGGCGGCTCTTGAAAAGGAAGGTATGATAGTAAAAGTACCTGTTGGCGACGCCTGCGAGCATTTCGACGGCGACACAACCCCCCACAGTCATTTTTACTGCAAAAGCTGTGAAGCAATTTCCGACATTCCCTTCGACCCAAGCGATGCGCTAAAAACGGCCGAAGCGAATCACGGATTTGAAGTTCACTCGGTTACATATACTTTTACCGGTATATGCAAAGAATGTCTTAAAGACAAAAACTAATTAAATTATTTTTTTGGAGGAATAAAATTATGAAAAAGTTTGTTTGTACTGTATGCGGTTACGTTCACGAAGGCGACAGCGCACCTGAAATGTGCCCCATTTGTAAAGTAAAGGCTGAAAAATTTAAAGAGCAGTCCGAAGAAAAGGTTTGGGCCGCCGAGCACGTTGTTGGCGTAGCCAAGGGCGTTGACGAAAGAATTATTGAAGGTTTACGCTGCAATTTCGAAGGTGAATGCTCTGAAGTAGGTATGTACCTTGCAATGGCACGTGTTGCACACCGTGAAGGTTACCCCGAAATTGGTCTTTACTGGGAAAAGGCCGCTTACGAAGAGGCTGAACATGCCGCTAAGTTTGCAGAGCTTTTAGGCGAAGTTGTAACCGACTCTACCAAGAAGAATCTTGAAATGCGTGTAGACGCTGAAAACGGCGCTACTGCAGGCAAGTTCGAGCTTGCTAAACTTGCTAAGGAACTTGGTCTTGACGCTATTCACGATACCGTTCACGAAATGGCACGTGACGAGGCTCGCCACGGCAAGGCATTTGAAGGCCTCCTTGCAAGATATTTCAAATGATTCAATAACACAAAAAGCAGCGATTGCTGTTCATGTAAAACCTAAGGTGAAGGCCGCGTATTTCTATGCGGCCTTTTACCGAAAAAAGAATAATTACGGAATTTAAGAATACACTATAAAAAAACAATAAGGAGAATTACTATGGAAAAATATGTTTGCCCTTGCGGCTACGTTTATGACCCCGAGCTTGGCGACCCCGAAAACGGCGTTGCACCCGGCACACCCTGGGAAAACGTTCCTGAAGACTGGGTTTGCCCCGTTTGCTCGCTCGGAAAAGACGCATTCGAAAAGGAATAATTCTGATATTCGTTGAAATGCAAAAGAAAATGTGCTATCATTTCGGTAGCGCATTTTTATTTTGGGAGAATTTGTATGAAAAAAGTATTAACCTGGCCAATAGCAGTAATTACCACCTTACTCTCTTTAGCTGCTATGTGCCTGTTTGATTTAATTTTAACGGTTATATATTATTTTTTAGGTAAAGTACCGTTCTTAACAGAAATTATTGATTTTATTGGTGAAATTTTAGATTTAGGTCTGACGGTTTTGGTCGGAGTATTTATGTTAACGTTTATATGGGGTCTTGGCAAAAAGCTTATTGAAAAAATAATCGGCGAGCCTTGCGAATTTGAAAAAACTCCAATATATTATACAAACACCTTTCTTTTGCTTGTGTTTTTGGCTATGGTTATATTTTTAGGCATTCAGTTTGTTCCCCTTGTTGAACCTGCTGTAACCTATTTTACCGAAGATTCAAGCGGTATAACCCAAATACTGCTGTTCTTTAAGGCAATAAAAGAAGTCTTTTTACACGTTTGCAGTGAAAATGCTGTTTTTTACAGAATAGGCGGCAATTCACTTTTTGTGGCAATAGCCAATATTTTCTTTTGTAAATATGTAGCGTAATAAAAATTTAAACAAAAAAGTTAAAGAAAAAGAAGGCTATTTCAGGCCTTCTTTTTCTTTACTTTTAGCAATAAGGGTATTATAATGCAAGTATAAAATATCTTTAAAGGGAGAGAATTTTATGTTTATATCAACAAGTACAGCGCTAAGAAGTAAGGTTGGCTACGAAAAGAATATTGAGCTTTTAAAACAGGCCGGCTTTACCGCGTTTGATTTAAACCTTGACGGTGGAGGGGAAATTAAAATAACCCCTGAATTCGCAGGCGACGATTATCGTGAAAAGGCATACGCACTTCGAGAGTTTGCCGATAAAATCGGTCTTCCCTGCAACCAGTCCCACGCACCTTTTGGCTCGCAGTACGGCGATGCAACCCCCGACACCGACCTTTTTAAAAAGACGGTAAGAAGTATGGAAATTGCTTCTATTCTTGGTGCTAAGGGTATTGTTATTCACCCAATGCAGTTTAAATATCATCCTTATTATAAGGACGAGCTTAAAGAAATTAACTACCGTTTTTATAACGATTTGCTTCCCTATGCAGAAAAGTTCAACATTGTTATATTAACCGAAAACATGTGGAACGTAAGACCCGTAAGCCACGTAATTATTCCAAGCACTTGTTCTTGGGCTGAAGAGTTCTGCGAATATATTGATATGATAAACTCGCCTTATATGAAGGGCTGTCTTGATATTGGACACACAATTTTAACGGGCGAAAACATTCCCCGTATTATTGAAACTATGGGCGCCGACCGCATTGCCGCTTTACATATTCACGACGTTTACCCCCAAAGCGACGCCCACACCATACCCTTCCTTGGCTGTGTAAACTACGACGAAATGTTAGAAAGCCTTAAAAAAATAGGCTACAAGGGCGATATTACCTTTGAGTCGGGCAACTTTGAAAAGAGCTTTCCCACCGAAGAGTTACAGCTGTCGGCTTTGCGCCTTACTGCAGATATAGGCAAATACTTTAAATCAAGACTTGAAGAATAATTTTGTGGAAAGCAGGTAACACTGCTTTCCATTTTTTGCGCAAAAAATGCTATTAAATTAATTAAGGTTGATTTTTTTGCAGTTATGCATTAGAATAGATAATATAACTAATATAATTCCATATAGGAGTATACGTATGGCTGATATAAACAAAATTGTCGCCAAGTTCTGTACTGACGGCAAAGCAACCTCTATAGCTCCCTGCGGCAACGGCCTTGTTAACCACACCTTTGTTGTTAACACCCAAAATGAAGGCAAAGTAACACGTTACTTACTTCAGGCCATAAATAAAAACGTTTTCCCCGACGGCCCCCAGCTTGTTGATAATATTTATAAAATTACAACCTTCCTTAAAACAAAAACCAACGACCCCAAGGCCGTTATAACCCTTATTCCCACTAAGGACGGTAAATACTATCATATCGACGGCGAAGGCGTTTGCTGGAGAATGTCAGACTTCCTTGACGACGTTGTTTGTCTTGAACGTTTCGATAGTTTAGATGAATTTGAGCAGTGTGCATACGGTTTTGGTAATTTCCAGCGCCAGCTAAGCGATTTCCCCGTAGACACCCTTTTTGAAACCATTAAAAACTTCCACAACACTCCCCTTCGCTACGAAACCTTCCTAAAGGCAGTAGAAGAAGATAAGTTTGGCAGAAGAGTGGACGTAGAAGAAGAAATTGCTTTCTTTAAAAGTGAAAAAGACTTCTACCCCGTATTGTTTAACGCAAATAAGGAAGGCAAGCTTCCCATTCGTGTAACCCATAACGACACAAAAACCAACAACGTTATGCTCGATGCCGCCACAAGAAAGGCTGTACGTGTTATTGACCTCGATACCGTTATGCCCGGCTTTTCGGTTAACGATTTTGGCGATGCCATTCGTTTTGGTGCAAACACCGCCGCCGAAGACGAAAGAGATTTAACAAAGGTCAGCCTTGACCTTGAGCTCTTCGACGTTTACACAAGAGGCTTCCTTAAAGGTTGCGCCGGCGGTCTTACCGAAGATGAAGTTATGCTGTTACCCGAAGGCGCTAAAATGATGACCATTGAATGTGGTATGCGCTTTTTAACCGACTATCTGCAGGGAGACGTTTATTTCAAAACAAACTACCCCGGCCACAACCTTGACCGTGCAAGAACACAAATTGAGCTTGTACGTGATATGAACCGCAAATGGCAGGTTATGAAAGATATTGTTAAAAAATACATTTAATATATAAGGAGTTGTTCTTATGAATTACATTGTTGTTGACTCTTACAAAGAGCTTAGCCGTAAGGCTGCCCAAATTATTGCTTCGGTTGTAACCCTAAAGCCCGACTGCGTTTTAGGTCTTGCTACCGGTTCAAGCCCTGTTGGCACCTACGACAGACTTACCGAAATGTACGAAAACGGCGAGCTTGATTTCAGCCGTGTTACTTCGGTTAACCTTGACGAGTACGTTGGCCTTGACGGCTCTAACGACCAGAGCTACCGTTACTTTATGAACAAAAACCTTTTCGACAGAGTTAACATTGACAAAAGCCGCACCTTCGTTCCCAACGGACTTGCAGCCGACCCTGCCGCCGAAGGCGAAGCTTACGACAACCATATTAAAGCGCTTGGCGGAATCGACATTCAGCTTCTTGGTATCGGTCTTGACGGACATATCGGCTTTAACGAGCCCGACAGCTTCTTCACAAAGGAAACTCACCTTGTAAAGCTTCATGAATCCACTATTGAAGCAAACTCACGTTTCTTCGCTTCACGTGATGAAGTTCCCACCACCGCAATTACAATGGGTATGGGTTCAATTATGCAAGCAAAAAGAGTTCTTCTTATTGCTAACGGAGCAAAGAAAAAGGAAATTATGGAAAAGGCTTTCTTCGGCCCCATTACACCCGAAGTTCCCGCATCCATTCTTCAGATGCATCCCGACGTAACAGTTATTTACTGCGAGAAGGAATAAAAATAAATTTAAGCCCTGTAAAAACAGGGCTTTATTTTTTTTGCAAAAAAATCGCAATGTCCGTATACTTGGACACCGACGGGAATATAATGTAATTAAAGCTAAGGCAAAAAAACATTAAAAAAATTGTTAAAAATAGTTGACAAACGGCATTTTGTCTGCTATAATGTAGAAAACGAACAAATGTTCGGTAGGAGGAAATTATGGAAATTCGCTTTGTTTTACAGACTTTATTTGAAATAGCAGTTGCCGCATTCATTATATACGGCCTTATTTTTGAAGACCGCTTTGCCGATACCGAAAGAAAGGTTTGGTCTTATTTAAAGCGCCTTTTCCGCCAGACTTTTGCCGATAATTCTTACAATACTAACCATAACTAATTTTTTGTCATATTCATTTTCATTCCTCTTCAAAAGGAAAAGCACCAACTAAAAAAGTTGGTGCTTTTCTGTTTTATTTATTAATCTACATCGAGCTGTTCAAGCTTGCTTTTTGCGGCAATGGGTTTTGAGTCGCCGTGTTTTACAAAGAACATTGTAACAAACGAGCCGAACACGAAAAGTGCGCCGAAGGTGAAGAATACGTAGCGCATACCGATAGCGTCGTAAAGAATGCCCGAAAGAATGGGTGCAACAATTTGCGCTGCCATTGATGCGGTGTAATAGTAGCCGGTGTATTTGCCCGTATCGCCCTTTTTGGCAAGCTCTACAACCATGGGGAAGGAGTTTACGTTAATGGTTGCCCAGCCGATGCCCGCAAGCGAAAATACGGGGTACATAATTACTTCGGGTGTTGTGGGTGTGATGAAAAAACCAATAGAGAAGGCGGTAGCCAGAATTAGAACACCTGCTAAAATAGTTTTTCTTCTGCCGATTTTTGAAGCAATGATACCAACGGGAATATAAGATACTATTGCCGCCGCCTGAGCCACAATAAGCGTAAAGTTATAGTCGAAGCCTAAAATGTTGGTGGCATAAACCGAATATTTGCTTGTAATGGAGTTGTAGCCGATATACCAAAGGGCAACCGACGCGAGTATTAAAAGCAAAGATTTAAGTTCGGGCTTTGTAAGACCGCTTCCCTTTTCTTCCGATGAGTCGGCCACATCTTCAATACCGTAACGAATGGTATCTTCTTCCATTTCCTTGGCCCATTTCTTTTCCTTAACGGTTAGTAAGAAAACAATAAAGCCTAAAAGCATAACGCCGCAAACAGCGCCAACGTAGCCGGTATACTGCATATACAAATTTTTAGAGGTTGCAAAAACCATACCCAAAATAAGCACGATTATACCGCCTGCCGTTCCCGTAAGGTTAATTATTGCATTTGCCTTTGAACGAAGGGGTTTTACGGTAACGTCGGGCATTAATGCTACGGCAGGTGAACGGAAGGTTGCCATTGAAATAAGCACTACCAAAAGGGTTGCAATAAAGCCTATAAGTGGCCAGGGATTAGCAAGGGTTAATTTTAAAGCCTGCTCTCTGGCTAAAGCTTTGGTGGCTTCGTCGGTAAGGTTTACCATTTCGGGTATGCCTTCTTTTACTATTAACGACAACTGATAGTTATCAATAAAGGTAAGGCAGAAGAAGGAAATTACCGCCGCAATTGTACCGAAAAATATAAAGGGTGTGCGCTTGCCGAAGCGCGTATTCTTCTTATCGGACAGGGCGCCGAAAATTGGCAGCATAAATACCGCTAAGACGTTGTCGATGGACATTACCGCACCCGACACCGACTGCGGCAGACCGAAGTGGTTGGTAAGAATTAGGGGTGTTATTGCGTCGTAGGCTTGCCAGAAGGCCGAAATTAAGAAAAATGCCATACCTACAAGCAAAACTCTTTTGTAATTAAGTTTCATTTTTGCACCTCTTTTTAGTTTTTTATATTATACATTTACAGCTTGTTTTGTTCAAGCAGTATTTTTGTTTTTAAAACGGCGGCCACCGTTTTTGCATCCTTTATTTCGCCCTTCATTATCATATCGGTAAGGGTATTAATATGAATTTTTTCGGGTTCTATGAACTCGTCTTCGTCGGGGCAGGTAGAGCCAAACGAAAGTCCCCTTGCGGCATACATATAAAGTACCTCGTCGGTATAACCGGGGGTTGGGTAGAGTTCGCCCAAAAAGATGAATTTTTCGGCCGTAATTCCAAGCTCTTCCTTAAGCTCTCTTTTAGCGCCTTCAAGGGTATCTTCTTCGCTGCTGTCCCTTTTACCTGCAGGAATTTCTATTATTTCCTGCCCGTAGACGTAACGGTACTGACGAACAAGCATAACTTCGTTTTTGTCGGTTAAGGGGACAACGCAAACTCCGCCCGGGTGCCTTACGTATTCACGGTAGGCTCCGTTTCCGTCGGGCAGGGTGATTTCGTCGTTATAAAGTTTAATTATTCTGCCGTTATAAAGTTGTGTGGAGTTTACCTGCTTTTCTTCAAGATTCATAACAGTCTTCCTTTTAGCATATATTTTATAAATTAAAAAATAGGACGGCGATAATAGTGGAACCATTACTACTTAAACCCTACGATTATTTTGAAGCAATACAGTCAAGATATAACCTTTTAAGGCGATACCCTTTTATTTCGGCCCACACCATTGGCAAAAGCGTTATGGGGCGTGAAATTACCGCATTTATTATTGGTAAGACGGATGAATATTCGCTTTTTGTGGGCGGTATTCACGGAAACGCACATTTTACTTCTACATATCTTTATACCTTTTTGGGCGAAGTATGCGAAGCATTTTTAAACGACGGTGTTATTGAAGGGCTTAAGGTTCGGCGAGCCTTTGACGGCAGGGGGCTTATTGTTATACCCTGCCTTAACCCCGACGGTTGTGAAATTGCAGCTAACGGGAATAGCGCCTTGCACGGCGTGCCGATTTCTGCCGCACGGCTTGCAAAAAAAGATTGCTCCGCTTTTACTTTAAACGCAAGAGGTTCCGATATTAACAAGGTGTTTTGTACACATCCACACACCGAACCCGAAAGCAATGCGCTTTTAACTCTTGCGGAAAACGGCAACATACGGCACCTTATAGTCTTCGATAAGGGGGACAACAAAATTGTGCTGCCAAATTCTACTAGTATGCCTAAAAGAAGCGGCAGAATGGCAGAGATTATGCTTTCCTGCTCGGCTTTAGGTATGGCCTGCGGCTCTAAAGAAGTTTGGCCCGAAGGTATTGCCGAATGGTTTTTGCAAAAATATTTTAAACCGTCCTTTACCGTGCTGCTTGACCCTAAGGGCGACTGCCAAAACGGCTATAGGTCGGTAAGGGAGCTTTTAACACTATGCGCAATTATGTAACTTCGCTTGCAAGCTGCTCCCACAGCTCCATAGCGGCAAGTAGTTTTTCTTTAACTGAATCGAGCTCGCTTGTAATTTCGGCAAGTTTTTGGTAATCGGCCACAATTTCGGGCGAATTAAGCTTTTCTTCAAGAGATGCTTCAATGCCTTCAAGCTCCTCAATTTCGGCTTCGGTTTTAGAAAGCTGTGTTTTAAGTTTGCGCATTTTTGCGGCTTCGGCCAAAGCCTGCTTATATGAAGCACCGCCTGCGCCCACCTGCTTTTCGGGTTTTGCAGTTTCAGTTTTTTGCTTAAGGCTTTCGGCATATTCGTCGTAATTGCCGCCGAATTCCTTAAGGGTGTTGTTCTTAAAATATAAAATGCGGTCGGAAAGCTTATTAATAAAATATCGGTCGTGCGAAACGGCAAGAATTGTACCCGTATAATCGCTAAGGGCGTTTTCAAGCACCTCGCGCGAGGCTAAGTCTAAATGGTTTGTAGGCTCGTCAAGAAGTAAAAAATTATCTTTTTTAAGCATTAATTCGCAAAGGGCTACCCTTGCTTTTTCGCCGCCGCTGAGCGTACCTATTTCCTTAAATACGTCTTCCCCTTTAAAAAGGAACAACGCAAGCGCCGAGCGTATTTCGGTATTGGTTTTGTTTGGGAAGGTATCTCGCAGTTGGTCAAAAACGGTTTTTGTATCGGACAGCGTTTGGCCGTGCTGGTCGAAATAGCCTATGCTTACGCCGACACCGAGCTTGCCAAGGCCTGACTTTATTTCTTTAATAAGGGTGGTTTTTCCGCAACCGTTGGGGCCGATTATTGCCACACACTCACCCTTTGTAAGCGTAAAGGAAGCATCTTTATAAAGGGTCTTGTTATCGAAGTGTTTTTCGGCGTTTATAACCGTCAAAACGGTATTAGAGCAATGACCTTCGGCCGTAAAACTTACGGTAATATCGGGTTGCTCGCTTTCGGGAATTTCAAGTTCGCTTAAAATGCGGTCGATTTGCTTTTGACGGCTTTCGGCCGTTTTTATATTTTTTTCGCGGTTCCACTGACGTTGCTGTTTAATAATGCCTTCTATTCGGTGGACTTCACGCATGGTGTTTTTATATTCATTATAAACGGCTTCTTCACGCTGTTCTTTAACCGCAAGGTATTTTGAATAGTTGCCGTTATATGTTGTTATTTTGCCGTATTCAATTGCAATTATTTTGTTTGCAACACGGTCTAAAAAGTAGCGGTCGTGCGAAATAATGACCGCCGCACTTTTACTTGTTGCAATAAAGCTATCGAGCCATTCGGTAGCTTCAATGTCTAAGTGGTTTGTAGGCTCGTCCAACAGCATAACGTCGGGCGAAGAAAGCAGCAGCTTACAAAGCTCTATTTTGCTTTTTTGGCCGCCCGAAAGCTTGGCCACGCTGAAGTCGAGCTCGGCTTCGCTAAAACCAATGCCAATAAGGGCGCTACGGGTACGTGCCTTATAGGTAAGACCGCCGAGCGACTGAAACTCTTCCCTTTTTTGCGCTTCTTTTTCTATTAAGGCAGGGTCGGGGTTGGTTTCAAGGGCGGTGTGCAGTTCTTCAATCTGGTTTTCAAGCTCTATTAAGTGGGAAAATACCTTAAGCGCTTCGTCAAAACAGGAAAGGGTGCTGTCTTTGCAGGCGAACTGGCTTAAAAAACCAATAGTTACACCTTTTGCCTTAACAATACCGCCTGTGCTTGCGGTATCTGCCCCCGTAATTATGTTAAAAAGGGTGGTTTTGCCGCAACCGTTAGAGCCGATAACGCCAATTTTTTCGCCCGGCTCTACTTTAAAACAGCCGCCCGAAAAAAGCGTTCTTTCGCCAAAGCTTTTTGAAAGATTTGTGGCTTCTAACAGCATACGGCACCGCCCCCTTTCCTTTTTTATTACTATAAAATTATACGGTTTTATTAGCCCTTTGTCAATATCACTAAACATAAAAACACCCCTGCAAAACCTGCAGGGGTGTAATTTTTTTAACTATTTAATTCTGCCGTAAAGCGGGGTATCGCCCGAGTCTTTCTTAGGCTCTCTTGTGGGGGTGGATGCCACGGTTCTTGAAGGCTTGCGGTCGTGATGTCTTGACCTGCGGTTATCTCTTATTCTGGGGTTTTTGTCGCCGTCTACGGTTGCAATAACAACACGGCGGCCCGAACCCTCGCCAATAGAGTTGGAAACCACACCTTCAATTTCCTGTACGGCGGTGTGAATGATGCGGCGCTCGTAAGGATTCATAGGTTCAAGCGCACGGCTTCTGCCGTTAGCGAGTACCTGAGCCGAAACCTTTTTAGCAAGCGAGATAAGGGTTTGCTCACGCTTTTCACGGTAGTTGCCAATGTTAAGGGTTACCTTTTGGTAGCCGTTGCCGGTGTTTGCGGCAAGTGAAGTTAAGTACTGAAGCGCATCTAAGGTTTCGCCTCTTCTGCCTATAACCACGCCAAGCTTTTCACCGTCTAACTGAAGGTAAATTGCATTATCTACTATGGCGGCAGAAACGGTTACATTTTCGCAACCAAGGCCCTGCATTACGGTTTTGATGTATGCGGCGGCAAGAGCGGCACTGCTGCCCTTTTCTAACTGCTCTTCGGGAATAAGGTTAAGCTCGCTTTCGGCTTTAACTTCTGCCTTATCTTCTGCCTTCTTTTCGGTTTTCTTGGGCTCTGCCTTTTTTTCGGGCTTTTTAGCCTCGGCTTTTTTGGGAGCCTTTTTCTTTTCGGGCTTGGGGTCGGGAAGTTCAATGAATGCTCTTACCTTTGCCATAGAGCCACCGAAAAGGCCTAAAGTTTTCTTTTTGAATTCGGAAATAATTTCAATGTTTATATTGTCGTCGTCTTTAAGACCGAGAGTAGCCATAAGACCTTCTTTAGCCGCAGAGGTTGCTTCTAAAAGGTCGGTACCCTCACCTATATATTCTTTAACCAAGGGGAAACCTTCTTTCTATTTGTCGCCGCTTTTATCTAAGCGCTTGTCGATATACTTCTTTTCATTATCGAAAATTGTGATAATTTCTTTTGCTCTTTCGTTGGCCAACATTTTTTGGGGACCGTAATAATACTGAATGCCCGACTGTAAAAGACCGCCGATAAGGCTGGAGCATGCCCAATAGAAGCCCACACCTGCAGGTACGGTGAAGCCGATAAATAAAGAGATTAAGGGCATTGTAAGCATCATACCGCTCATGGAGGGGGCATCGGGATTGATTTTCTTTTGAATTTTAAGAGAAATTACCGAAGTTAACATTTGTGCCAAGAAGGCGCCGATGGGGATTAACCAAATCCATTCGAAATCGTTTAAAATGTTAATGGAAAACTTAGGGGTCTGGGTAAGGTCAAGACCGAAAAGGCTGAAGTTAATGTCGTTTAACTTGCCGGCAATTTCTGTTGATAAAGAATTATCTTTGGTTACTGCATCGATAATAGTAAGTTCTCTTGTATAGTTGCCCGACTCTAACTTTAAGGCTTCGCCAACCTTGTTTATAACATCGGCAGGAACCTTCATAAGATAGGTTAAGGGCTGGGTGATAAGGTAGTAGATAGAAAACATAATGGGAAGACGGATGAGCATGGGAAGACAACCGCCAGACATTGAAATGTTTTCTTCCTGATAAAGCTTTTGCATTTCTTGCGAATAACGCTGCTTATCGTCGCCGTATTTCTTTTTAAGCTCGTCGAGCTTGGGTTTGATTCGCATTTGACCAACAGAAGCCTTTTGGCTTTTCATGGTAAGCGGAATCATGGCGAGGTTTATGAATATAGTAAATACAAAAACCGCCGCCGCAAAGCTGTTACCCATAAAATCTGCAAAGAAGTTAAGGATGTAGCTTAAGGGGATGTTAATAATTCTAAATAGCCATTCCAATTTATTCACCATCCGGTCGGAAAAAATTCCGACGGCCTATTTTTTGTGTTTTTTTGGCGGTACAGGGTCATAGCCGCCCTTGCACAGCGGATTGCACCGCAAAATTCGGTAAATTGCAAGCAGTGAGCCTTTTATTGCTCCGTGGGTTTGAAGCGCCTCGATAGCATAGCTTGAGCAAACAGGGTGAAACCTGCAGCACGGTATTTTTTGAGGCGAAATGTGTTTTTGATAAAAACGCACAAGCGAAATGAGTAGATTACGCATTGTTTTTAATTATACCTTCCTCGGTTAAGAATTTTCTTAAAGAGGCGGCTATTTCGGTACTTTTGGTTTTTAAAATTCTGGTTCGGGCAACCAAAACAAAATCATAACCCGAACAAAGCTCGCCCGCAACCTGACTGAAGGCGGCAGTGAGCAGTCTTTTTGCACGGTTACGCTGAACCGCACCACCTATTTTTTTACTTACAGTAATTCCAAGGCGAACGTTGCCTGATTTGTTTTTAAGGGCATAGGCTACGAACGCGGGCTGAACAAATGACCTTCCGCGTCCGTAAATTCGTCTGAACTCTAAATTGAGCTTCAGTTTTTTAAAACAGTACATATCTAATTAGTGTGTGAGCTGCTTTCTGCCCTTAGCTCTGCGGCTTGCAAGTACCTTGCGGCCATTGGCTGTTGCCATTCTTTTTAAGAAGCCGTGTTCCTTTTTACGATGAAGCTTCTTAGGCTGGTAAGTTCTTTTCATTTTGAACCCTCCTTATTTTTAGTACGGTTATGTAGTTTAGCGGAAAACCCATAGAGATAAGTACCCACTTTACATAGCCTATCAGTTTAAGATTATAACTAAAAATTGCCTTTTTGTCAATAAGATTTTTTATTTATTGACTTTTAAAATTTAAACTGTTAAAATGCACTTGTACATATATTAATATGGGTAGAAAGGATGTACATTTATGCTTAAAACCAAAATAATTTCTTCACTTGAAAAATGCTTTATCGACAGCAATTACGACGATTTTGCCGAAATTAAAAGCATTAACACCTACAAAAATATAGACGCTTCTTTCCAGATTATTTCGTATAACGAAGAAGAAGCCAGAGTTGCACGTATGGTTGGTAAAATAGAGGTTGAAGGCGACCTTGCAGAATTTGTTAAATTCCGCAGTGTTGAGTGCATTCCCAACTACGTTCCCATTGAGCCTACACCTAAATTTGCCGCAGAGCTCGACCCCGATTACATAAGAAACGAGCCCGGACTTTACCCCGACCTTCTTTTACCCCTTCACCACACAAATGCTGTTACCGTTTTAAACCAGCAAATACATCCTGTTTGGGTAGACGTTAAGGCCGACGGCAATCTTGCACCCGGAAAGCACACCTTAAAGTTCAAGCTTTATAACCAATACGGTGAGGTTGCAACCGAAAACGAAATTGAAATTAACGTTATCGGCGCCGCCCTTCCCGAGCAGGAAACCAAGGTAACACAGTGGTTTTATGCCGACTGCCTTGCAGATTATTACGACGTTGACGTTTGGAGCGACCGCCATTTTGAAATTTGCCGCCGCTTTGTTAAGACCGCAGTTGATAACGGTATTAATATGATTTTAACACCCATTCTTACCCCTCCGCTCGATACCGCTGTTGACTGGGAGCGCACCACAAACCAATTGGTGCAGGTAAGCGTTAATAAGGGAGTTTACTCCTTCGATTTATCGCTTTTAGACCGTTGGGTTAATATGCTTATAGACTGTGGCGTTAAGTATTTCGAAATCAACCATCTGTTCACCCAGTGGGGCGCCTTCAAGTGCCCGAAGGTAATGGCGACTGTTGACGGCGAATACAAAAAAATCTTCGGTTGGGAAACTCCTGCCGAAGGCGAAGAATACGTTACCTTCCTTAACCTTTTACTTAAAGAGGTTACCACATATTTTGAAAACAGAGGACTTAAGGACAGGGTTTACTTCCACATTTCCGACGAACCGTGGGAAGAGCATCTTCCCCAGTACAAGCTTAACCGCAAGAACATTGCCGACGTTTTAAAGGGTTGGAAAATTCTTGATGCATTAAGCCACGTTGAATACTATCAGCAGGGTCTTTGCGAAAACCCCGTTCCCCAGGTTAACCGTGTACTTCCCTTCCTTGAAGAAGATATTAAAGAGCGTTGGGTATATTACTGCTGCTACCCCTACGAAGGCTACAGCAATCGCTTTATGGCAATGCATTCGGCACGTACACGTTTCCTTGGTGTTCAAATGTATAAGTACGGTCTTGAAGGCTTCTTACATTGGGGTTATAACTACTATAACAACCAGTTCTCTTGGGACCACATTGACCCGCTTCTTAACGGTAACGCAGGCAACTGGGCAGGTGGCGGCGACGCTGCAAGTGTTTACCCCGGCAGACACGGTATGCCGCTTGAAAGCCTACGTCTTATTTCCTTCAGACAAGGTCTTGAAGATATAAGAGCTTTAAAGCTTTGCGAAAGCCTTTATTCCAAGGAAGAGGTTGTTGCCGCAATTGAAAAGGCATACGGCGCCGAAATTGTATTTGAAAAGTGCGCTAACGACACCGCTACCATGCAAAGAGTACGCGATGCCATTGACAATATGATTATGGCAAAACTTTAATTTTTAAAAGCGACTGTGAAAGGGACACACTCCATAGAGCAGTATCGGTTTTGGAAAACAAATTTAATCCGAAGGCTTGCCGAAAAGCCTTGAAATACGGCAGTATTTCTGCATTTTTCGGCTTCGCCCCGAATATAAATTTGAAAATTACAAAACTGCGAAGCACTTAAAAATGAAAATTTTTAGTGGTAGTAAAGGCAAAAAGCCACGGCAACGCTGACGCGTGCCGTGGCTTTTTAACACATAATATCGCAAAAATTTCACATTTTTAAGCGACATTGCCCTATGGAGCGTGTCCCAAACAGTCGCTTTTTTGCGCTTTTTAGGGAGATACAAGCATTGACAAAGGTGTATAGTTTTGTTATAATTTAATTAGCAGATTGCTAAAAATTTAACAAACTTAAGGAGTGTATTACTATGGCAACATCTAAAGTGGCTTATCTTGTTAAGCCGAAAATCGTTGACGGTGTTGAGGGCGAGGCTATTGTTGAGCTCCGCGACATCGAAATTCCTACTCCCGGCCCGGGCGAAATTCTTGTTAAGGTAGAAGGCTGCGGTATCTGTGGAACCGACGTTCACGAATATCGTTACAACCCCTTCGGCTATAAGGAAATCGTTCTTGGACACGAAGGAACAGGTGAAGTTGTAGCTATCGGCGAAGGCGTTACCACCGACACTAAGGGCGACCCCATTAAAGTTGGCGACAAGGTTGTTACTTCGGTTCTTCTTTGTGGCGAATGCGATTACTGCCGCCGCTATCCCGAACTTCCTAACCTTTGCGCCGGTCTTGGCGTTTACGGTCTTATTGAAGACGATGCAGAGCATCACAACAACGGTTGGTTTGCTGAACATATTCTTGTTCGTAAGAACTCCTCTATTTTCGTAGTTAACGGTATGTCTGTTGACGAAAGAATGCTTATCGAGCCTGCTTGCGTTTGCGTTCACGCAATGAACCGTGCTGAATCTACCAACCTTATTAACTTCGGTTCTACCGTTTTAGTTCAGGGTTGCGGACCTATCGGTCTTATGCAAATTGCAGTTTTAAAGGCTGCAGGTGTTGTTAACATTATTGCTGTTGACGGCGTTGACACCCGTCTTGCTTTAGCCAAAGAAATGGGTGCTACCGAAGTTATTAACTTCCGTGAGCTTAAAACCATTGAAGAAAGAGTTGCACGTGTTGCAGAACTCACTCACGGCTTCGGCGCAGACTTCGTATTCCAGTGCACCGGCGTTCCCCAGGCAGCAGCCGATGCTTACAAGTACGTTCGCCGTGGCGGCGGTTATTGCGAAATGGGCTTCTTTGTAAATGCAGGCGAATGCACAATGAACCCCCACTTCGACCTTTGCAACAAGGAAATTACACTTGTTGGTTCCTGGGTTTACAGCGCAAACGAATATATTGAAACTCTTGGCTTCATTAAGAAGGCTAAAGAAATGAATATTCCTATTGAAAAGCTTGTAACCGACCACTACCCCTTAGAGCAGTACGTTGACGCTATGGAAAAGAACATTTCCTTAACCGGCGTTAAAATTGCTATTGTAATGGAATAATTTAAACATAATAAACCCCCATCGGTTCGCCGATGGGGGTTGTTTTTTTACTGTCCTTTTTTAAGCTGTTCAATTTCTTCTTTAATATGTTGCTCGTTTTCGGCAACCTTTTCGAAGCCTTCGGTGCTTTCCTTGCTGAACATAATTCTGATAGTTGTAAGAATAAGCTTGAAGTCAAGCAGTATTGAATAGTTTTCAATGTAAAGAAGGTCCATTCTAAGCTTATCGTAAGCGCTGGTGTTGTACTTACCGTAGATTTGTGCATAGCCGGTAAGGCCGCCCTTAACCTTTAAGCGATACTGGAATTCGGGAATTTGGCTGGTGTATTCCTGGTCGTGCTCTATGCGTTCGGGACGGGGGCCTACAATACTCATTTCGCCCTTTAATATGTTAATAATTTGGGGAAGCTCGTCTACACGCATGGCACGTATAACCTTGCCGACCTTGGTAATTCTTGGGTCTTCGCCGGTTGCAGGAATTGAAATGCCTTCCTTTTCGGCGTCGACAATCATACTTCTGAACTTAAGTATTTCAAACACGTTGCCGCCGTAGGTTGCACGCTTTTGCTTGTAGAAAACGGGGCCGCCGTCTTCAAGCTTTATTGCAAGGGCAATTATACCCATAATGGGAAGCGCCGGTATCATTGCAATTGCGCAAAGCACAATGTCCATTGCTCTTTTAACAAACTTCTGGGTAAGCGAAAGGCCTGTGCCCTTTACCAAAAAGATGGGGGTATCGAAAAGAGATACGTCCTTAGAACCGCGAATAAATACGTCGGTAATTTTGGGAACAACGTATGCGCGAAGCTCGTGCCCGTAGCAGAACTTAAGTATATCGTTTCTGACCTGAGCAGGAACGTCGTTTATAACCACAGCATCGTACTTAACGATTTCTTCGTAGATTTTATCTATTCCTTCGTCGGCCGACATAATTTTGGTAAGATTATATTTATCGGAGCGCAGGTCAAGCTTGAATTTTAAACTTATGGCCGCATCGGTACCGTAAATCATAATCATATGACGGGGGGCGTAGGTGTGGCGGTAAAGGTAAACGTAAAGATACACAAATATTGTTGTAACCAATACATCTATTACGGTAAGCGCCAACATTGGAAGCGGACTTAACATGTGGTTTGCAATAAGGCAAAGCTGGAAATAGGTTATGAAGTTTGTAATGAACATTGCAATCCATTGAGCAAGGCCTAAATCTGTACGGCGAAGGTCGCCAAACTGGAAGCCGTCGGTATTTTTGCAGAAAATATATGCTAAAACGCCGTAAATGCCCATTAATACGTATTTACCCTTTTCTTCGAACAAGGGGGTTGGACCCTCGTTATAAAACATGTCCCAGAACAAGTAATAAATTACAGAAAGCACGCATACTTCTATAATTGCTTCTATTCCACGGACAAGACTTTTTGTACTTTCATGTTTTTTAGGTTTTGCCACTAATAAACACCCCTTAAATACAGTTCTGTGTTTAATTCCAAAAAATTTTGCAGCTGCTGCCCCCCAAATGCATAGGAAGACAACATTCTACTCTTTATTACAAGTATTATACTTTACTATACCGAAAAAATCAAGGTATTTAAAGGTTTTGAAACAAAGTTTATTAATATGTGCTTTTTTATTTAAAAATATAACGAATATTTGCATTTTTAGTTGTTGCTTTTTGCAGATAGAAATACTATAATGGCCTTGAAAAACCACCTTTAAAGGAGGAGAATTTATGGCAGATTATATTATTAAAGGTAAAAATTTAACACTTTGCGGCAACCCCGAAGCCTGCGCCTATTCGGTAGTTATTGGCGGCGCTGTGTGGAACATGAGCGAGCGCCCCTACGTTCTGTTTTCGGACGATACGGTAGCTCCCTTCCCTGCACCCACCGAAGAAGGCATTTTTAAGACGGGTGTTACCGAAGGAATTTCGGCCGTTTACACTAATTTTGGCGAACACAAAATAACCGTTAAAACCAAGGCCGAGCTTGAAGTTTTAACCGACGACCTTTATTTTACCCTTGAAGTTACAGGGGACGAAAAATGCGAAATTAAAAAGGTTTCCTTCCCTGCCCCCTTCGATTTTGGCGAAGCCTTCGGCGATAAGGGCGAGCTTTCGGACGCCAACCTTCCCCTTTGCTACACCGTGCTTTCACGTATGCAGGGCTGTCTTGTTCCTGCAGGAACGAAGATTGGTCTTTCCGACGGAAAGGTGTTTGAAAGAGACGGCTATATGCCCATTTTCGGTCAGGTGCGTGAAAACACCGGCTACCTTGCCATATACGATACACCTTTTGACGTTACCTACGAGCTGCGCTACGAAAACGGTGAAAAGGTTGCTCCCCTTTGGGTAACTTCGTTAGGCTATATTTCCTACCCAAGAAGAATGCTTTATAGGTTTATGGAAAATTGCGATTATAATGATTTTGCGCTGTCTTACAGAAATTACGTTAAGGCCAAGGGCAATTTTGTTTCACTTAAGGAAAAGGTAATTAAAAACCCCAACGTTCAAAAGTTGTTCGGTTGCCCCGTTATTCATACGGGAATTGCAACACACATTTCGCCCGATTCTGACTATTACCACAAAGACGAGCCCGAAAAGAACGATAACTACACCTCTTTTTATGAACGTGCAGAGCAAATTAAGGCTTTAAGCGAAAAGGGGCTCAAAAAGGCTTACACCCATTTTGACGGTTGGGGCAAGCACGGCTACGACAACCTGCACACCGACCCGTTCCCACCGCACGAAGCAGCAGGCGGAGCCGAAGGCATGAAACACCTTGCCGAAACGGTAACGGGCGTCGGCTTTATTTTCGGTATTCACGACCAATACCGTGATTTTTATTACGACTCACCCGATTTCAGTTTTGATAAAGCGGTAATGAACGCCGACGGCGGTCATCCCTTCTGCTCTATCTGGTACGGTGGAAAACATTCCTTCTTATGTTCTAAAAATGCGCCCGACTACGTTCGCAGAAACTATAACCGTTTCTGTGAACTTGGCATTAATATTGAAGCCGCATACCTTGACGTGTTTTCGGTAGTGGAGCTTGACGAGTGCTTCTCGCCCGAGCACCCTGCCACAAGGCAGCAGTGTGCAAGAAACCGCCGTGAATGTCTTGACATTTTAACGGCAAGGGGTATTATTCCTTCTTCCGAAGAAATTTTAGACTGTATTTTACCGTCGCAGGTGCTTTGCCACCACGCACCCTATTTTACCGATTGGCTTGGCGGACCTGCATCTAACCCTGTTGGTTGGCAAATTCCCCTTTTAAACCTTGTTTACCACGACTGCGTTGTTATTCCCTGGATTGGACCAAAGGGCAGCCGTGGCGGTTGGGGCATTACCGGTAAAGACAGCGGCTATGCGCACGCCTGGCTTAACGGTAACCCGCTTTACCTTAAAATTGATGCCGACAAAGAAACTATCGACGAAACCGTTAAGGTTTGCGAAAGCGCCGAAAAGCTTACTTATGCCGCAATGGTTCGCCACGAATATTTGTCGCCCGACGGCAGAATTCAGCGCACCACCTTTAGCAACGGCACAAAAATCACCGTCAATTTCGATACCGAAGAAGTTTCGGTGGAAGAGTAGCGCACCTGCGGTGCAATGAAATCCGTTTCCCATCGTGAAACGAATGAAATCACTGCGTGATGAAATCCGCTAACGCGGATGAAATCTATGCTATGCATAAATTAAATCGTGCCGTAGGCACACATAAATTTTGCCGTAAGGCAAAGCATCATTTGGCGAAGCCGGGCATCATACCGAAGGTGCATCATTTTGGCAAAGCCAAACCTTCATTTAAAAAAGCACCCCGAAGGGTGCTTTTTTATTGCATTGCGCCGTACTCATTAAAGGTGTACTTTATGCCGTCGATGGTGTGGGTGCCTGTTAGCATTTGACCACCATCGTTCATATAGTACCAAATGTTGCCAATAAGCAGCCAGCCTGTGTGCATTTCGCCGTTTTCGGCAAGGTAGTACCAATTTTCGCCAAGCCTTAACCAGCCCGTTTGCATGTGTCCGCCCTGACCGAAGTAGTACCAGGTACCGTCAATTAAGCACCAACCCGTTACCATTGCGCCGTTTTGGTCAAAACAGTACCAAGATTCGCCAATGTAGGTTTTGCCGGTTACCATTTCGCCGCCATCGCCAAGGTAGTACCAGGTGCTGCCGAGCAGTAGCCAACCCGTTTGCTTATGGCCGCCGGAATTGAAGTAAAACCATTTTTGGTCGATTTTTTGCCAACCCGTTACCATTGCGCCGCCGTCAAAGTAATACCAGGCGCCGCCTATTTGCAGCCAACCCTTTTGCATTTGACCGTCGATAAAATAGTACCAGATGCCGTCGATTTGCTGCCAGCCGTTCTGCATAAGACCAGCTTCGCTAAAGTAGTACCAGACATTATCGATTAAGGTCCAGCCTACAGCCATATTGCCGAGCTCGTGGAAATAGTACTTATTATAATTGATTTCCTGCCAGCCCGTAAGCATGTGGCCGCCGGAACTGAAGAAAAACCAGCTTTGACCGATTTTTTGCCAACCCGTTATCATTTGGCCTGCCGTATTGAAATAATACCAGGCTTCACCGATAAGCTTTAAGCCTACCGCCGCTTTACCGCTTTCTTCTAAATAATACCAACTACCGTCGTACTGCACCCAGCCTGTAAGCATATAACCGCTGCTTGTGAAGTAGTACTTATTATTGTTAATGGTTTGCCAGCCTGTAAGCATATTGCCGCTGCTTGAAAAATAGTACCAATGGTTATTAATGGTTTGCCAACCCGTACACATTTCGCCGTTTTCGGCAAAAAAGTACCAATTGTTATTAATGGACTGCCAACCCGTTGCGTGATAGCCGTTTACGTAATAAACCCAGTAGGTTCCGTTTAAATACCAGCCGCTTGTTTGGGGTTTACGAACGTGGCCACATTGGTTACAAGCGGTATCGTACCCACTGCTATAAATATGGTTTGAAGCCGTAAAGCCTACAAAAGAGCCCGACATTACAATTTCGGTTTCTTCTTCACTAACGTACAGAATATCGGAAACCGAAACTATGCTGTAGCCCGGGGCTAAGGTTTTAAAGGTTACGGTTTCGGTTATGCTTGTTTGTCCGCCCGAAGCGGTAACTATTTTTGCCTTACCTGCCGTTACGGCATTACTGTTTTGGCCCGAAACGAATTGGAGTATATTTGAATCGTAATTTAAATATGCTTCAAGCGCATAGATAGGGCCGCCGTCGGCCGTGCTGAAGTTTACGGTTATTTGAATTTCTTTGCCCACGCAAGCGGCGGTATTCTGAACCGACACGGTAGCGCCTGCGGTAAGGGCAGCCGAATTTATACCAAAAACACCCGTATTACAGATAGTTACTATTAAAACTACTGCAAGGATTAGGGAGAAAATTCTTTTCATTTTTACCTGCCTTTATTTTATGAATTTGTCTATTGCATCGTGAAGGGCGGCAATGGCCTGCATATCGTCATTTTCGACCGCTTCAACAATGCAGTGGTCTATGTGGTTTTTAAGAATTACTTTGCCCGTATTGTTAAGGGCAGATTTTACGGCGGCAAGCTGAATTAAGACTTCACTGCAGTCGGCATCTGTTTCGACCATATTTTTAACCTTTTCAAGATGCCCTGCGGCACGTGCGATGCGGTTTAACACCGCTTTTTTGTCTTCTTCGCTATGGACGTGGTGATGTCCGCCGTGGGAATGTATATGACTCATTTTATCTCCTAAAGTTTCGATACAACATTTATTGGGTTGCCGCTAAGGTAGCCTTTAATGCAGTCTACCGTTATATTTAAAAGCTTAATTCTTGTAGACATTGGCGCCCAGGCGGCGTGGGGGGTTATTACAATATTTTGCACCCCTTGAAGCACGCAGTTACGCATTGGCTCTACCGTAATGGCATCGAGTGCGGCGCCCGAAAGCCGACCGCTTTCAACCGCCTGCTTTAAGGCAGGCTCGTCTACAAGGCCGCCCCTTGCGGTATTTATAAAAAGTGCGCCTTTTTTGCATTTTGAAAAGGCTTCGGCGTTCATAATATGGCGGCTTTGGTCGGTTAAGGGAAGGTGGAGCGAAATAATATCGCTGTTTTTAAGTAGTTCGTCGAACGAAACGAAGGTGGCTATGCCGTCTTCCTTAACCGTTCTTGTGTAAACCAGCACCTTCATATCGAAGGCTTTTGCTATTTTTGCCACCCTTTTGCCTATGTGTCCGTAGCCGACAACGCCTATGGTTTTGCCGTAAAGCTCGTCGGTTGGAAAATCGTAAAGGGTGGTAAGCTCACTTTTTTCCCAAGCGCCATTCTTTACTGCGTTATGATAATTTGAAATTTGGTTAAAATGATTTAAAATAAGCGCAAAGGTATGCTGTGCTACGGCATTTGTGGAATAACTGCCTGCATTGCAGACGGTAATGCCCTTTTGCGCGGCATATTTTACGTCGATTGTGTTATAGCCCGTTGCAAAAAGACCTATATATTTAAGGTTTGGGCAGGCGTCCATAACAGTTTTATCAATTATAAGCTTGTTTAAAAGAATTGCATCGGCATTGCCAATACGATTTATAACCTGCTCTTGACGGGTAGTGTGATAAAGGGTTACTTCGCCGAACTGGTTATAAGGGTCGAGCGAAAGGCCGCCCGGAGTCATTACCCCTGCTTCTAAAACAACTATTTTCATTGTTTAATTTTCTTTTCAAGCTTGTGCTTGGAGCCGTCGGGCTCTACTACGGTGATGCCCTGAAGCTGACTTTCAAGGCTTGCCTTGAAGCCGTTGATATATTTTACACGAAGGGCTTTTTGCTCGGCCTTTTCTTCGTCGGTTAAGCCTTCGGTTTTAGATTTGCGAGCAAGCTCGTTAATTCTGTCTATATCTTTTTGAGTTACCATTGTATTCCTTCCTTGGTTAAATTTCATTTCTGCCTTCAAGCGCACGCTGAAGGGTTACGGTGTCGGCATATTCTAAGTCGGCGCCGACCGGCACGCCGTAGGCAAGGCGTGTTATTTTTATGCCCATTGGCTTTATAAGCCTTGCAATATAGCTTGCGGTGGCTTCGCCTTCGACCGTTGGGTCGGTTGCCATTATTACTTCTTTTATGCCGCTATCGGTAAGCCTTGACATAAGCTCCCTTATTTTAAGCCTTTCGGGGCCTACGCCGTCAAGGGGAGAAATTACCCCGTGTAGCACGTGGTAAACGCCCTTGTATTCACGTGTTTTTTCAAAGGCAAGCACGTCTTTTGGGTCGCTTACAACACAAATAACACCTTTATCACGTAAGGGGTCGGCGCAGACCGAGCATTCATTCTGGTCGGTGAGCGACTGACAGCTTGGGCAAAGGTGTATTCTGCGCCTGGCATCTGTAAGGGCGGTGGCAAAGCGGTTGGCGTACTCTTCGGGGGCGGTTATAACGTAAAGCGCCAACCTTTGAGCCGTCTTTTTACCTATTCCGGGCAGTTTTTCAAACTGCGCCGTAAGTTCGTTTAAGGAAGTTATATTATACGCCATTTTTAGAACATTCCCGGAAGGCCAGGTATATTAAGTCCGCTGGTGATGGCGCCCATTTCGGTTTCGCCCGTTTCGATGGCTTTGGAAATGGCTTCGTTAAGGGCAATAATAAGGAAGTCTTCAAGCATTTCAGGGTCGCCTTCGCACTCTTCGAGCGCTTCGGGCTTGATGTTTACGGCCTTAACCTCGTGCTTGCCTGTAACGGTTACGCTTACAAGTCCGCCGCCGGCTTCTGCCGAGTATTCTCTTTCATCTAAGTCGGCCTGAAGGTTTGCCATATCTTCCTGCATTTGCTGAACCTTTTTAAGCATTTGCTGTTGGCTCATTCCGCCGTTCTGGTTGGGTATTCTTACTTTCATTTTATTTACTCCTATACGTTGAATTGCTTTAATTTATTTGCGAAGGCACGAAGGGGGTCGTTATCTTCTTCGGCGCTTTTGGGCTTATAGGGGCCAAGCTTATAGGTCTGGCCGAGTACCTGCTCTGCGGCACGTCTGATGGCTTCACGGTGAACGGGATTTTCGCCGTTTACAAGGCTTTTAAAGCCCGTGTTGGGCGCATCTATTAACAGATAAGGGCCGTTAATATAGGCCTTGGAGCCGTTAAGCACACCGTGCATAAGGGGTGCGGTTTTTGAAAGGATTTTTAAAATTTCGCTCCACTCGGCAATGGGGGTATCGGCAGGGGCCGAAG
The DNA here is from genome assembly GCA_017381035.1 of Clostridia bacterium. Taxonomy (GTDB): domain Bacteria; phylum Bacillota; class Clostridia; order Oscillospirales; family Acutalibacteraceae; genus SFWF01. The sequence goes on along the minus strand of JAFOCW010000026.1, from coordinate 10,741 downwards.
ATGGCTCTTCGGTAAGAGGCGCTTCCATTGGGGCAGGCGCTTCGTCTTCTTCGGGAAGGGGTATTTCTTCGTCCTGCGGCACGGGCTCGGGCATTGGTTGAGCCGCCTTTTCTGCCTTTTGGGGCTTTTCTTCCACCTTTTCGGGCTGTGGCTTTTCGGCTACGGGGGCCGGTGCCGATGCGGCCGCAACCTTTTTAGGTGTGCCAAGTTCTAAATCTCTTACCCTTTTTTCAAGGGAAGCAATATCGCTTGAAAGTTCGGGGCGGCAGAGCTTGATTATTGTCATTTCAAGCAGACTTCTGCGGTTTGCCGACTGCATTGAAGCAATGCAGACCGAAAGCAGTTCCTGCGCACGCATAATGTCTTTAATATTAAAGCGCTGTGCCTTTTCCTTGTAAATTTCAAGCTGTGCGGCCGAGCAAACAACCGGTTTTTTATCGCTTGATACGGTTTTTACAACCATTATATCACGGAAATGGGCCGCTAAATCTACCGCAAGGCGCATCATATCGACAGAACCTGTGTAAAGGTCGTCTATGAGGCTTAGTGCCGCCGATGCGTCGCCTGCAATTACCGCTTCGGAAAGTTTGTTTAAATATTCGTTGCCCGACATTCCGCACACTTCGGCAACCGTTTCTTCGGTTATGTCTTTAGATGCGGAAAGGCAAAGGTCTAAAATTGAAAGGGCATCTCGCATACCGCCGTCGGCCGCGGCGGCAATTAAAGCGGCGGCTTCGGGGGTGATGTTAAAGCCTTCGGCGTTTGCTATGAAATTAATTCTTTCGGTTATTTTTTCGGGCTCGATTCTTCTGAAGTCGAAGCGCTGACAACGTGAAAGAATGGTTGCAGGAAGCTTGTGCACTTCGGTTGTGGCCAAAATGAAAATTGCATGCTCGGGTGGTTCTTCAAGGGTTTTAAGCAGTGCGTTGAAGGCCTGAATGGACAGCATGTGAACTTCGTCTATGATATAAACACGGTATTTAAGCCTTGTTGGCGAAAACGCAATTTGCTCACGCAGGATGCGGACGTCGTCTATACCGTTGTTTGATGCGGCGTCGAGCTCTACAATATCGGTGGCTTCTTCTTCGGAAATAAGGGCGCAGGCTTCGCACGAAAGGCAAGGGTCGCCGCCCGAATTTTGCTGACAGTTGACCGCCTTGGCAAGAATTTTAGCGCAGCTTGTTTTACCTGTTCCCCTTGTGCCCGTAAAAAGATAGGCGTGGGAAATTTTACCCCCGGCCAGTTCGCCTTTAAGGGTTTCTACAATATGGTCCTGACCGTAAACTTCGGAAAAAGTTTGAGGTCTGTACTTTCTGTAAAGAGCTTTATAAGCCATTTTTTCCTCCAAAATAAAAATGCCTGTATGATGGGGCGTACGAATGAACCGATTGACTGCGGCGCACAGAAAAAACCGTTTAATGCTGCTCGGTTCCCCGCCTGACATGGTTCACGGTGCTCTGTCGCACAGGACCAGCCCATTCGCACACCTCATCATACAGACAAAGCTTGCTCAGTTATTATAATATATTTTTTAGTCTTTTACAAGGATTATTTTAATTAATATTTTGTTCATTAAAAAATTGTTGTATATTAGGTGGAAGTTTGGTACAATTATTTTATGTTACGTACCTTAAACTTATAAAAAGAAGGTAAAATAAAAATATGGAACTTTGGGATATAATGAACGAAAACGGCGTAGTTACCGGAAAAACCGCCGTTCGTGGCCGCACTGTGCTAAGACCGGGTGAATATCATTTGGTTGTGCATATTTGGGTTATGTCGTCGAACGGTAATTTCCTTATTCAGCGCCGAAGTGAAAAAAGAAGGCTTATGCCGGGCGAATGGGCTTCAACCGGCGGCTCGGCAATATCGGGCGAAAGCTCGGGCAGGGCGGCCGCACGTGAGCTTAGCGAAGAGCTTGGAATTAAAGCGCCTAAGGGCACCCTTAAATTTATGGGTAGGCTTAAACGCAGAAATTCCTTTTTAGACATCTGGTTTATAAGATGCGATGCCGATATAAGCAGGCTCCGCCTGCAAAAAAGCGAGGTTGCCGAAGTTAAGTGGGTAACCGAAGACGAGCTTAAAATTATGATAGAGCAACGGCTTTATCACAACTACGGAAAAGAGTATTTTAAGGCTGTTTTCGAAGCGGCCGAAAAAATGCGCCTCGAAATGCCCCACAAGGAGTCTGTTTAATGAGTTTAACCGATAAAAACCAAAAGTGCGCCGTTTGCTCGGCCTACCTTTTTAGCGAAGACGATATTGTTTACTGCCCTGTTTGCGGCGCTCCCCACCACCGAGAGTGTTATAACTCCATTGGCAAGTGCGGTTTTGAAGAGTACCACGGCACCGACAAGCAGTTCAGCCGTGAAGCCTTGGCCGAAGAGCCCGAAAAAACCGAAACAGCACCGCAGGCAGAAGAACAGCTAAGGTGTTTTCGCTGCGGTATGCCGCTCGATAAAGGCGCCCGTTACTGCAACAACTGCGGTGCCCCCGCAGGTATGGAAATGCCCCCGTTTGTAGCTTCGCCCTTTGAACAGAAGGACATTATAAAAGAAGAAACCCCCATTGCCGAAGGCGTTTCGGCAAAAGATGCCGCAAAGGTTGTAAGAAACAACACTTTCAGGTACGTTCCTAAGTTTTTAAAGCTTAACAGGCTTAATAAAACTTCTTGGAACTGGGCGGCGTTCCTGCTTCCGCACGGGTGGTTTGCATACCGTAAAATGTACAAGGAAAGCATAATAACCTGCCTTTTAACCGTTGCTTCGGTTATTATGAACGTTCCCTTTAACCTGGCAATTGCACAGCTTCCCATTCCCGAAACCGAACAGACCCTTCAAAACACCATAGAGCTTGCCGAATATTATTCGCAGTTTATGGGTGAAATTGGCTTTTTACCGCTGTTTCTTTCCTTTTTGGGCCTTACTTTAGGGCTTGCGGTAAGGGTAGTTTCGGGTATGTACGGCGACTATATTTACAAAGAGCGTGTTATTATGTCGGTCGGCCTTATAAAAGAAGCCGAAGACAGCGAAGCCGCCGAAGAAAAATATTCGGGCGTTAGCTTTATCGGCTTCTTTATTGCCGTTTTTGCGGTTGAGTTTATTCCGTCTATACTATCTATGTTTTTACTGTAAGTTTGCAAGAAAAGGATGTTTTAAATGGCTGAAAAATTCTGTGCCGTTTGCGGCGCCGAAAACAAAGAGCATTTTACCTATTGCAAGCACTGCGGCGCATTCCTTCCCGTTGTGGAAAAATTCCCCGAAGAAGTGCCTGCAAATCCCAGGGAAAAGTACCGTTTCGGCGATATTTCGCACGATGAATACGCTCGCTTTATAGGCAGTGGCGCCGAAGATATTTTATACGATTTTGAAAGGCTGGAAAAAGGCAACCGTTTTGTTTTTTCGTTGCCTGCCTTGTTTTTAGGTCTTGTTTTTGGTTTGTACGGTCTTTCGGCCTGGTTTTTTTACCGAAACCTTAAAAAAGCAGGCCTTATTATGTTGTGTCTTGGCGCATTTTTCACCCTTGCCGACTCGCTTGTTAATTATTCGGTAACGCGCGAGCTTTTTGAAGGCATTTTCGGTGTCTTTATAGGCGGAAACTTTAACGCTCCTGCCGTAGTTCAGCAAATAGTTAATGCGTTTTACCGCTACAGCGTTTCGGTAAGTTCGGTTTTTTCGCACGTTGGCTTTTTTGCTTCCTTTTTTGTTTCGGCGGTATGCCTTAAAATTTACAAGAAGGTTTCGGCAAAAAGAATACTTGCGGCAAAAGAGCTTTGCGGCACCGAAGGTGCGCCGTCGCTTGACTTTATGTTCAAAAAAACGGGCGGTACCGACATAGCCCTTGCCGTGCTTCCTTTTATTGCTTATTTTGTTTTTCCCATTATTTTTATGGCGGTGGCTGCTATATGAGAAAATATACAACACTTTTATTCGATGCAGACGAAACCTTGCTCGACTTCCCCCAGTCCGAAAAGGCGGCGCTCGGCAAGGTGTGCGAGCGTTTTGGCATTCCATTCAGTGAAGAAATAAGGGCAACCTTTTCACGCATTAACCTTGCCCTTTGGAAACAGCTTGAAAAGGGGCTTATTACCAGGGACGTTATCAGAACAAGACGTTTTGAACAGTTTGCCGAACATTTCGGCATTAAGGCCGACCCCGGTGAAATGGCGGTTTATTACGTTGAATGTCTTGCTACCTTTGCCTTTTTACTGCCGGGAGCCGACGACGTTTGCAAAAAACTAAGTGAAAATTATAGGCTTTACATAATTACAAACGGCATTGGCACCGTTCAGCAAAGCAGACTTGCAAAAAGTGGTTTGCTACCCTATTTTGAAGGGGTTTTCATATCGGAAGAAATTGGCAGTCAAAAGCCGCAAAAGAAGTTTTTCGACCACGTTTTAGCAAATATTCCCGAACAAAACAAGCAAAAAATTTGCGTTGTCGGCGACAGTATGTCGTCCGATATTTTGGGCGGTATAAACGCAGGGCTTGACACCTGCTTTTTCAACCCGTGGGGCAGAGAAGAAATTTACACCCCCACCTACACCGTAAGCAGTTTTGAAGAACTGCTTGATACCTTTAAATAAGCTATGAAAGAAAAATTTAAAACACTTAAAGCCAAAAGAATTTTAGGGCTTTTTTCGCTTGCCGCAGTTATACTTGTTTTCGGACTTATTTCATATTTTGTAGTTTACAAGTTTTTAGCCTTCGGCGGCTCGGCCGAAAGCTTTGAAGCCTTTATTGAAGGCTACGGCTGGTCGGGCAGATTTGTGGCCCTTGGAATTCAGATTTTGCAGGTTTTCGTTGCCCTTATACCCGGCGAATTTGTTGAAGTGGGGTTAGGCCTTGCCTTCGGTTCTGTTGAAGGCACGCTTATTTGCCTTGTTGGTGTGGGAGCCGCTTCGGCTTTAGTTTTTTTACTTGTTAAAAAATGGGGCGTAAAGCTTGTTGAGCTTTTTGTTTCAAGGGAAAAAATAAACTCGCTAAGGTTTATTAACAGTGAAAAAAAGCTTAACACCTTGGTTTTCGTTTTGTTTTTAATTCCCGGCACACCAAAAGATTTACTTACCTATTTTGTACCCCTTACAAAAATGAAAATGAGCGAGTTTTTGTGTATTTCTATGCTTGCACGCATACCTTCGGTTGTTTCTTCAACCATTGGGGGCGATTTTTTCGGAAGCGGACGCTACCTTGAAGGAATTATTCTTTTTGTAGTTACGGGGGCTGTAAGCCTTGGCGGAATGTTAATTTACCGACTTATACTTTCAAAATACCAAAAAAGAAAAGCAAAAAAAGAGGAGGCTTAAGCCTCCTCTTTTAAATTTCAATTACCTTTTTTCCGCTCTCGGTTATCAGCTCGGCTATTTCATCGCTTGGCGGTGTGCCAAGTAAAATTAAATTCGCCGCACTTATTATATAGCTGTAGCAAAGCTTAAGGCTTTTATCGTTTTGTTTTGAAGAAAGCATATTTTCAAGCTCGCACCTTTCTATAATGCCGAAATATCGGTCCCGTTCGGGCTCGCTCCAGTCCTTTGCCTGCTCTTCAAACGGAATAACGCATTCAAGCTTTATGTTCCCTTTTAGGCTTACCGCAATTTCGGCCGCCGTGGTTTCGGTTCCCCTGTTCATTGGGCTAAGCAGCCAAACCGTTTCATCTCGGCTAAGGTTTATAAGGGCAAGCTTTATTCTTTCGTAAATAGCATCGGCTTCGGTTGATGCTTCAAAGCTTTGCCAATTATCAGGCGTTTTAGAAATTACTGCAACTTTTAACATTTTTATATTCCTTTCGTTTTTTGTTATTATATCATATTCTGTTTGTCGAATTTTGTTGAAACTCGGCGGAGAAACAAAAAAATTATAATTTTTTATAAGGTTTACTAAATTTTTGTTTTATGCTATACTACGTTTGTTCAAGAATATTTAAGGACGGTTGTTATGAAAACTATTAAACTGTTACCCGGAATTTTGCTTTCGGTGCTTATTGCCTTTGCGGCAACCTTTTTGGAAAGTCTTTTACCCGTTCACGTTATAGGCGCAGCGGTTATTGCAATGTTTATTGGTATGCTTTTAAATTATTTTCTTAAGGGTACGGGCATATTCAGCACAGGAATTAAATTTACATCCAAAAAAATACTTAAATTTGCCATTATTTTGCTTGGCCTTTCGCTTAACATTACCACCATTTTAAACGTTGGCAAAATGTCGCTTCTTGTAATGGTTTTCACCCTGCTTACCTGCTTTGGCGGCGGCTATTTTATTGGAAAGGCGTTGGGCCTTAATTGGAAAATGTCCAACCTTATTTCAGCAGGAACGGGCATTTGCGGCGGCTCGGCCATTGCGGCTGTTTCGGGCGTTATTGATGCCGAAGACACCGATATTGCCTACGCTATGAGCGCAACCTTTTTGTTTGATATGGTAATGATTGTACTTTTCCCCATTATGGGCCACGCACTCGGTATGTCCGACCAGGCCTTCGGGCTTTGGGCAGGCACAGCGGTTAACGACACCTCTTCTGTTGTGGCGACAGGTTACGCCTTTTCGGAAGGTGCGGGCGATTTTGCTACTATGGTTAAGCTTACCCGTACACTTTCCATTATTCCAACCGTTATTGCTTTTGCCTTTATTAATTTAAGGCTTAAAAGAAAGGCCGCCCTTGAAAGCGGTGCCAATGCGGCAGAAATAAAGGCCAATTTCAGTATTAAAAAGATTTTCCCTTGGTTTATTTTAGGCTTCCTTGCTTTATCGGGCGTAGCATCGGTTTTTTCAATTCCTGCGGCGGTTGTAAGTACAACAAAAACCGTAAGCAAATTCCTTATGGTTGCCGCCCTTGCCGCAATTGGACTTAACACTTCTTTTTCAAGTATGAAAAAGGAAGGCTTGCGCCCCATGCTTCACGGTTTTATAATTTCGGCGCTGGTTGTTATTGTGGCGCTTTTGGTAGAAATAGCAATGGGTATTGTTTAATTATATTGACAACTACGGTACTTTTTTGTTATAAATAGAACAGTACTTCCCCTATTAAATTAAACGAAATGGAGAAAACGTATGGAAAAATTAGAAAGAAGATACGGTCTGTTTACCGCTATTTGTATGGTGGTTGGTACCGTAATTGGTTCGGGTGTGTTCTTCAAGGCGCAAAACGTGCTTGTTGCAACAGGCGGAAATATGCCGCTTGGTATTGCGGCTTGGGCTATCACCGGCATCATCATGATAATCTGCTCGGCTCAGTTTGCTGTTATGGCAACCAAGTACGAAAAGGTTAGCGGCGTTGTTGACTATGCCGAAGCTACCTGCGGTAAAACCTACGGTTATTACCTTGCATGGTTTATGGTTAACATTTATTACCCTGCAATGACGTCGGTTCTTGCCTGGGTTTCCGCCCGTTATTTCGGCGTTATTTTCGGTTGGGACATTGTAGGCCCCAGAGTTATGACTTTGGCAGGCTTCTTCCTTATCGGTTCCTATGCAATTAACACCCTTTCCCCCAAGCTTGCCGGTAAATTCCAGGTAAGCGCCACAATCATTAAGCTTATTCCCATTTTCCTTATGGCAATTGTAGGCTCTGTTGTGGGTCTTTTAAACGGCACCCTTACAGGTAACTTTACAAACGTTGTTACCGAAGCTGTTGGCGGTTCTACAGGCAGTGGCCTTTTTGCAGCAGTTATTGCTACTGTATTTGCTTACGAAGGCTGGATTGTTGCCACTTCTATTAATGCAGAGCTTAAAAACCCCAAGAAAAACCTTCCCATTGCACTTGTTATTGGTGCCGCAATTGTTGTTTTAGCCTACATACTTTACTATATAGGCGTTGCAGGCGGCGCATCTAACGCAGTTCTTATGGAACAGGGCGCAACCATTGCATTCTCTAACATATTCGGCGGTGTAGGCGGAACCATTCTTAACGTTTGTATTGTTGTTTCCTGCCTTGGTACACTTAACGGACTTATGATGGGCTCTGCCCGTGGTATGTATGCAATCGCTTCACGCGGCCGCGGTCCCAAGCCTGAAATGTTCGGCGCTGTTGACAAGCATACCAATATGACAAACCACTCGGCCGTTTGGGGTCTGTTTGTTTGCGCCGCTTGGCTTCTTTACTTCTATGGCGCAAACCTTACCGAAAGCTGGTTCGGTCTTTTCAGCTTCGATTCTTCCGAGCTTCCCATCGTTACCATCTACGGTATGTATATTCCTATGTTCATTGCCTGGATGATTAAGGAAAAAGACCTTGGTGTGTTCAAAAGATTCATACTTCCCACACTTTCTATTATTGCTTGCGGATTTATGATGTTCGCGGCCGTTTATGCTCACGGAATTACACCTCTCCTTGCGGCAAAAGAGGCCGGCGGCTTCTCGTTCCCCGTTCTTTTCTACCTTATTGTGTTTGCTGTAATTTTAGTAATCGGCGCCTTCTTTGCCAAGCCTAAAAACAAGGAAGAATAATTAAAATTAATTAACGCAAATCGCCGTCAAAACTTGACGGCGATTATTTTTTATTTTATAATATTTAAAACCCTTGCCATCTTTTTGTCATATACTACTAAAGGGGGATTATAATGACTCTTGTCTGGCTTACTGCGCTCGGCGTTGGCGGTGCTACCGTTGTGGGTGCAATTCTTGGTTTTACGTTTAAAAACATTTCGCACAAATTCAGCGATATTGTGCTTTCCTTTGCGGCAGGAATAATGCTTGCCGCCGCCATTATAGGCCTTATTTTACCGTCGCTTGAAAACGCAAGTCCTTACGGATTTTTGGTTACGGCAATAGGTGTAATTCTGGGTGCCGTCCTGCTTAACCTTATTGATAAATTCGTGCCGCACCTTCATAAAATGATGGGAACCGATATTGAAAGCCACGGCGAAGGCAACGAAAGGCTTAATAAGGTTCTTTTGTTTGTGGCCGCTATTGCAATACATAACCTGCCCGAAGGTATTGCAGCAGGCGTAGGTTTTGGCGCAGGCAACACAAGCGAAGCCTTAACAGTTGCAGGCGGTATTGCACTTCAAAACATACCCGAAGGTATGGTTATTATAGGGCCACTGCTTGCGTCGGGCGTAACAAAAGGCAGAACCTTCGTAATTGCCGCACTTACCGGTGTGGTTGAAGTTATAGGCACCTTTATAGGTTATTTTTCGGTGGCAATTTCGGCGGCGGTTTTACCCTTTGCCCTTGCCTTTGCAGGTGGCACAATGCTTTACGTTATAAGCGACGAAATGATACCCGAAACACACGCCCACGGCAGCGAAAAGGGCGCCACCTTTGCACTGCTTATAGGCTTTTTGGTTATGCTTGCAACCGATTTTTATTTAGGTTAAAAAAACATCCCCCCGGGGCGCTTGCGGGGGGGCTTTTTTTATGTTATATTTGCTTCAGTATTTTTTTGAGGTGAACTAAATGACAGGAACCAAAACCAAAAAGCTTGTGCTTGCGGCCATTTGTCTTGCACTTTGCGTTATTCTTCCCCTGCTTTTCCACGCAGTGCCCAACGGCGGCAGTATATTTTTACCAATGCATATTCCCGTACTTATTTGCGGCCTTATGTGCGGCAGTGTTTACGGTGCGCTTTGCGGCGCAATGGGCCCACTGCTTTCTTCCCTTATAACAGGTATGCCGCCCTTATCTATGGCCCCTGCTATGATGGTGGAATGTATGGTTTACGGGCTTGTGTGCGGACTTTTAATGAAATTTATAAAAACAGGTAAAAACATTGCCGACATCTATATTAGCCTTAGCCTTTCTATGCTGCTTGGCAGAATTGTTGCAGGCTTTGCCAAGGCGCTTATTTTTACCCCCGGTGTTTCCCCTTTTGCCTGGGTTATTACAAGCCTTGCTACAGGCATTCCCGGAATAGTTATTCAACTTGTTTTAATTCCGCTTTTAATAACTTCACTTGAAAAGGCAGGTCTTCTTGGTAAAAGATATGAATAATAAAGCTATTATTGAATTTTTTGACCGTTTGGCACCCGTTTGGGACAACGATATGGTAAAAAGCGATGAAATTATTGAAAAAATATTAAACGGCGCCGCCGCAAAAGAAGGGCAGGACGTGCTTGACGTTGCCTGCGGTACCGGCGTTATGTTTGACTATTACTTAAAAAGACGGGCAGCTTCGGTTACGGGAATTGACATTTCGCCCAAAATGGCCGAAATTGCAAAAGAAAAATATAAGGACAACCCTGCCGTTTCGGTAATTTGCGGCGACGTTATGACCGCAAATTTCGGCAAAAAGTTCGACCTTATTGTAGTTTATAATGCCTTCCCCCACTTCCCCGACCCCGAAGGTCTTATTGCCTGCCTTAAAGGGCACTTAAAAGAAGGCGGCAGGCTTACGGTGGCCCACGGCGAAGCCCGTGAAAAAATTGATGCAAGACACACCGGCTCGGCCGCTAAGGTTTCGGTAGGGCTTATGAAAATTGAAGAACTTAAAAAGCTGTTTGACCCGTATTTTGAAACCGAAGTGCTGATTTCGGACGAAAATATGTACCAGATAAGCGGAAAATTAAAAGACTAAAAGCGTGCAGGAAACGGGTGTTGCGCTTAGGGATGAAATGCCTTAAAAAGCAAATTTTTGCGGCCTAATGTGTTTAAAAGCCGTGGTATGCGTTAGCATTACCACGGCTTTTTGCCTTTTATTCCACTAAAAATTTTTCTTTTTAAGGTGCGTTGCAGTTTTGTAAGAATAAATTTGTTTCTATTTCGAAGTAGCAAAAACGCAGTAATACTTTGTGTCTTACAAGGTTTTGCTG
>JAFOCW010000025.1 GCA_017381035.1 Clostridia bacterium | reverse complement strand
AGGGCACTTACGGCCGTTTTGCTGACGCCGCTAAGTACATCGACCCCAGAAAAGAATAATTAAGGAGGTAAGTTATAATGGCTTTATTTGAAGGTTATGAAAGACGCGAGGCCAAAATCCTTGCCGCTCTTAAAGAATTTGGTATTTCTTCTATTGAAGAATGTAAAGAAATCTGTGCTGCTAAGGGAATTGACCCTTACAAAATAGTTGAAGAAACTCAGCCTATAGCATTTGAAAATGCAAAATGGGCTTACACCGTTGGTTGCGCTATCGCAATCAAGAAGGGTTGCACAAAGGCTGCCGACGCTGCTGCCGCTATCGGTATCGGTCTCCAGGCATTCTGTATCCCCGGTTCTGTTGCTGAAAACCGCAAGGTTGGTCTTGGCCACGGTAACCTTGGTAAAATGCTCCTTTCCGACGAAACCGAGTGTTTCTGCTTCCTCGCAGGACATGAGTCTTTTGCAGCTGCTGAAGGCGCTATCAAGATTGCTCTTAACGCAAACAAGGTTAGAACAACTCCCCTTCGTGTTATTCTTAACGGTCTTGGAAAAGACGCTGCTTACATCATTTCACGTATCAACGGCTTCACCTACGTAGAAACCGAGTTCGACCCCTACACCGAAGAGGTTAAGGTTCTTTCTGAAAAGGCTTTCTCTAACGGTCCCAGAGCCGACGTTAAGTGCTACGGTTCCGATAACGTTCCCGAAGGCGTTGCTATTATGCAGCTTGAAAAGGTTGGCGTTTCCATCACCGGTAACTCCACCAACCCCACCCGCTTCCAGCACCCCGTTGCAGGCACCTACAAAAAGTGGTGTAACGAAAACGGTGTTAACTACTTCTCTGTTGCTTCGGGCGGCGGTACAGGACGTACTCTCCACCCCGACAACATGGCTGCAGGCCCCGCTTCTTACGGTATGACCGATACTATGGGTCGTATGCATGGCGATGCTCAGTTTGCAGGTTCTTCTTCCGTTCCTGCTCACGTTGAGATGATGGGTCTTATCGGTGCAGGTAACAACCCCATGGTTGGTATGACCGTTGCTTGCGCAGTTGCAGTTGAAGAAGCTGCGAAGTAATTTAGATTTGCGATTTTTACACGGCGCGTCGAGGATGTCGCGCCCTACAATAAATACAAAAAACCGCCTAACTTTCGGTAGGCGGTTTTTATTATTTCTTTATCTTTTTAAATATTAGTATTGGTAAATACATTATAAGTATTACTACAGGCAGAAGTATTGGGAAGCCCCAAAGGTGATTGCCTAAAAGGTTTTCGAATAATTCGAGCGGGTTGCCCTTATCGGGGCGCATAAGGAACATAAAGTTGGTGCCCCACAAAAGATTTAAGCCATACACGGGAATTGCCAAAGCAATTAACAACAATACGCTTTTAAAAGCCGATTTTAGACCGATTTCTACGCTACCTGATGTTACTAATATTAAGGAATACATAACAATTAAAATATGTATTAAAAAGCTGTGCAGGTGGAAGAAGTTCCAGACCGGTTGCGTTGTCCAATTTGGGAAAAGAAGCGCTAGTGCAGCACCCGGTATGCCAATATAATAAAGGAAGGTTCTAACAACCTTTGTTTGCTTTATAACATCGAAAAGAATAAGCAAAATGTTGATTCCGCAAAGGTGGAAGGGCAAATAGCCGGGAGTAAACTCCCCTACCGCAGCAACAATTACATTTTTTAACATTTCCTGAAAAAAGATATAAGAGCCGAGCACCGTAAGCATTATTTTTTTGCCGCGCTCGCCCAGTTTTTTATAAAGCAGGCAAGCGCCCACGCATAAAATTGCGCCAACTAAAAGCCATATTAAATGTGTTAAACCGAAGGTGGAAAAGCCGTAGCCTTCGGGCATATTGTCTTTTGTAACAAAGAACATAATTATCACCTTTATTATTCTATCATAATTTGTCGAAAAAAGCACTATTTTTTTGTCTGCTTGATATGAGACTTTATTTGTGTTAATATATTTATATGAGGTGATTACATTGGGTTTAACCGAACAGCCTATTCATATATTTGAGCCCGACCCCCTACAGTGCGGTCAGGCGGTGCTGGCAATGCTGACCGACAGCAGCGTTGACGAAATAATTGCCCTTTGCGGCAACAAACGGGAAACCACCTTTAAAGAGATGGTCAGCGTGCTTTCACACTACTGTATTTCGCTTGAAGGCGGCAGACAGCAAGCGAATGAAAAATCCGATTTGCCCGAAATTGCACTTTTAAGCCTTGAAACGCCCAAGTGCTGGCACTGGTCGCTATATTTCGGCGGCACATTCTACGACCCCGAATATGGAGTGCTTGACGATTTTCCGCCAAGCTTCCGCCGTTATTATTGGAAAATAAAAAAGACCGTTGAACCTTAGGGTTCTACGGTCTTTAATTATATTTTATTCTTCGTTTTCTTCGGTAGGTTGTTCTTTATTTTCGTCAACCGAAACATATTCGAAGCCTACGATGTCGTTATTATCGTAAATGGCATCGTCTTCGTCTTCATCAAGCTCTTCCTTGCCTGAATTTACAATTTTAATAATAAGAATTACAATTGCGGCAATTAAGAGAACTATAACTGCAATAATGGTAATAACAACAATTTTGCCGTTTGCATTAAGTTCAATGAAGCTTGAAACTAAATCGGTATTTTCGGGCTCTTCGGGAACAGATTCGGTATCTTCTTCGGCATCTTCTATAGCTAAGGTGCTAAGGCGCTGCATAGTTTGCTCTACGGTATCGTAGCAATAGTAGCCTGTTTTTCCGCTTGGCCCTTTTGCATAAACAATTGCAAAATCTCCAAGGCCTACTTTATCGCTCTTGAATGCCGGAACTGTTATTTCGCCGATTTTAAAATCGTTTACAGCGGAATAGCCGTGCGGTGCTTCTTCGGTGGGAAGAATATAAAAATCTTGTCCGCCAACATTTACGGCAATAAGCTTGGTGAACACTCCGTTTTTATCGTAAACGTAGAAACCGCTTGCCGAGTTATCGGGAAGCCTTAACATTAATAGAACGTAGTTATCGTCTGAAAGAGCCGGAATGGTTTTACCGTTGAAGGCGTATTCGATGACATTAAAGCCCTTAGGTAATTCGGTGTCGGCAAAGTCTTCAACAATGTACATTTCTTGCTCATCAACTATAACTTCGCTTAAATTATTAAGCGGTTCTTCGGTTTGTTCGGTTTCGGGTATTTGACCGTTAGCATCGAGACGGGTAATGGTTACAGTGTATTTTTTAACCGTTCCGTTTTCGGCTGTTACCACGATAACACGCTTATTAAGGCCAACCTTCATATCTTTACTGCCTTCAACAGTAAAGGTGGCTTTTTCGTCGGCCTTTGCGGCAGAAACCCAAAGCTCTGTAACGTCGTTAGCAATGGTAACGGTGTATTCGGTTACGTCGGGGTTGAATTTAGGAGTTAATGTACCTGAAGAAACAGCAAGCCCTTTAAGGTTTGCGTTTGCAGAGGCTTCACTGCTTTGGTTAATAACAGTTATGGGCGCAGAAGAGCCTTCAAGCGTTTTTTGCTGGTCGTCTACATTTACGTAAACAAGGTTTTCAAGCGCAATTACCGAGCTGCCTGCGGCAACCGCTTTAAAGGTTAAAGACTGCTCTAAATTGGTTTTGCCTGCCGAGGTTAAAACAATTTTTACCTTACCGTCGGTAAGAAGATTACAGTTATCGCCCGAAACGTACTCAATTATTTTGGGGTTGTAGGTTATATAGCCTTCGAGCCCGTACATTTTATCGCTTGAAGTGGTAGAAAAACGGGCTGTAACGGTTAAAGTATCGCCTATTTTAAGCTGGTTTGCACTAAAGGCTAACGAAGAGCCTGCCGCAGATGCGCTGAAGGTTAAAAGCGACAGCACAAGAGCAACGGCTACAACTAAAGATATAATTCTTTTTAAGGCTTTCATATTGTTCTCCTATTGTTCAATTTTTGTGATTTCGAGCAGGTGTTTTTGCACCCTTGCTAAATCGAGAATAGAGATTTTTCCGTCTCCGTTAACGTCGGCGGCTTCGGCCTGGTCGTCCGACAATTTTGATAATTCAAGCAAATGCTTTTGCACTCTTGCAAGGTCTACAAGGCTAACCTTACCGTCGGAATCGGTATCGCCGTAGATTACTATGCCGTAGTCGCATTTTTGATTATTCGCATTATCGTAAACAAGTACACGGTCGCCGGTTGCTACAACGCCCGATGTTTTTTGGTTATAGTTGCGGTCGAACACCTTTACACTGCCGTTTTTAACGTTGAAATTGGTAATAAACTCGCTTACTTCGGTTCCTATTGCAACACCGCTTATATAGTTGCCCATATTATATATGCCTTCTATTGACGGGCCGTCTTCTGAAGGGGGCCAGGGTGTGTTGCCGTCTTTGGAATAGAAAATGTAAAGGGTGTAATTCGCTTTTTTACCCGATGCGGCGGTAACCGTTAAGGTTACGGTATTTGTGCCTTCGTTTAGCACAACGTTACCTGCGCCCGAAACACTTGCGCCGCTTGGAACTGTAGCGGTAATGGGAACAATGTTTGACGGGTTGGTTACGGTTATTTCGTATTCGTTTTTATAAATATCGAAGCCTTCTACAGCTTGTCCGCCCACGCTTAGAGAGGTTATATAATAGTTATTTGCGCCGTCTGACGTTGGAAGTGCAGTTGTATTGGTTTCGGGCATTTCCCGATAAACGGGTATGCGGAAGTTAAGCACCACATCGTTACTGATGTTTTCATAACCCTGCTTTAGTTTTTTAGCTTCGCCGTATGCGCCCTGAACATTTGTCATATACTGGTTTACATAATAATTAGTTGCCACAACGTTAAACTTTTTATAATAAAGGCTGCTTTGACCTCTTTTAAGGTAACCGTTGTAATAATACTGTGCGCCACCGATTATAGATTTTGCACGTGTGTTCCATGGTCTGCCGTAGGACGTACCTGTGCCGTCGGACCCACCCTTAGCATAAAGAAGACCGTATGCAACCGCGGTATAGCTGCCGCTGGCGTAAGCCCTTATGTTAAAGAAATTGTAAAAGCCCTGGTAGCCGCTTTCTGTACCCGAAATACTTGCACCAGTGCCCCAGGTGCCCTGTTCCATAAGAATCATTGAAGCGAGCACATAAGGGTTTACTTTAGACTGCCTTGCGGCTTCGATAAGTACGTCGGCATAGGTGGCATAGGTATCTTCGGGGAAAGCGCCTGCCATAAAGGTATTATTTAATATTAATTGCAAGCCTTCCTTGGTTTGATACTTTTCGTTATAGGCTTGGTCGAGAAACATAAAAATGTTATTTTCGTCAAGGAAGTTACGGGGCTCCATATAGTATTCAACTACTTCCCTTTCGGCCGTAACCCAATCACCCGTATCGTAAGAAACGTACTGTTGCTTATTCCAATCATACGCCTGATACATCATAGATTTCCAAGAATCTTTAGCTACATCGTTGTCAACAAGCGACCAGCCTACCTTAGATTCGTTATCGACCGCATCTTTAAAGGTCATTGTAAGGTGGTCGGCCGTAAAAACCCAATTAGGATGTCGGTCGTGAAGAATACGTAACTTTTCTTTGTAGCTTTCGGGGAATTTTTGGTTTGAAAGATTAGTTTCAAAATCTGAATTCGGGTCGAACTCGGGAATATTTTGAACGTTTATAATATAAGCGGCGCTTACGTAACCATAACCGTTTTCGTAGGCTATTTTGTACCAGCCGCCCACGGTTTCGTATATGTAGACAACCTCATTACTATAAACCTGACCGATACGGTTATAAGTGGTACCTGCACCACTGCGAACACTAAGATACGGGTCTACTTGTTTTACTGTACCCGTTTGAACCGGTGCTTCGGAAGCCCCGATGTTAAAGGCGCCGTTTAGTACAACTGAGGTTAAAAACACAGCAAAACAAAGCAAAAGCGAAACGCATTTTGTTACCTTTTTCATAAGACTTCCTTTCATTATAATTCGTTTTACATACACATTTATTATATCAATTATTTACATACGTGTCAATACACTTTCGGGGTTTATGTAAACCAAGTAATAGCATAATTGGCAGCGGTTTCCTTGCGTATACTTGACTTATTATTCAAAAGATGTTATTATTCATTTATATATTTATATTAAGGAGTTGGTTTTTTCGTGGACGACGGGTGTAGTCGATTATGTATTTTACTAAAAACTACCAATAACATTCATTTTAAAGAACTAATAACGGAAAATTCGGGGCTTTTAATAACAATTCTTGCTTTACTGTTTCTAAGCGCCTTTTTCTCTTCAAGCGAAACGGCAATTACAGCACCCAGCAAGGTTAAAATTAAGGCTATGGCCGAAAGCGGCAATAAAACTGCCAAAATCGCATTCAAACTTATGGACAATTTTGACAGGTCTATTACCGATATTTTAGTTGGAAATAATATTGTAAATCTTGCTATGGGTTCTATTACAACCCTTCTTGCAATTCATGCAGGTATTTCACCTACTGTTATGACGGTATGCATCACCATACTTGTTATTATGTTTGGTGAAGTAATTCCTAAAGCCTTGGCTAAGGAAATGGGCGAAAGGTACACTTTAAGAATTGCCGGCCCTCTTAAAATGATTTCGTTTATTCTTACCCCAATATCTGCGGTATTCGGTCTTATTTCAAAGGGGCTTACCAAGTTGTTTTCTAAAAACGAAGAGCCCACCGTTACCGAAGATGACGTTATAGATATAATTGAAGATATGGAAGAAGAAGGCTCGTTAGATTCAGACGAAAGCCGTTTGCTTTATTCGGCATTCGAATTTGATGACGTGTCGGTTAACGATATTCTTACCGACCGCAGAGATATGCTGTCTATTGACGTAGACCTTAGCGATGAAGAAGTTTTAAACATCGTTAAAAATTCACCATATTCAAGACTTCCCGTATACAAGGGCAACCTTGATAATTGCATTGGTGTTCTTAGAATACGCGAGTATTTAGAAACATATTTAAAGGGCGAAAAAATTGAATTGCGTTCCCTTTTAGACACCCCGCTTTTTGTTTCCCCCGACAGAAAAATCGACGAGCTTCTTTCCGATATGAAGCGTATGCGCAAGCCCTTCGCACTTGTTAAAACACGTTCCGGACGCATTATTGGAATTGTTACAATGGAAGATATGCTTGAAGAGCTTGTAGGCGAAATTTGGGACGAAAACGACAAGGTTGAAGACAAGTTCCGCGAAATTGACGAAAATACGTTTATTATAAGCGCCGACCTTTCGGTTGTTTCCGCTTTTGAAATGATGGACTACGACGATTATGACCGTGAAGAATGCGGACACTATACGCTTAGGAAGTGGATTGGTCGTTTGCTTGGTCGAGTGCCTACAGCCGGTTCGGAATGCAGTTACGAACGTCTTGACATTACAGTAGACAAGGTGTTCAGAGGCAGACTTGTTTCGCTTAAATTTAAAATTAATCCACCTGAAGAAACCGAAAGCGAGGTGGAAGAATAATGACTACTGAAATTATTATAATTATTCTTTGCCTTTTAGGCTCGGCATTCTTTTCTTCGTGCGAAACAGCGTATAACCTTGCCAATATTTCTCAGCTTGAAAAAAATGCTGAAAACGGACTTATAAACAAGCTTGCATTCACAATTTCAAAACACTATAATTTTGCACTTAGCGCTATACTGATTGGCAATAATATAGTTAATTTCGCCCTTTCGGCTGTTGCTACTACCCTTTCGATATCATTAATTGCAAACGAAGGTACTGCCGCAACGGTTGCTACTTTTGTTTCCACCGTTATTGTTTTAATCTTCGGCGAAATTGGGCCCAAGGTTATTGCCAAAACGAATTCCAAACTTTTAATTAAAGTCTTTTCTATTCCCTTGTTTATTTTTATGATACTGTTTTCTCCTGTTGCTTTTTTAATTAACTGTATCATAAAACTTATTGATAAGATTTTTGTTCAAGACGGCGAAAACGCTGTTACCCCCGACGAGCTTGCATCTATTATTGAAACGGGTGAAGAAGAAGGCTCTATCGACGAAGACAAAAGTGAGCTTTTACAGTCTGCAATAGATTTCAATGAAACAACCATAAAAGAAATTATGATACCCCGTGTTGATATGGTTGCAATTGATATAAACGACAGTATTGATGAGATATTGCAAACCGTAAACGAAGCTCCCTATTCAAGAATTCCGGTATACGATTCAAGTATTGACGATATTATTGGTATTCTTGTTACACAAAAACTTTTAAAGCTACTTGTTGACACCCCTAAGGATGAAATTGACATTAGGTCGCTTCTTGTTGAACCCTATTATATTCACATGACGGTTAAGCTACCCGATGCGCTTGATGTTCTTCGTGAAGAGCGCACACATATTATGATTGTGCTTGACGAGTTCGGCGGTACAATGGGCATTGCCACAATGGAAGATATTTTAGAAGAACTTGTAGGCGAAATTTGGGACGAAGACGAAGAAGCTGAAAAAGACATTGTAGAAGAAGCCCCCGATAAATATATTGCCAACGGCGATATGAATATTTTCGATTTCTTTGATGCTATCGATTTTGACGAAGGCGACTTTGAAAGCGAATACACCACCGTTGGTGGTTGGGCTATTGAAATGTGCGAAGGTTTCCCTGAAATTGGTTCCACATTCACTTACAAGAATATTACTGTTACAATTGATAATATAGAAGACCACAGAATTACAACACTTTCGGTTGTTGTGGCTCCTATTGAAGATGACGAAGAGGATGAATAATAAAAAAACACCGTACCTTTAGCCAGAGGTGGCTAAGGACAGTCGGGGTATGTAGATACGGTGTAGCCGATTAAGGCTACGCCGTATTTCTCTTTTACGCCACTTTTGGCGGATTCTTGCGGATTGCTTCATAAGTTTCAAGAATTGTCTT
>JAFOCW010000024.1 GCA_017381035.1 Clostridia bacterium | reverse complement strand
TGCGGAAAGTTATTTTTTATGGTATAATTAATTTGTAAAGAAAAACTGGGCAAAACCCAGTAAAATCAAGGGTTTCTGACCAGTTCTTTTTCGAACAGGAGAGACAAAAAAAGAACGAAGCAATCGCTTCGTTCTTTTTTTATCCAATCCGAAGGATTGGTATGTAATCGCCGTAAGGCGTATGTAATCAGTTCGCCTTGCGAACTGTATGTCATCAAGTCGCAAGACTTGTATGCTTATTCCTTCGGATTGATTACATACCACCTACGGTGGATTACATACATTTTCTATCGAAAATGATTACATTCCGACTTCGTCGGATTACATACAATGCTTCGCATTGATTATTCACCGCTTTTATGCTATAATAAATCCTAAGGAGATGATTTAATGAGAAAGTTTTTGATTTTACTTATTGTAATATTGTGCAGTATTTCTTTTAGTGGTTGCAGTTCGAATGATGTTACTATCGGGTCTGAGGGTTTAGAGTTTTATCCGTTATCAAATGGCACATATGCTGTTGGTGGAGGAACTTCGATTTATTTAGATGAAATTGTTATCCCTTCTAAGCACGAAGGAAAAGCCGTAACTGAAATTGCAGAATATGCTTTCAGTGTTGGTAACAACCACACTCTTTCTTGTGTTATTATTCCAAATACTATTAAAAAATTGAATTATGGCAGTTTTTGTTGTGGTACATTAATATCAATAGAATATGATGGCACCATAAAAGAGTGGGAAAAGATTAACAAAGATGAAAATTGGAATTTGGGTTTATATAATGATGAAAAAGCATTAACTGTGCATTGTAAAGATGGTAATATAAATCCGAAATGTATGCTTGAATTTTAAAAAAATAGTATTTTTAGACCGATTTCATTTTAAGTATCAAAAAAAAGACACGCGTGAGCGTGTCTTTTTTTTAGTTTAATCCGCTTATGCAGGCTAAAACGTTTACGAAAGCGAAGCGTGGCTTTCGGTTAATTTGCAAAAATCATCCTATCTGCGTAATAACAAGATGTGCAGAAACAGGTCGTGTTCCACCAGCGAGCGGGGTGATGGTAAGGGCTGCCGCAGTGCCTGCAGGGTTTCGAACGGTCAGAACCGAGTCAGTAACAGTAGTTGTTACAATAGCCATACCTACAATTTGCGAAGCACCTGTTGCTTTGCCGACTACAGTGTATGCCAAATCCTCTCCGTTCAAGTTCAATATCAATTGGCCTGCCTCGTCTACACTAACTTCAAATAGTACCTGATAGGTTCCAATCTGTGCAAGATTAAATGAATCCGGTCCGGTTCTGGAAATATCAGAACCGCTATTAGGACCATCTTGGGGAAGCTAACGTCTGTTCCCGGGGCAACCGTGGCAGCATTATCGGGTGGCATCAGTGCGTAAAAATCTGCATAGTTAAGCACACCGCCTGCAGGACCCTGCGGACCGACAGGACCGGTAGCCCCCGTAAATCCCCTGGGACCGATAGGACCTTGAGGACCAATTGGAGCTACAGGGCCTTGTAGTCCGGGTGGACAACCTAAACAATCGCAATCGCAAACCGGTATATCACTACAATTTTGATTAAAATTATTACAATTATCGTTTTCGTTACAGTTTCTGTTGTTATAAAAATTCCATTTGTTCATCAAAATCACCTCCTAAAATTTGTGAATTATATAATATGCTGTACAGTAATGGCGTGGCACTTAATACGGTCAACAGCACTATACCTTTTGTATTTCTTTTGCTTGCTACATTTTACCTTATGTGTTATAATCCCACTTGGAGATGATAAAATGTTTAGTGTTATTTTCGATATGGACGGTACTCTTCTTGATACCCAACGTATTTGCATACCTGCCTGGGACCATGCAGGCGAGCTTCAAGGCTTTAAAAACATAGGTCAGCACATTCCTGCTGTTTGCGGCAAAAACGAAGCCGGTTGGTCAAAATACCTTAAAGACCGTTACCCAACAATTGATATGCCCAAGTTCAACGTCGACGCCAGAGCCTACGTTATGGAGCATCTTGTAGTTCAATATATGCCCGGCGCCGAAGAACTTGTGAAATTTTTAAAATCGAAGGGAGTAAAGCTTGCAATTGCTTCGGGCTCTTCGCGTGATGAAATACACCATCATTTAAACGAACTTGGCGATACACACTATTTTGATGTTATAGTTGGCGGCCCCGATGTAGATAACTGCAAGCCTGCCCCCGATATATTCTTACTTGCGGCCGAAAAGCTTGGTACAAAACCTGAAGACTGCTATGTTCTTGAAGATTCCGAAAACGGAATAAGAGCAGGCTTTGCCGCCGGAATGAAGACTATAGGTGTGCCCGATATTGTGCAGTTCAGCGACGAAGTTAAAGCACTTGAAACTGCAGAATTTCCGTCGATGGTAGAAGCACTTGAATATTTTAAAACTTTGGTTTAGAGGTGCTTTATGATAAAAACCGAAGACTTAAGAATAAGAGACCCGTATATTGTTTTACATAACAATACCTATTATCTTTACAGGTCTTACGATTTAGCTATTTGGGTTTTTAAAAGTAGGGATATGAAAACTTGGGAAGAGCCTGTTAAGGTATATACTATCCCCGAAAATTCTTGGGCTTATACAGACCTATGGGCGCCCGAAGTGCATCTTTATAACGGCAAATTTTATATGTTTTTATCATTACTTGGTAAAAACGGACTTCGTGGCACCGAAATTTCTGTATCTAATACACCCGACGGTTTTTTTACACCAATATCAAATCGTCCTGCAACCCCACTAGATAAAAGTTGTATTGACGGTTCACTTATTATAGATGGCGGCAAACCTTATATGGTTTACTCTCACGATTGGCCTGATAATTATGTAAAAGACCGTGATGTCTATGTGGGCGAAATTTGGGCAGTAGAATTAAGCGAAGACTTAACCACCCCTGTAGGCGAGCCATTCTTCCTTTTTGGTTCGAACGAATGTCCTTATTCTGCCTTGGCTGCAGCGCCAACCGAATGGGAAGACGGAATTATTATGCGCTACGGTAGCGATGCCCCCTTTGTTAATCGCCTTTCAAACGGTAAGCTTTTCCTTACTTGGTCGCCAATACCTGCCAATAATTATGTTGTTATTGGTGCAGTTGCCGATAATATTAAAGGTCCTTGGAAACACTGCGAAAAGCCCGTTTTCGATAAAAACGGTGGCCACGCAATGTTCTTTACCGATAAAGACGGCACTTTAAAAATGTGCATTCATTGCCCCGAATGTGAACCACTTGAAAGGGCATTAATTTTAACAGTACAAGAAAAAGAAGGAGAAATAGTGCTAGTATGATAAGAAAAGCAACCGAACAAGATATTGAAGGTATTATTTCTTTACTTTACCAGGTGCACGCCGTTCACTCAAACGGCAGACCCGATATATTTATACCGGGTGGTATTAAGTATACCGAAGAAGAAGTAAAAGCAATACTTAAAAACGAAAGCACCCCTGTTTTTGTCTTTGTTAATGAAGATGCAGTGCTTGGTTACGCTTTTTGCGAAATAAAAGTAACAGAAGGCGACACATCGTTAATGGACAGAAAAACCCTTTATATAGACGACCTGTGCGTAGATAAAAACGCAAGGGGACAACACGTTGGAACCGCCCTTTACGACTTTGTGGTAAGCTTCGCTAAAGAAATTTCTTGCGACAGCATAACACTCAACGTTTGGGAATTTAACGAAAGCGCAAAAATCTTTTATGAAAAACGTGGCTTAAAGCCGCTTAAAACCGTTATGGAACAAGTGCTGTAAAGGAGAGAAAGTTATGATTAAAACCAAGGAAGAAATTAAGGTTACAACCGAAGAAAATGCAAAAGGCGAGGTTAAAATGTACCTTAACCACCTTAACGATTTCGAAGGTTGGAACGAAAAGAACCGTATGTTCGCCCTTGTCGAGTTAAAGGCAGGCGAAGAAGTGGAATACCACGTTCACGAAAACGAGTTCGAAAGCTATTATATTCTTTCGGGTAAGGCCCTTTACACCGACCACGATGAAACCTTCGAAATAGAAGAAGGCACCGTAACCTTCACCCCTTCGGGCAAGGGACACGGCATTAAAAACATCGGCGACGAAACCCTTAAGTTTATTGCGCATATTATAAAGGACTAAATTATGGAAATTAAACTAATGTCGTTTAATACCCAGCACTGCCTTAATTACCTGGAACAAAAAATTGATTACGACGTTATGGTAAATGCTATAAAAAGCTGTGGGGCAGAAATTATAGGGCTTAATGAAATGCGTAATAAGGGCGAAGCCGAAGACTATGAAGCGCAAACCGAAATACTTGCAAACCGTCTTGGTTATTACCACTATTTTGCCAAGGCAATAGATTTTGAAGGGACCAACCCTTACGGTAACTCCCTAATTTCAAAATACCCAATACTTTCGGCTAAAACGGTACTCATTCCCGAGCCCAAGGTGCGAAAATACGACGGCTACTATGAAGACCGTTGTCTGCTCTTGGCCGAGCTTGATATTAACGGCCAAAGGGTAAACGTTATGGTAATCCATTTCGGGCTTAACCCCGACGAAGCCGAAAACGCCGTAAAAGCCATAACCGATAATCTGCCCGACGGCAAGGTTATTCTTATGGGCGACTTCAACCTGCCGCCCGAAAGCGAACTGCTTTTGCCTATAAAAGAAAAACTGTTCGATACAGCCACACTTTTCGGTGAAAATAAGCTTTCTTACCCGTCGGACGACCCTTACATTAAAATAGACTATATTTTCTTAAGCCGTAATATTAAAGCGGTTTCGGCCGATATACCCGAAATTATTGCTTCGGACCACCGTCCGCATACAGCTACAATAGAAATATAACTTAAACCGTCTGTTTACAGACGGTTTTTTGTTGCAATAAGTCTATATGTTTGATATAATTATATAATAATATATTTTATAAGGGCAGGTGAGAAATTTGAAGTTTAAACGCTGGTTAGTCGATGCACCGCAAAAAAACCTGGCGGCAACCTTGGCAGAAGAATGCGACGTAGACCCGTTTGTTGCGCTTATTGCGGCAGGCCGTGGCTATACCGAGCCCGAACTTTTAGAAGAATTTCTTACCGACGAAGTTATTTTAGCCGACCCGTACGAGCTTGCCGATATTGAAAAAGCGGCAGAAATTATTAATGATGCCATATATAGCGAAGAAAAAATTGTTGTCTTCGGCGACTACGACGTAGACGGCGTTACTGCCACAACCCTTATGTACAGCTACCTTAAAAACCGTGGCGCCAGGGTTTCTTACCTTATACCCGACCGTGAAAAAGACGGTTACGGTATAAATATTCCCGCAATAGATAAACTTAAAGCCGAAAATACCGACCTTATTATCACGGTAGATAACGGCATTGCCGCCACAAATGAAATAGACTACGCCAAAAGCCTTGGCATAAAGGTTGTTGTAACCGACCACCATCTGCCCCAGGGCGAGCTTCCCGAAGCCGACGCAGTGGTTAACCCCCACAGAGCCGACGATTACAGCTTCTTTAAAGAAGTGTGCGGCGCATTTGTTGCTTTTAAGGTTGTTTGCGCCACCGAAGGCAAAACCCCCGAAGAAATGCTTTACGATTACGGCGACTTAGTTGCGCTTGGCACAGTAGCCGATATTATGCCCCTTATAAACGAAAACCGTGCAGTTGTAAGGGAAGGCGTGCGCCTTATTGCAAACGGTACAAGACGTGGCCTTACAGCCCTGCTTCGTGCCGCAGGAATAGAGCCCGATACCCTTACCGCATCAAAGCTTGCTTTTGGAATTGCACCCCGTTTAAATGCGGCAGGCAGGGTAGGCGATGCCGCCCGCGCGGCCGAGCTTCTTCTTACCGATGACGACGAAGTAGCCGAAGGGCTTTCGTCTGTCCTTAATAATGAAAACATCCGCCGTCAGTCGCTTGAAAAGCAAATACTTGCCGAAGCTACCGAAATTGTAGAGAAAAAAGGCTACAAGCACAACAGAGTTATTGTTGTAAACGGCGAAGGCTGGCACGGCGGCGTGCTCGGCATAGTGGCCTCCCGTCTTTGTGAAAAATATGCTAAGCCTGCCATTGTGCTTTCGTCGCAAGACGGTATAGCAAACGGCTCTGCCCGTAGCGTTAAAGGCTTTTCGGTTTACGAAGCGCTTAAAGATTGTTCTTACCTTCTTACAAAATACGGCGGACACGAAATGGCCGCAGGCCTTACCCTTTATGAAGACCAAATAAACAGCTTCAGAACGGCCATAAACGGCTATGCCGACCGTTTTGCAAAGCTTTTGCCCGAACTCCGCTTAGACTGCAAATTAAACCCTGCCGCTCTTTCGGTTGACCTGGCCGAAGAACTAAAGGTGTTAGAGCCTTTCGGTACGGGCAACCCCACCGTCCTTTTCGGAATATTCGATTTATTGGTTGAAAAAATATCGGCAGTAGGTCAAGGCAAGCATTTAAGGCTTAACTTTTCAAAAGGTGAAACAAGCTTTTCTGCAATGCTTTTTGGAACTACTTTGGCCGAATTTGAATATGATATTGGCGATAAGGTAGATATTGCGGTTAATATTGATACCAACGTTTATAACAATAACCTTGCGCTTACCGTTCAAATTAAAGATATAAGACCAAGCGGAATAAATGAAGAAAAGCTTATAAAAGACATTGCTTTATATGAAGATTTTAAGTCTGGCTATAGTAAAGATTTTGCCGACATTCTGCCTTCAAGGGAAGAAGTAGCGGTAATTTATAAACAGCTTTTAACAAAGGGCGTGGGCCTTAATAAGCTTGTTGCGGCAAACATAAACGGCTTGGGCTATGCCAAAACCTTAATTACCGCAGAAGCCCTGTGTCAGCTTAAAATCTGCTCGCTGTTCGACGTCGACAACATAAAGGTAATAAAGATAGTAAATTCAACAACTAAAACCAACCTTACCGACGCTAAAATACTTAAACAATTAAGGGGTGAATATATTGGAACTTGAGCTTAAATACGAAAAAAGCTACGAAGCCTTGCGCACTCTTATTGAAGAGCAAAACGGCAAGTATGACCTCGACTTAATACGCCGTGCTTTCGAGCTTTGTGTTACCGGCCATAAAGGTCAGTTCAGAAAATCTAAAGAAGAATATTATATTCATCCTTTAAGCGTTGCCAAGCTTATTGTAGGGCTTGGTATGGACTCTGAATCTATAGCGGCGGCCCTTCTTCACGACGTTGTTGAAGATACCGAAACCAAAATAGAAGAAATCAAAGCCGCCTTCGGTGCCGACGTTGCCCTTATAGTAGACGGCGTTACCAAAATCGGTAGAATTCAATATATTTCCCGTGAAGAGCAGCAGGCCGAGTCGCTTCGCAAAATGCTTATTGCAATGGGTAAAGACATCCGTGTAATAATCATAAAACTGGCCGACCGTCTGCACAATATGCGCACCATTGAATCTATGCCCGAGCAAAAGCAGCGTGATAAAGCACTTGAAACTATTGAAATTTACGCACCAATTGCGCACAGACTTGGTATCAGACCCATTAAAGAAGAGCTTGAAGACCTTGCTTTTAAAACGCTCGACCCCATTGCATACAGAGAAATTGAAACCCTGCTTGCGTCTAAGCAAGACTTCAGGGAAAAGACCTTCAAGGCTATAAGAGAGCGCATTGAAGAGCGCCTTTCGCACGATATGCCTGGCGTTAAATTTGTTCTTCAGTCAAGGGTAAAATCTATACCCGGAATTTACCGCAAAATGTTTATTCAGGGCAAAGATTTCGATGAAATCTATGACGTATATGCCCTTAGAATTATAACCGATACCGCAACCGACTGCTACAACGTGCTCGGCATTATGCACGATATGTTCCGCCCCATTCCAAACAGATTTAAGGACTACGTTGCAACCCCAAAACCTAATATGTATCAGTCGCTTCATACCACGGTTATCGGACGTGAAGCGGTTCCGTTTGAAATTCAAATAAGAACCTTCGATATGCACCACACGGCCGAATACGGTATTGCGGCCCACTGGAAGTATAAAGAAGGCGTTACCACGTCCGACAAGCAAATGGAAGACCGTCTTGCCTGGATTAGACAGGTGCTTGAAAATGATGAAGAAGACGCTTCCGACCTTGTCCGCACCATTAAAATTGACCTGTCCGAAGAAGATACCTTCGCCGTAACACCTAAGGGCGACGTTATAAACCTGCCCGCAGGTGCCACTGTAATTGACTTTGCATTTGCAATTCACTCGGCCGTAGGTATTAGAATGATAGGCGCCAAGGTAGACAGTAAAATCGTGCCTATAAACCACGTTGTTAAAACGGGTGAAGTTATTGAAATATTAACCACCAATGCGCAGGGCCACGGTCCTTCGCGTGATTGGCTGAATATAGCGGTAACAAGCTCTGCCAAGGCAAAAATCCGTTCCTGGTTCAAAAAGGAAAGACGTGAAGAAAATATTGAAACGGGCAAAAACTCGCTTGAATCAGAACTTCGCAGAAATTCTGTTGTTCTGCCCGAAAAGGAAATGCGTGAATTCCTTGAAGAAATTGCCAAAAAGCAAAAATGTGCAAATCTCGACGAGCTTTATGCCGCTATAGGTTACGGCGGAATTACACTTGAAAAACTGCTTCCAAGAATTAAGGAAGAGTATACAAGGCTTGTTAAAACCGCAGAAAAACCGTCTATTGAAGACTACATTAAAAAGCACGTTGTCAAAAGCCCCGAAGGCGTTGTTATTGAAGGAATTGAAAACTGCCTTGTTAAGCTTTCAAAGTGCTGTGCACCCCTTCCGGGCGACAAAATCATTGGCTTTATTACAAGGGGCCACGGAGTTTCAGTACACAAAAAAGACTGCGTAAACGTGCCCAAAGACTTCAAAACCATACCCGAGCCTGAGCGTTGGATTAATGCCTACTGGGTAGATTCGGGTCAGACAAACTTTACTTCGGCAATTCAAATTTCTGCTGTTGACAGAGACGGTCTTTTAGCCGAAGTTACCAACGTCCTCTTCAATATGAGGGTTGGTCTTCACGCAGTTAATGCAAGGGCCGTAAAGGGCGGAAATTGTGCCATTACAGTTACCGTTTCGGCCGCAAGTGTTGAGCACCTCAGAAGTATTATTGCAAGGCTCAATAAACTTGAAGGCGTGTTTATGGTTGAAAGAATTAATCAGTAGGTGTAACCTTGGAAATTAAGTGTATAGAATTCGGCTCTATGGGTGCTAATTGCTACCTTTTAGAAACCGAAGACGTAAAAATTGTTATCGACCCATTTAAGTTAGACGGCAGAATAGAAGCGTTTTTAAGTTCAGATAAACCTAAATACGTCTTTTTAACCCACTGTCATTTTGACCATATCTTAGGCGCCGAAGCAATAAGGAAAAAATTCGGCGCAAAAATTGCTATCGGCGAACACGACGCCGTCGGCCTTTCCGACACATACTTCAGCTTGAGCGAAATGGCAGGCTTTAATCAGGCGCCGTTCTATGCCGATATTACGTTTAAAAACGGTCAGGTTTTTAAAGAAGGAAACACCAGAATTCAGGTGCTTCATACCCCCGGGCACACCGCAGGCTCGGTATGCTACCTTTTGGAAGACTGTATTTTTACGGGCGACACCCTTTTTGAAGGTACAATAGGCCGAACCGATTTTCCTACGGGAGATTTTTCGGTAATGAAAAAATCACTCGAAAAGCTTAAAAGTCTCGGTAAAGACTATATAATTTATTCGGGCCATGGCCCAAAAACAACACTCTTTAGGGAGAAGACAACAAACCCATATCTAATTTAAACGGAGAAGTAGCTTTTTAATGAATCTTTGCAATATTAACCATAGCTTTAATTACGAGCTTGAAAAGCTTTGCCGCATATTTTTGCCTTACGAAAAAATAGCGGTTTTAAACGAAATAGTCGAAAGCGAAATTTATGCAGTCTGCAAAATTGAAGACTGCAGGTGTTTCGCATACTTAAATTTCTTCGGCAAAGAATTCGAAAGCAAGCTTTCTTCGCCCAACACTACCGATAAGGAAAAGGAATTAACCATAGCCACCTGCCTTTTTAATTGCTTTGTGGCGGCAACGGGTTATAAATCTGAATGGGGGCTTCTTACGGGAGTGCGCCCTGCCAAGCTTTTTTCAAGGCTTGCAAAAAGCGGCGGAAAAGCGGCGGCTAAAAATTATTTTGAAAACCGCCTTCTTGTAAGCCCGTACAAAACCAAACTCTGTGAAGAAACTTCGGTAACAGAAGCCGAAATTATAGAAAAAAACAGCAGAAATTCCTTTAGCCTTTATATTTCAATTCCGTTTTGCCCAAGCCGTTGTTCCTATTGTTCCTTCGTTTCCCATTCGGTAGATAAGGCAGGTAAACTAATTGACGAATACGTGGAACTGCTGTGTAAAGAAATAAGGGA
Source organism: Clostridia bacterium (assembly GCA_017381035.1). Taxonomy (GTDB): domain Bacteria; phylum Bacillota; class Clostridia; order Oscillospirales; family Acutalibacteraceae; genus SFWF01. The sequence goes on along the minus strand of JAFOCW010000024.1, from coordinate 8,271 downwards.
AACGGGTAAAATTGCAAGGCAGGAAAATTTAAAGCCGCAAACGGTTTATATCGGCGGCGGAACACCTGTTGCAATAAGCGCCAAGCAAATTACCCAAATAATGAACACGGTTAAAGAAAGCTTCGATTTAAGCGGTATTTCAGAATACACCGTAGAAGCAGGCCGACCCGATGCTATAGATAAAGAAAAACTAATGGCAATAAAGCAGGGGGGAGCCACCCGAATAAGCGTTAACCCCCAAACCATGAACAATAACGTGCTTAAAGAAATAGGCCGCAACCATACGGCCGAGCAAACGGTGGAAGCCATGAAGTTAGCACGTGAAGTTGGCTTTAACAATATAAATATGGACTTGATTGCAGGCCTTCCGACCGATACTTTCGAAAGCTTTAAAAACACACTCGATATTTTGTTAGGGCTCGACCCCGAAAGCATAACGGTTCATTCGCTATCTGTAAAACGTGCCGCAAACATTTCACGTGAAAACGAGCTTCCCGAAATTGAAACGGGCAAAATTGCTTCGCAAATGGTGCGTTATGCAAAAGAAACGCTTGAAAGCAAAGGAATTTTGCCATACTATATGTACCGTCAAAGCAAAACGGTCGGAAATCTTGAAAACGTCGGCTATGCCAAAAAAGGCTACGAAGGCCTTTATAACGTATATATTATGGATGAAACCCACACCATTTTAGCCTGCGGTGCTTCGGCAGTAACCAAGCTTCGCGAGCCGGGTGGAGATTATATTGAAAGAATTTTTAACTTTAAATACCCGTATGAATATATAAGCAGATTCAGTGAAATTATAGAGCGTAAAAAGGGTATTAATGAGTTTTACAGTAAATATTCCATTTAAAATCAAATAGGAGGTTTTTATATGAATTTTGATAACATTTTAAACAAAGCCAAAGATGTTTTTGAAACAGCCTATAAAAAGGCCGACGACGCTTTTTCGGTACAAAAGCAGAAATTTGACGTCGCAGGTCTTGAAAATAAACTTTCAAAAGACTACGAAGCGCTTGGTAAGCTTTGCTTCGAAGAAATGCAAAAAGGCGCATTTAGCGATAACGCCGCTTTTTTAAATATTGCCGAAGAAATTAAGGTGAAAACCATTCAAATTGAAGAACTTCAAAAAGATATTTTAAAAGCTAAAAACAAAAAGCGCTGTACAAAATGCGGAGCCGCAATAGATAAAGGCTCGGTTTACTGTAATGCCTGCGGCCAAAGTGTTAATGAGGAAGAATAAAATGAAAGATATTTTAAAGGTTGGCTATATTGTGGCCGACGAAGACGAATACGCACCACTCAGAAATATGGCCGAGGCCCTTTCGGCCGAAAGATGCGATTTTTATTCCCGTGAAGGACATAAATTCTCCTTCTTAGAAGGTGCAAGAAAAATTGAAGTCCATTCCGTTCTTTGCGGCGTGGGAATGGTAAACGCCACCGCCGCCGCAACCTTCCTTGCAGGCGAAGGGGCAGATTTAATTCTGTGCTCGGGTCTTTCGGGCGGTATCAGCGGCATTAAAAGGGGAGAACTTACAGTAGGTACTCGGTATATCGAGCACGATTTCGACCTTACTCCTTTAGGCTACGAAATGTGCAAAAAGCCTTTGCAAAAATACGTATATAACGCCGATGAAAATTTGCTTGATATTCTGTGCGATATTTACCCCGAACTCAAGCGTGGTGTTATTGTAAGCGGCGACTGTTTTGTTGGCGATAACAATAAAAAAGAATTCTTAAAAAACACCTTCGGCGCAATGTCCTGCGATATGGAATCTGCGGCTGTAGCCTACGTTTGCGACCTTGCAAACATACCCTTTGCCGCAGTAAGAAGAATATCTGACGATGCCGGTAACGATGCGGCAGACAGTTACACCGATATGAACAATATGCGTGAAGAAGTTCTTATAGATTTACTAATTGTTGCGGTTAAAAGGTTTTTCAATTACAATATTCTGTGGAAATAACCAAAATTTTACCTTAAATTTTGGCCTTTTGTTCCAATTGTGAGTATTTTTAACGAAAACTTGTTGATTTTAGGAGTAAAATATGGTAAAAATAATAGCAGAGGGTTGTGATGGTAAGTATACATTATCGCAACTTTTAACAGTAATGGAAGCGCTCCGCAGTCCCGACGGTTGCCCGTGGGATAAAGAGCAAACTCACAGCAGTATTAAAAACGATGCGCTCGAAGAAGTGTACGAAGTGGTCGATGCTATCGACACGGGCGATACTGCCGCACTTTGCGAAGAACTTGGCGATATGCTTTTGCAGGTAGTTTTCCATTCGCAAATTGCAAAAGAAGATAATGAATTTACTTTTGACGATGTGGTAGACGGAATTTGTAAAAAGCTTATTCTTCGCCATCCCCACGTTTTCGGAAATGAAAGCGTTAATAACTCTTCCGAAGTTCTTTCTCTTTGGGACAGCATAAAACAAAAAGAGAAAAATCAAACCACAGTAACCTCAACACTCGAAAGTGTTCCAAAAGCGTTTCCCGCATTAATGCGTGCCGCCAAGGTGCAAAAACGCGCAAAGAAAGCAGGTGTGGTTGAGCCTATATCGGCACAGCAGATTGAAGAAAAAATTGCTTCTTTTAAAACGGCGCTTCAAACAAATAATTTAGAACATCAAAATAAGGCCTACGGCAACTTACTTTTTGCCCTTGCAGGCTTTAGTCATACTCTTGGCGTTAACGCCGAAGAATCACTTAACACGGCCACCAACACTTTTATAGAAGATGTAAAAAAGGCCGAGCATTAATTTACATTCTAACGGTTAAACCGTTTGAAAAAATATTTGGAGGTATTTACCATGAACAAAACTGAACTCGTTGCTGCTATTGCTGAAAAAGCAGGAATTTCTAAGAAGGACGCAGATGCTGCTGTTGCTGCATTCGTAGCTACCGTTACCGATGCTATGAAGGCTGGCGATAAGGTTGCTCTTATCGGCTTTGGTACTTTCGAAGCTAAAGTACGTGCTGCCAGAACCGGCATCAACCCCAAGACCAAAGAAACCATCAAAATTGCAGCTACAAAGGTTCCCGCTTTCAAGGCTGGACAGGCTCTTAAGAACGCTGTAAAATAATTAAATTTTACTAATTTAAGCCGCCTTTTTGGCGGCTTGTTCTTTTTGAGGTAATTATGAGATTAGATAAATTTTTAAAGGTTTCCCGTATTATTAAACGTCGCACCGTTGCAAACGAAGCGTGCGATGCGGGAAGAGTAAGCGTGAACGGCAAACAGGTAAAAGCTTCCTACGATGTTAAGGTAGGGGACGTTTTAGAAATAGCCTTCGGTACAAGAACGGTAAAAGCCCAGGTGCTGAACGTTGCCGAAGTCATTAAAAAAGACGATGCCGCACTGCTTTACAAGCTAATAGATTAGTAATAAAACACCGCCCGAAACATATAATTTACGGGTGGTGTTTTTATGTCTGAAGACAAAAATATTATACATAACGTAATTATAGAGCAATGCAAAAAAATAAATATGACGGGAGTTCGGGACGTAAAAGCATTCGACGAAGAAACGGTAGTGCTTGAAACGTCTAAAGGCACCCTTACAATAAAGGGCGAAAACCTTGCAATAAACAGCTTCAGCGCAAGTGTTGGCGATTTGCAAATGCAAGGGGACGTAGTCGGCCTTGTCTATTCCTTCGACAGCAATCAAAAAGGTCTTATAAAGCGCATTTTTAAATAATATGTGGGAAATTAATCTTAATTTACAAATTGAAGGCTTTTTGTGGAGCATGGTGTTTGGCGCCGTGTTTTGCATAGCCTTTGATATTATGAATATATCGGGGCAACAACTTAAAGCGTCCAAGTCGGCGGTTTTTGCCGCCGATATTGTGTATTTTACCGTCGTTTCTTTTGTTACCTTCTGCTTGTTTCTTGTTTTTTGCAGCGGGGAAATAAGGGGCTTTATTTTTGTTGGCGAAATTATAGGCTTTTTCCTTTGCAAAAAGACCGTATCAAAATTATACACACCAATAATGCTTATTGTTTTCAGTCTTTTAAAAAGGTTGTTTTTATTAATAAACAGGCGAATTTTCGGGCCCGTTTATGTCTTTTTTTCAAAAATACACAAAAACCTAAATAAATTAAGCTTAAAAAGGCTTAAAAATTCAAAAAAGGCTTGAAAAAATATAAATAGGTAGTGTATACTAAAGAAAAATGCCCTTGTGGCAGGAAAAGAAAGGATGAGCCCCGTGAGTGCAAAAACTAAAAGAGGCAGCGTCCTTTTACGCGTTTTAATAGTTGCCTTTTGTGTTTATATGTTTGCAACCCTTGGCACCCTTATTGCAGAACTTTCCTCTAAGCAAGAGCAGTTGGCCGAATATGAAGAACAAAAAAAGCAGACCTCTTTACGAATTGAAGAAAAAGAAAATCTGCTTAAAAACAGCACCATAGAAGAAATCATTGAACGTGCGGCTCGTGAAAGTCTTGGCTATGGTTATCCTAACGAATTGGTTTTCATAGATGTCAATTAATTTTTGGCATAGTTTTCGGTTCTATTTTCAAGGAGGAAATATCACTTGCAGCTCACAGTAGGAGACATTGTTGAAGGAAAAATTACAGCAGTTAAGGACTATGGTGTTTTCGTAGACATCGGAAACGGTAAATTCGGAATGGTACATATTTCCGAAATAGCACAGTCCTACGTCAGCGAAATTCGCGATTTTGTTAAAGAAGGCGACACCGTTAAGGTAAAGGTATTAACCGTGTCCGACGACGGCAAGGTAAGCCTTAGCATAAAACAGGCCCAAGAGCAAAAGCCCGAAGAACAAAAGCGTGAACGCAAAGAAAGAAAACCCTATGCACCAAGACCTGCTGCGCCGGCACCCGACGGCTCTTATGTCTGGACCGCTAAAAAGAGTGAAGCCACTTCTTTTGAAGATATGATGAGCAAGTTTAAGGCCACCAGCGACGAAAAGTTTTCCGACTTAAAGCGCAAAAATCCCGATGCTAAAAGAAATCGTCGCACAGGCGGCAGATAATAACATACAAAAGCGGTTTTCGGTAAACGAATTCCGCTTATTTTTTGGGGAAATAAATGAAAGAAATCAGTTGTAAATTAATTACCAATACGGTAGCAGAGCTCTGTATTACTGCAAACAAGCAGTTGCCTTGCTCGCTTTTTGCAAAAATAGAAGAATGTAAATGCGCCGAAGAACAGCCGCTTGCAAAATCGGTAATGTCCGATATTTCCGAAAACATTACGGCGGCTAAAGAACTTGATATTCCTATATGTCAAGATACGGGTATGGCGGTAGTTTTTGCCGAAATCGGACAAGATGTCCACATAACAGAAGGAAACTTCGAAGACGCGGTTAATGACGGCGTTGCCAAAGGCTACACCGAAGGTCTGCTTCGCAAATCTGTGGTTACCGACCCACTGCTCAGAACAAACACGCAAAATAACACGCCTGCCGTAATTCACACAAGAATTGTTTCGGGCAATAACATTAAAATTACCGTGGCACCTAAAGGCTTCGGCAGCGAAAATATGAGCGGTATTAAAATGCTTACCCCTTCTGCCGAAAAGCAGGGGGTAATAAATGCGGTGCTTAGTATTGTAAAAGCCGCGGGCTCTAACCCTTGTCCACCAATTGTTGTGGGCGTTGGCATTGGCGGCGATTTCGAGCAATGTGCATTACTTTCAAAAAAAGCACTTTGCCGTGATATTGCTGTTCCAAACGCCAACCCTTATTACGAACAGCTTGAAAAAGAACTGCTTTGCGAAATTAACAAGCTTGGCATAGGCCCCCAGGGCTTCGGCGGTAAAACCACCGCCCTTGCCGTTAACATTGAAACGGCCCCAACCCATATTGCAGGTCTTCCCGTGGCAGTAAATATTGGTTGCCACGTAACCCGACACGCTACTAAAATTATATAAAACGGAGATATCAATGCAAGAATATAAATATGTTGCACCCTGCCTTTTCGGTGTTGAAGGAATTCTGTCTTTCGAGCTCGAGCGTATGGGCGCAAAAGACGTTAAAGCCGAAAACGGAAGAGTAAATTTTGCAGGAGATTTAAATATTTTAGCCCGTGCCAATATTAACTCTCGTTTTGCCGAACGTATACTTATAAACGTGGGCGAGTTCGACGCCCTTAGTTTCGAAGAACTTTTTCAGGGCGTGAAAGCGCTCCCGTGGGAAGAATTTATTGGTAAAGACGATGCATTCCCCGTAAACGGGCACAGCATAAATTCGGCCCTTCACAGTATTCCCGATTGTCAGTCAATAATTAAAAAGGCAATAGTTGAAAGGCTTAAATCAAAATATAACGTTACCTGGTTTTCCGAAACGGGTGTAGAAGTAAAAATTCGTTTTTCCATTCTTAAAAACCGTGTATCTGTTATGATAGATACCTCGGGCGAAGGTCTTCATAAAAGGGGTTACAGAAGAAAGTCTAACGATGCCCCGCTTAAAGAAACACTTGCCGCCGCCATTTGCGATACCGCAAGAATTTTCCCAGATACAAAAATGTTCGACCCCTTCTGCGGCTCGGGTACAATTCTTATAGAAGCGGCTATGATGGCGCAAAAAATGGCGCCGGGGCTTCGCCGATTTTTCGCCGCCGAAAAGTTCGGCTTTATTCCCGAAAACGTCTGGCGTGAAGAAAGGGCCGCCGCACAAGATAAAATTCTTCATAATATAGATTTCAGGGCAGTAGGGTACGATATTGACCCCGCTGCTGTGAAGCTTGCCGAAGAAAATGCCGCAAAAGCAGGCGTTTCAAAATACGTAAGGTTTGAAGTGGCCGATATTAAAGATTTTACCGCACCCGATGAACGCTTTTTATGTGTTACCAACCCGCCTTACGGTGAAAGACTTCTTGATATTAAGCAGGCGCAAGAGCTTTATAAAACAATGGGTAAGGTGTTTACTCAGGGTCAGGGCAAAAAGTATTTTGTAATAAGCCCCGACGAAGAGTTCGAAAAGCTTTTCGGCAGACCTTCCGACAAACGAAGAAAACTTTATAACGGTATGATAAAATGTCAGCTGTTTATGTATTTTAAATGAGGTGCCAACAATGAGGGATGTTTTTATAATTAACCCTGCCGCAGGTAAGGAAGACTGCACAAAAGTTCTTACTGCCGAAATTCGTGAAGTTTATGGCGATAACTGTAAAATTTTAATCACCACCGGTGAAGGCGATGCGCTTGTAAAGGCAAAAGCTGAAGCCGAAACGGGCGACGACGTAAGAATTTTCGCTTGTGGCGGCGACGGCACTTCCTTCGAGGTGTTGAACGGAATTGTAGGTTATAAAAACGCCGCAATCGGTGTTATACCCATAGGCTCCGCTAACGATTTTATAAAGTATTTCGGTTTCGATTCTAAGCCTCGTTTTTTAAACCTTAAAAAACAAAAGAACGGAACCTTGCTTCCCATTGACCTTATTAAAGCAGGCGATAAATACTGTATGAATCAGTGCTGCGCAGGTCTCGATGCTCAGGTTGCAGATTTTATGAAAGGCTTTAAACGTTTGCCCTTGGTTTCGGGCCCAATGGCCTACAATCTTGCGGTTGTGAAAGCCTTCCTTGGTAAAATTGGAATTAATATGAAGGTTATTACCGACGGCAAGATTTTTAAAGAAGGAAGCGTTCTGTTTGCGGTTTGCGCCAACGCTCCCGTTTACGGTGGCGGCTATATAAGTGCACCAAAGGCTGTGCTTAACGACGGCCAGCTTGACTGCGTTACAATAGATACCGTAAAAAAACTTCAGGTACCAGGCCTTCTTCCCAAATACAAAAGCGGACAACACGAAAAGCTCGACGTTTGCACCTACGGCCGCTGTGAAAGTTTTGAGTTTCAGGCAGACGTAGAAATTCCCGTTAGTCTTGACGGCGAAATTATACATACAAAAAGCTTTAAGTGCGAAATAGTTAAAAACGGCATAAATTTTGTATTGCCGGAATAAATTGTTAATAAAATAAAAATTTTGGTAAAAGCCCTTGATTTTTATGAAAAAATTGGTACAATATAATTAGCACTCTAAAGAAGCGAGTGCTAATTATATTGTTATTTTGTTTTGGAGGCTCAAAGAAATGACTATTAAACCCTTATCCGACAGAGTAGTTTTAAAAACTGTCGAAGCAGAGGAAACAACAAAAAGTGGAATTATTTTAACAGCATCAGCTAAAGAAAAACCCGAAATTGCCGAAGTAGTGGCTGTAGGCCCCGGTGGCAAGGTAGGCGGATACGATGTTGAAATGTTTGTTCGCGTTGGCGATAAGGTTATTACCGCTAAATATTCAGGCACAG
>JAFOCW010000023.1 GCA_017381035.1 Clostridia bacterium | reverse complement strand
GTATTTGCGCTTGTTCTTTTGTAAAGGCCGTTCCAAGCGGTGCCACCACGTTTTTAAAGCCGTGCTGGTGGAGTGAAACCGTATCGAAGTTGCCTTCTACCAGAATTATTTGTTCACTGCAGTTTGCTTTTGCAAAATTAAGCGCAAACAAGTTCTGGCTTTTGTTGTAAACCAAGGTATCTTTAGTGTTTACGTACTTGGCAATAGTTTTATCTTCGGTTCTTCTTCTGCCGCTGAAGGCAACCACGTTACCCCTTACGTTTATAACCGGGAACATAGTTCGGTCTCTGAAACGGTCGAAATAGGTGCCCTTGCTGCTTTTAGATACAACGTCGGCCTGCAGCATATCTTCAAACTTAAAGCCTTTTGACCGCAGATGTTTTGTTAAGGTGTCCCACCCCGAAAGAGCAACACCAAGGCCGAAAGATTTTATTGTTTCGGGTGTAAGCCCACGCGATAAATAATAATCGAGCGCCCACTTGCCTTCAGGTTTAAAAAGATTAGAGTAATAAAACCTTGCGGTTTCCCTGTTAATTTCTAATATTGTGTTTTTCAACTTGTGAAGGGTATCGTCCTGATTAGACTCAACCACTGCAATTCCTGCACGCTCTGCAAGAGTTTTAACGGCATCAATATAATCTAAGTTTTCAATAAGCTTTACAAAAGTGAAAACGTCTCCGCCCACCTTGCAACCAAAGCAATAAAACGAACCGTTTTCGGGGTAAATTGTAAAGGAAGGCGTTTTTTCGCCGTGGAAAGGACAAAGACCAATAAGGTTTTTTCCGCGGCGCTTAACAGTGATATAGGATGACACAACACTTTCTATATCATTTTTATATTTAATTTCTTCAATAACAGATTGTGGAATTGCCACCTATTTCACCTCGCTTTATATTACATTCCCCAAGATTTAGGCACGTAAATATCGGTATACGTTTGAATTGCAAAATGGTCGGTCATACCGGCAACATAGTCGGTAACGGCACGCTCGAGCCCTTCTTCGTTGGAAATAACCGCAAATTCTTTGGGCATTTTATGCGGATTTTCCATAAAGTATGTAAATAAACTTTCAATTATTGCATCTACCTTGGTTTCTTCTCCCTTTGCCTTTGGGTTTCTGTAGACGTTATCGAAAAGGAAGATATGCAAACTATCGAAGGCTTCTTTTGTTTCGCTGTCCATAGCTACTTCGGTTACTGTGTTATCAATAACCGATTTTACAAGTCTTGATATTCTGTCGCCTTTTGTTGTTCCAAGGGTGAGCTTAATATCGAACGGTATGTCGTCGGAATGAATTATGTCGCCCCTTACGGCATCGTCTATATCGTGGTTTATATAGGCGATTCTGTCTGATATTCTTACAACTTGTCCTTCAAGCGTTTCGGGCAGTTGGCCTTTAGTGTGATTACGAATGCCATCAAGCACTTCATAGGTTAAATTTAACCCCTTAAGGTTTTTTTCAAGCCTTTCGCAGACCCTTGCGCTTTGCTCATAATGGGTGAAGCCGAACGAAGTAATTTTATCGAGCGTTCTTTCGCCTGCGTGGCCAAACGGGGTATGCCCTAAATCGTGGCCGAGCGCTATAGCTTCGGTTAAATCTTCATTAAGCCTTAACGCCCTTGCAATTGTTCGTGCAATTTGTGCAACTTCTAAAGTATGGGTCATGCGTGTACGATAATGGTCGGATTCGGGGGCTAAAAACACCTGTGTTTTGTGCTTTAACCTTCTGAACGATTTGCAGTGAATAATTCTATCTCTGTCCCGTTGAAAGTCGGTTCTTATATCGTCTTTTTGTTCAGGTCTTTTTCTGCCTTTGGTGTTGGCAGACAGTACTGCATTTTGCGCTAAAATTTGCGCTTCGATTTGTTCGGTTTTTTCTCTGATGCAAGACACAAAATCACCCCTTTATTATATATATAGACAAAATAACTTAAAAAACCTTTATTTTTCTTTAAATTTTTTGTTTTGCATAACTATTTCCTGTTTTTTCTGCCGTAACAGATGAAGAAAAGGTATCTTTTAGGTCCAACAAAAACTCTTCGCTTTTTTCTTCCGCAACAGAAAAACTGATAATTACGTTTTGTTCAAAGGTGGTTTTAACGTCGGTAGCATCAAATTTTTCAAGCATTTTTTCGAATACCGAAAGTTTAGAATAATCAATATTGACTGTATAAGTAACCCCAGGTACCATTAAATATTTTTGTGCGGCTTCTAAAGTATCTTTGGCACTTTTTGAATAAGCGCGTACAAGTCCGCCGGTGCCCAAAAGAATGCCGCCGAAGTATCTTGTAACAACCACGGTTACGTCTTTAAGTTCAAAGCCGTTAATAATATCTAAAATGGGCTTTCCTGCAGTACCGTGCGGCTCGCCATCGTCGGAATAACGCATACGGTTATCTGCATTAAGCACGTATGCATACACGTTGTGGCGGGCGTCGCTGTTAAGCGAACGAATTTTTTCAATAAAAGCAACCGCTTCTTCGTCTGTTTCGGTATGGCAAACATAACCGATAAAACGAGAGTGCTTTTCGGTAAACTGTGTGCTTATTTCTTCAATTATAGTTTTATAGGTGTACATAAATCATCCCACCAAACAATTTTAAATATAACGAAAAACCGCAACCACAAATACGTGGTTGCGGCAGAAAGTTGTTTATTTGCCATTAAAGACCAAAACGCTTATTGAATCTGTCTACGCGTCCGCCGGTATCAACAAGCTTCTGCTTTCCGGTAAAGAACGGATGACATTTTGAGCAAATATCCAAACGGATGTCCTTCTTAGTGGAGCAGGTTTCAAATTCTGCGCCGCAAGCACATCTAATAACTGTCTTTTCGTAATTCGGGTGAATTCCCTGTTTCATGCATTGCCACTCCTTTCTCAACTACATAGCCAAGATATAATAACACAACAAAAACAAAAATGCAAGCATTATTTTTACAAAAATAAATATTTTTTTACTTTTTCAAAAATTTCTACCGTTTTGAATTTTATAGTGTAGTCTTCAGCGTTGTATGCATAATCGGAAGAAGCCTTTGAAACCGAATCTTCAAGGCTACCCGAGCAAGCGCCTACACAGACCTGCGGAAATATAACACACCACCAATTTTCGCCTTCCCCTTCACCTACCGTAAACACAGCGGTTTTATAGGTTCCTGCAGGAAGTGTAAAATTATCGTACACCCTTGTATCGAAAAACTCGTTTCTGAATTCAAGCGAAACCGAATAATTGTAGCCGTTGTTTGCAACGGTGTTTTTAGCTACTTCAAGCAGTTTGTCGGCACCGAGTTCGGTTGCCTTAACTGCCGCTTCATAAGAATTGGCATTACCATAAAGTGTTTTTGAATAATCAAGAACGGCATCGCGTATTTGTATTTTAAGTTTTTGGTCTTCTTCAGTGTTGGAATTAGCTATAATTCTGATTCTTATAATGTTTTCATACATTTCTTCACACGAAGCTTCAAAACCTACCATTGAAAGCATCAAAGAAGATACCAGAGCGCATACAAGCGCAATATTAAACGCATTTCTTTTCATCAATAAAACAGTCCTTTTTCAAGTGATAACTGAATTATTGACAAAAAGCAAACTTCTTATACCGTTTTTACACCACAGTCGGTTGAGTGGGCATAAAACGCATTAAAGCCCTTACTTTTTAGTTCAAGGGCGCACTTTTCCGCTTCGGCTCCGCTTTCAAAAAGAGCACAAACGGTAGGCCCTGAGCCGCTTAGAAATACACCTTTATGCGCATAGCCTTTAAAAGCATTGGTCATTTCGTCAAAAGGCCAACAAAAAGCAAAAGCGTTAAAAAGGTTTTTTGAAACCAAACTGAGATTTGCGGTTTTGATGCCACAAAGCATTTCTTCTATACTCTGTTTTGTTACGTATTTTGCAGAGTCAATTTGTGCAAACATTTTACCCGTAGACTGCTTTTGCTTTTCTTTAAGCAAAACGTAGTGCATAAGTGGTGTATGGGTAGGCTCTATTTTTTCGCCAATACCTTGTACCCTTGCCGTACCGCCAACAAGACAGAAAGGAACGTCGGCGCCAAGCTTTAGCGCCATTTCACTTAATTCTTCTGCCGATTTATTTGCGCAAAGCGCAATATTAAGCAAATAAAGTGTTGCGGCCGCATCTGCACTTCCGCCTGCCATACCTGCGGCAACGGGAATGTTTTTCTTAATAATAATATCTGCGCCGCCCTTGTAGCCAACAGCAGAAAAGAAAAGCTTGCACGCTTCATAAACAATATTATCTTCGCCCGAAAGTTCGCTGTTATTGCAAACAACGTTTATTCCGCCGCCGGTTAGCGAAAGGGTTATTTCATCGCAAAGGCTTACCGACTGAAAAACAGAATCGAGCTCGTGATAGCCGTCTTCCCTTTTACCCGTAACATCAAGAAAAAGGTTGATTTTGGCAAATGCTTTTGCATATAAAGGCATTATTTCAGCTCCTTTAAAAATTCTCCTATTCGTTCAAGTGCGGTTTTAATATGGTCTATAGAATAACAGTAAGACGCACGCACAAAGCCTTCGCCGCCTTTACCGAAAGCCGTTCCCGGAACAATTGCGACACCCTTGGAATAAAGAAGCTTTTCGCAGAATTCGTCGCTTGTAAGACCGGTTGACTCTATAGACGGAAAAGCATAGAAAGCACCAAGCGGTTCCCTGCAGGTAAGGCCAAGCTTATTAAAGCCGTCGACAATAAGCCGTCTGCGCATATCATATTCTTCACGCATTTTTTCAATATCGTCGTCGCCGTTACGAAGGGCTTCTATTGCGGCATACTGCGAAATTGTTGGTGCGCACATTATTGCAAACTGATGAATTTTAGTTACCTGTTTAATAATTGCTTCGGGTCCCATGGCATAACCAAGACGCCAACCCGTCATTGAATAAGCTTTAGAAAAGCCGTTAACAACAACCGTTCTTTCCCACATACCGTCAATCGACGCAATGCTTACGTGTTTTTCGGTTCCGAAGGTAAGTTCAGAATATATTTCATCGGAAAGCACCAATATATTGGTGCCTTTAAGCACTTCTGCTATAGCCTCAAGGTCACATTTGCGCATAATTGCGCCCGTGGGATTACAAGGATACGGAAGAATTAAAAGCTTTGTTTTAGGAGTTATGGCTTTTTTTAGCTCTTCGGGTGTAATTCTGAATTCGTTTTCTGCTTTTGTTTCAATAATTACCGGGGTACCGCCTGCAAGAAGGGTTATTGGTTCATAGCAAACGTACGAAGGCTGCGGAATAATAACTTCATCGCCCGAGTCTACTACCGCACGTATAACGCCGTCAATGGCTTCGCTGCCGCCTATACTTACAAGTATTTCGGTATTAGGATTATACTCCATACCGTATTTACGCTTGGTTACTGCGGCAATTTCTTCGCGCATTTTCAAAAGCCCTGCATTAGAAGTATACCTTGTTCTGCCCTTTTCAAGCGAGTGTATTGCTTCACTTCTGATATGCCACGGTGTTGGAAAATCGGGTTCACCTACACCAAGGGAAATAACGTCCTTCATTTGTTCGGCAATATCGAAAAACTTTCTTATTCCCGAAGGTTTAATATCTGTAACCTTGGAGTTAAGAACCTTATTGTAATCTATCAAAGTGATATGCTCCCCCTGTCGTCGTAGTCGCCGTCGCAAAGAACTACATCAAGCTCTTTATATCTTCTTAAAATGAAGTGGGTTGCAGTAGAATTAACTGCGTCGATGGTAGAAAGTTCTTTAGCAACGAACATTGCAACCTGTTGGAAGCTTTTACCCCTAACAGTAACGCAAAGGTCATAGCCGCCCGACATTAAATAGACCGACTCAACTTCGCTATACATCATTACTCTTTTTGCAATTTCTTCGAAGCCGTGGTCGGCCTGCGGCGAAACCTTAAGCTCGATTATTGCGGAAACCGCACCTGTATCTAACTTTTCCCAGTCTATTACGGCTTTATAACCGCGAATAAGACCGTTTTTCTTCATTTCGTTTATTTCGGCTTGAACAGTATTTTCATCTGTTCCAAGCATTGTGGCAAGCTCGGAAACACTGTATCTGGCATTTTTAGATAGTAATTTTAACAATTTAATATTCATATATTCTACCTCCGTTTTATTGATAATACCATTTTTTTACTTAATATACAAGAATATATTTACTTTTTTTGCGACTTGTGATAAAATGTTAGCATTAAAAATTATGAGGTGTTATTATGCGCGCAGTTATTACTGTTGTTGGAAAAGACTCGGTCGGAATACTTGCAAAAGTATCTTTAAAATGTGCCGAATCTAACGTTAACATTAATGAAGTTACACAGTCGGTGCTTGAAGATATGTTTTGTATGATTATGCTTGCAGACATATCTAAAATGAATAAATCGTTTGGCGATTTTTCGGGCGAAATGGAAAAGCTCGGACAGGAAATGGGCATGTCCGTTCACGTTATGCACGAAACCATTTTCAATTCTATGCACAGAATTTAAGGTGAAAAAATGATTAATACTCACGAAATACTTGAAACTATCACTATGATACAAGACGAGAATCTTGATATACGTACCGTTACTATGGGTATATCGCTTCTCGACTGTATGGATGCCGATATAGATAAGGCTTGCGAAAAGGTTTATAACAAAATCGTTTCTACTGCAAAGAATCTTGTACCCGTTTGCAACGATATTGAGACCGAACTTGGTATTCCCATTATAAACAAGCGTATTTCGGTTACCCCTATTGGCATTATTGCTTCCGCTTGCAAGGAACAAAATCCCGTTAAGTTTGCACTTGCGCTTGAAAAAGCTGCAAGAGAAGTTGGGGTTAACTTTATTGGCGGTTATTCTGCCCTTGTACAAAAAGGCTTTGCAGGCGCCGATATGGCCTTAATTGAAAGCATACCCGAAGCCCTTGCTGTTACAGACCACGTTTGTGCGTCGGTAAACATTGGTTCTACAAAAGCAGGTATCAATATGGATGCCGTAGCAAAAATGGGTAAAATTGTTAAAGAATGTGCCGAAAAAACTGCAGACAGGCAGTGCATAGGCGCCGCAAAACTTGTAGTTTTCTGTAACGCACCCGAAGATAATCCCTTTATGGCAGGCGCTTTTCACGGTGTTGGCGAGCCCGACGTTGTAATTAACGTTGGCGTTTCGGGCCCCGGCGTTGTACGTGCGGCCCTTGCTAAAAACAGCGAAGGCTTAGACCTTACGGGTGTTGCCGAGCTTATTAAACGCACCGCATTCAAAATTACACGTATGGGTCAGCTTGTTGCTCAGGAAGCTTCAAAGCGCCTTGGTTACCCCTTTGGTATAGTAGACTTATCGCTTGCACCTACCCCTGCTGTTGGCGATTCTGTTGCCTATATTTTAGAAGAAATAGGTCTTGAGTGTTGCGGCTCTTGCGGCACTACTGCCGCCCTTGCAATGCTTAACGACGCCGTTAAAAAAGGCGGAGTTATGGCATCTTCTCGTGTTGGCGGACTTTCGGGCGCATTTATTCCCGTAACCGAAGACGCAGGTATGATTCACGCCGCAAGCATTGGAGCACTCACCATCGAAAAGCTTGAAGCTATGACTGCTGTTTGCTCGGTTGGTCTTGATATGATAAACATCCCCGGAGATACTTCGGCAGACGTTATTTCGGCCCTTATTGCAGACGAAGCCGCAATTGGTATGGTTAACTCTAAAACCACTGCGGTAAGAGTTATTCCCGCAATTGGCAAGGATGTGGGCGAAGAGCTCAATTTCGGCGGCCTTCTCGGTAACGGCCCCGTTATGAAAATTTCAACCTATTCCCCTGCTAAATTCGTAGCCCGAGGCGGACAAATCCCTGCCCCCATGCAAAGCCTTAAAAACTAAGTTTACTAAAAACAAGACCCCCGAGATTTCGGGGGTTTCTTAAATTTTACAATGCGTTCACATATATTTGTAATAATGTGGTAAAATTATATATAATAATTAACAACATAATTTAAGGAGTTTGTGTATGCTAAAGCTTACAAACATAACAAAAGAATACTTAACCGGCGACAGTACGGTTTCGGCGCTGAAAGGCGTTAGTGTTGAATTCCGTAAAAACGAATTTGTATCTATTCTTGGACATTCGGGTTGCGGCAAAACAACACTTCTTAACATTATAGGCGGTCTTGACCAGTATACCGACGGCGATTTATTCATTAACGGGGTTTCGACCAAAAAATATAAAGATGCAGACTGGGACGCTTACAGAAATCATTCGGTAGGCTTTGTTTTCCAGTCTTATAATCTTATTCCCCACCAAAGCGTTCTTTCTAACGTAGAGCTTGCGCTTACCCTTTCGGGTGTTTCCAAAACCGAAAGACGTTCACGTGCAAAAACTGCACTGGCAAGGGTGGGTCTTTCTGACCAGATGCACAAAAAGCCTAATCAGATGTCGGGCGGACAGATGCAGCGTGTTGCTATTGCCCGTGCTTTAGTTAACAACCCCGATATTCTGCTTGCCGACGAGCCCACAGGTGCGCTTGATACCGAAACAAGCAAACAGATTATGGAGCTTTTAAAGGAAATTGCCGAGGACCGTCTTGTTATTATGGTTACCCATAACCCCGAGCTTGCCGAAGAATATTCAACCAGAATTATTAAGCTTATAGACGGTGAAATTATCGGTGATACTAACCCGTTTAAGAGCGAAGAAAAGGCCGAAGAAACGGCAGATGAAAAGAAGACGAAAAAGTCCAAGAAAAAATCTATGTCCTTTTTCACCGCACTTTCGCTATCGCTTAACAATCTTTTAACCAAAAAGACCCGTACCATACTTACTTCTTTTGCAGGAAGTATTGGTATTATAGGTATTGCGCTTATTTTAGCGCTTTCTAACGGTATTCAGCTTTACATCGACCGCATACAAGAAGAAACTCTTGCATCATACCCACTTACCATTAATGCCAAGAGCGAAGATATGACCGAAACGGTTTTAGCGCTTATGTCGGCCAATTCCGAAAAGAGCGACCACGAGCTTGACGCTGTTTATTCAAGCCCCGTTTTAAACGAGCTTATTAACAGTATGACCAACCCCAAATACACCGAAAACAACCTTAAAAAGTTTAAGGAATTCCTTGATAACGACCCCGAGATTACGGAACTTGTTACCGAGATTGATTATTCCTACGGTATACCCTTTAACGTTTTCTATAAAGACGAAAACGGCAAAATAATTAAATCTGACGCTATGGAGCTTATGCAGGACACTATTGGAATGAACCTTGGCAATATGACCTCTATTCCTGCATCTATGTCGGCACATCCGATGAACGTTTATCAGGAAATGATTGCCGGTAACGACGGCGAGCTTGTTAGCGAGCTTATTACAGAACAATACGACGTTATTTACGGTTCGTGGCCAAAGAATTATAAAGAGGTTGTACTTGTTGTTAACCAAAATAATGAAATAAGCGATTTTGCACTGCTTGCACTTGGTCTTACCACACCCGAAGAAGCCAAAGAATCCTGGAATGATTTAGGTGAAGGCGAAAAACTTGATACCGAAGTTAAAAGCTGGAGTTATAAAGAAATATGCGATATGACCTTCAGGGTTGTACCTTCTTCAAGCTTTTATTCAATTAATCCAAACGGTAAAGGTTATATTGACATAAGCGAAACCGATTCGGGCCTTACCTATATGTACGATAACGGTATTGAAATTAAGGTTAGCGGTATTATAAGACCTAACCCCGACAACAGCGGCTCAGCGCTTACGGGAACTGTCGGTTACACAAAGGCATTGACCGACAAGCTTATTGAAACAACCAACGACAGCATGATTGTAAAGGCTCAGCTCGACAACCCCGAAACCGATATAATCTTAGGCCTTCCCTTCAAGACCGACGATTACGAAGAACCCGACAACAAGCAAAAAGCTGAAGCCTTTAAAAACTATGTAAGCGGACTCAGCACTGCCGATAAAGCCAAGCTTTTTATGGACATTTCTATTATTCCGAATGAAGCAACCGTAAAGGCTGAAGTCGACAAACAGATGTCTGCCCTTACACGTGAGTATGTTGAAACCATTATGCTCGACTCCTTTGCAAACGATTCGGGAATGGACAAAGAAACCGTAAAGAACTACGTTGCAGATATGTCCGACGATGAGCTATTTGCACAGGTAAGAACAATGCTTACCGAACAAATTAAAGAGCAAATGAAGGCTATGGCAGAACAGCAGCTTAGCGGTTTACCCGATGCACAAAAAGCGGTTATGCTTGACGCTGCAATTAAAACCTACACCGAACAAGAGCTTGCTAAATACTACGATTTATTTATGCCTGCAACCGTTTCCGATTCAACCTACGATAAGAACTTGGAAGCCTTTGGCGTTGTATCGAAAGATTCGCCTTCTTCTATAAACATTTACACCGCAACCTTTGAAGCAAAAGATATGATTACCGACGCAATTGAAAGATATAATTCAAAGGCCGACGAAGACGACAAAATAAGCTATACCGATTACGTTGGAATAATGATGTCTTCTATAACAACCATTATTAATGTAATTTCCTACGTGCTTATTGCCTTTGTTGCTATATCGCTTGTTGTTTCTTCAATAATGATAGGTATTATAACTTATATTTCCGTGCTTGAGCGCACAAAAGAAATTGGTATACTTCGTGCAATTGGCGCTTCTAAACGCGATGTTTCCCGCGTATTTAACGCAGAAACGCTTGTTGTAGGCTTTACGGCAGGTTTAATAGGTATTGCTTCTACCCTGCTGCTGTGTATACCTGTAAACGCAATTATAAGAAGCCTTTCGGGTATTGAAAATATTGGTGCCGAGCTTCCGCCGGTTGCCGCAGTTATTCTTGTTGTTATAAGCATGGT
>JAFOCW010000022.1 GCA_017381035.1 Clostridia bacterium | reverse complement strand
TGCGACGCTACTTTTTTTGACTTCGTCGCAGTGATATTCGCCTGCGGCGAGTTATATACAGCTTTCGCCGTGCGATATTTGACCTTATGGTCAAGCGATATGTTTTCCCTTCGGAAAACGTGTCGATGTCTGCGACGCTACTTTTTTTGACTTCGTCGCAGTGATATTCGCCTGCGGCGAGTTATATACGGCTTTCGCCGTGCGATATTTGACCTTGTGTTCAAGCGATATGTTTTCCCTTCGGAAAACGTTATTCGGCGCATCGAGGACGCCGCGCCCTACTATTTAGTAATCAGTACGGTATACTCAATGTGGGTGGCGGTTTCGTTTTTTATGGTGGTGGCTGCAATTCCGCCAAGGCGCATTGTGTCCACCATTTTGTTAAGACTGTTTGCAAACAGCCGAACGTCGCCGATGGCGCATTTGCGAACCGGCTCCCTTTTTTCTTTTTTGGGGCTTAGCAGCTTGTCTATATATTCTTCGGTTTCCGAAAGGGTGAGTTGTTTTGCAATTATATAATCTAAGGTTTCGTTGCGCTTTTCTTCGGGTATTCGAAGGAGCGCTCTTGCGTGGCGCTCGGTCAGACGGGCGGCGGTAATTCGCTCGCGCAGGGCCGTATCTAACTTTAAAAGCCGCAGTTTATTTGAAAGGGTTGACTGCGCTATGCCTATTTTTTCGGCAATTTCGCCTTGCGAAAGCCCGTACACGTTTATAAGTCTGTTTATACCTTCGGCTTCTTCAAAAACCGAAAGGTCCCGCCTTAGCAGGTTTTCAATTATTGTAAAGCAGTCGGCAGTAAGGTCGTCGGCCTTTTTTATAACGCAGGGCACCCTTTTAAGCCCTGCCATTTTGGCGGCTTTAAGTCGCCTTTCGCCTGCAATTAATAAATATTTGCCACCGCTTATTCTTACAATTAGGGGCTGTAAAATTCCGTTTTCCTTTATACTTTCGCAAAGAAGGGACAGTTCGTAGGTATCGAAGTTTTTGCGTGGTTGGTTTTCGTTTGGAATAATGTCTGTAACCTTAAGGCTTATAAGCTTATCGGCAGGCAAAAATATCACATCCTTTGCAAAAATATGATATCATCAGTTTTTTGTTTTTGCCACCTTTTTCGGTCGGGTAAATTCGACCCGAAATAATAAAAAACAGCCTCTTTACAGGGGCTGTTTTGCAATTTTAGCAGATACTCTGGGGTATTTTGGCGGAGTTTGCGAAATCTTTTTAGTTAAAATGAAGGTTCTTACTTCTTCGCCCGTTAAGGTTTCACGTAAAATTTTGGGTTTTGCGCCGCCAAGCAGCTTGCCTGCCGAAAACGCTTCCTTTACTTCGTCTTCGGCCGAAGGGCCCTTCATTGCACAAAAGGTTCCGCCTATTTTACAAAGCGGCAGACAGTATTCGTAAAGCAGGTTTAGTTTTGCAACTGCCCTTGCCGTTACTAAATCGAAATTTTCACGGAAGGCCTGTTTTTTGCCCGCTTCTTCGGCACGAAGGTGCACTGTTACCACGTCTTTTAGTTCAAGGGCGGCGGCAACTTCGTTTAAGAAAACAAGGCGCTTATTAAGCCCGTCAAGAAGAGTAAGTTTAATGTCGGGGCGGAAGATTTTAAGCACAACACCCGGAAAGCCTGCGCCCGTGCCCACGTCAATTACACTTGCATTTTCCTTTAAATCTACCTTTTCAAGCAGTAACGCACAGTCTAAAAAGTGCTTGATTACAATGCCTTCGGGGTCGGTTATGGCAGTAAGGTTAATTTTTTCGTTCCACTCTACAAGCAGTTCGGCATATCGATTTAATTTTTTTAAGGTTTCGTCATTATATGCTATTCCCTTTTTATCTAAAACGGGGAGCATTAATTCAAGCGGGTAGGTCAACTGTTTTTCTCCATTCTTCTTTTTTGCGCCCAGATGCTGAGCACCGAAATATCGGACGGGCTAACCCCCGAAATTCGTGATGCCTGACCTATATTTTCGGGCTTTACACGGTTAAGCTTTTCACGTGCTTCAAGGCGAAGGCCTTCTACTTCGGTATAGTCGACGTCGGAAGGCAGTCTGCGGTTTTCAAGCTTAAGCATTTCTTCAACCTGCGATTTTTGGCGGGCTATATAGCCTTCGTACTTAATTTCGGTTTCTACCTTCATTGCGGTTTCGTAAGGAAGGTCGGGGCGGAGTGGGTCGAACTCGGCTAAATCGAAATAAGAAACTTCGGGGCGCTTTATAAGCTCGGCCATTTTAATACCTGTTGAAAGGGGTGTTGTGCCAAGTTCTTCTAACTTTTTGTTAATTTTTTCGTTTGGCGAAAGGGTTAATTTTCTTACCCTTTCAATTTCGGCTTCTTTAGCGGCCTTGCGGCTTAAAAATGCAGTATAGGTTTCCCCGTCTACAAGACCTACTTCGTGGCCTATTGGCATAAGTCTTTCGTCGGCGTTGTCCTGGCGCAGAAGAAGTCTGTATTCACTGCGTGAAGTCATCATTCGGTAGGGGTCGGCACAGCCCTTTGTTACAAGGTCGTCTATGAGTGTACCTATGTACGAAGACGAGCGTGAAAGCACAAGCGGTTCTTTGCCCATATTTTTTCTTGCGGCGTTAATGCCTGCTACAAGGCCTTGGGCGGCCGCTTCTTCGTAGCCCGAAGAGCCGTTGAACTGACCTGCGCCGAAAAGACCCGAATGGTCTTTAAATTCGAGCGATGCATTAAGGCAAACGGGGTCGATACAGTCGTATTCTATAGCGTAGGCATTACGCATAATTTGCACATTTTCAAGACCCTTTATTGAATGGTAAATTTGAATTTGTACCTCTTCGGGAAGCGAAGAAGACATACCCTGAAGGTACATTTCTTCGGTATCGGCTCCGCAGGGCTCTATAAATAGCTGGTGGCGCTCTTTATCTTTAAAGCGCATAATTTTATCTTCAATAGAAGGGCAATAACGGGGGCCAACACCTTCAATTACACCTGCATAAAGTGGTGAACGGTGAATATTATCTAAAATAACCTGCTTGGTTTTATCGTTGGTGTAGCTTATATGGCAAACAACCGAATTTTCGGGTGTTTTTTCGGTTTTATAAGAGAAAGGAATAATTTTTTTATCGCCTTCCTGCACTTCAAGCACATCGAAATTAATGGAAGAACGAAGCACTCTTGCCGGGGTGCCGGTTTTAAAACGGCGAAGGGGTATGCCGAGCTTTTGAAGTGAGCCCGTAAGGCCTTCGGCCGAGAACATTCCGTCGGGGCCGGAGCTGAAATTAACTTCGCCCACGAATATTTTGCCGCCAAGGAAGGTACCCGTTGCCAGAATAACGGTTTTGCAGACGTATTCTGCGCCAAGACGGGTAATTAAATGCCAACCGTCTTCGTCCTTTAAGAGTTCTACTACTTCGGCCTGCTTTAAAATTAAGTTTTCCTGCAGTTCAACCGTATGCTTCATAAGGGCGGTATAGGCCTTGCGGTCGATTTGAGCACGAAGGGAATGCACCGCAGGGCCTTTGCCAAGGTTTAACATTCGGCTTTGCAGTGTGGTTTTATCGGCCGCTATGCCCATTTCTCCGCCAAGGGCATCTATTTCACGAACAAGATGTCCTTTAGCCGTTCCGCCTATTGAGGGGTTGCAGGGCATATTACCTACAGAATCTAAATTTATACAAAACATAACGGTTTTTTGATTAAGCCTTGCGGCCGCAAGCGCCGCTTCAATACCTGCGTGACCTGCGCCGATAACGGCAACATCAAAATTTCCGGCAAAATAGTTCAATGCTTTTATTCCTTTCCTTTTTTATTAATATTTCGAAAAATTACGTTAAAGCTTTATTTTCCAACACAGAAGCGGCGGAAGACCTCGTCTGCTACTTCGTTGGTTACACGCTTTCCGTTTAAGGTGTAAAGGGTTGATAAAGCGTCTTCCACCAAAACTTCAACGGCATCTATTGTAAAGCCGCCAAGCAACATATTTTTAGCTTCGGTTACGGTACTTAGCGCCTTTGCCACAAGGTCGCGCTGACGCTCGCTTAAAAGAAGGGCGGCGGCAGGGTCAATGCTGTCGGCGGCGGTGATTTCCCTGACCGCTTTTTCAAGTTCGGCTTCGCCAAGGGCATTTTTAGCCGAAATTAAAACGGTTTTAAAGCCGCCGAAGGCAGAAGCGTCTATTTTAGATTGCTTATCGGTTTTATTTAAAACAACAATTGTATTGTCGGGCGATAGAAGCGATAAAATTTCCTTGTCGTTATTATCGAGCTCGTCCGAGCTATCGAATACAGCAAGTATTAACTGCGCCGAAGAAAGCCTGTCTTTTGCAAGCTCTACGCCGACCTCTTCAACCACGTCCTTAGTTTGCCTTATGCCTGCAGTATCGGCCAGAATTAAGTTAAGGCCTGCAAAATTAACGTTGTTTTCAACAACGTCGCGCGTGGTGCCTGCAACGTCGGTTACAATTGAGCGTTTTTCACGGGAAAGCATATTCATAAGGGTAGATTTGCCCACGTTGGGTTTGCCGACAATGGCGGCACGCACCCCTTCACGCAGAATTTTGCCCGAATCGAAGCTTAAAAAAAGCTTGCTAAGTTTGCTTTCGGCAAGATTTATAAGCCTTTCGAAATTAGAGGCGCTAAGCTCGGGCAGGTCTTCGTCGGGGTAGTCGCTGTAGGCGGCAAAATCGGCCGAAAGTTCAAGCAGAGCCGCTTCGATTTCGTCGATTTCCTCACTTACCTTGCCACTTTTTGCGGCAAGCTGAACACGAAGCTCTTCACGGCTTTTTGCAGAAATTACACCCATTACGCTTTCGGCTTTGATAAGGTCGAGCTTGCCGTTTAAGAAGGCACGCTTTGTAAATTCGCCTGGGGCGGCCATAACTGCGCCTGCAGAAAGCACGGCACGAAGCACCGCCGAAGTTACGTACTGACCGCCGTGGCAGGAAATTTCGCAAACATTTTCGCCGGTATAGCTTTTGGGCTCTAAAAACACGGTGGCAACTGCTTCGTCTATTTGTTCGGCGCCGTCGAAGACGTAGCCGAAGGCGGCAGAATAACCCGCAAGGCTTGTTAAGGGAGTGCCGTTTGCGGCCTTGAACACCTTATTTGCAATTGTTATGGCATCTTTGCCCGAAATTCTTATAACACCTATTCCGCCTTCGCCCGAAGGGGTAGATATTGCGGCAACTGTTTTTTCGCTCAAAGCTTTCACCTCGCATTTTTTCTAATTAATTATTTTAACATATTTTTTTATTATAATCAATATATTTAGTAATAAAACGTGCATAGGAAGTTTTATTTGACTATATAGCTGGATTGTAATATAATATAATATTATTAATATTTAAAGGGGTAGTCTAAATGTTTACAAAAAGCACAAAAACCAATACCGTTCACATTCTTTTGCTTGAACAGCTTCGCGACGTTGAAAGCTGTCTGCTTTACTTTGAAAGCTTTATGCGTGCCGCCTGCACAGAAGGAACCGTGCACGAAACCTTAAAAAGCCTTGCGGTTAACGTAGGCGATGCCGAAGCTAAGGCAGATATTTCGCTTAGAAAAATGATAGATTCTCTTCAGGGACACGCTTATCTTCCTTCCACCAGAGAAGATATTATTTCGGTTGCCACAAGATGCGATAAAATTGCAAATGCCTGCGAAGGTATTGCAAACCACGTTGTTTACCAGCATTTTTCTTTCCCTACTCAGTTTACCGATGATTTACTTGAAATTGTATCTATTACACACAACCAATTTGAAGTTTTAGAAAAGGCAATTACCCGTCTTTTCACCAACTTCGGTGATATGCTTAAGGACCATTCTATTCTTGATGAAATCCGTGATTTTGAATCCAAGGTAGATAAAATTGAGCACAAACTTAACGAACAAATTTATGCCCTTGATATAGAGCTTGCCGCACGTATGCAACTTGCAAAATATCTTGAATCGCTTTGCGACATTTCAGATACCATTGAAAACATTGCAGATAAAATGCAAATTATGCTTATTACAAGAAAGGCGTAAGAAAAATGATTTATCTGTTACTTGCGGCAGGGCTCTTTATGGGCTGGTCGCTTGGTTCTAACGATGCCTGCACTTTTGGCACTGCCGTTGCAACACGTGTTGTAAGATACCGCACCGCCGTTATAATAATTGCTGTTTTTGTTATTGTTGGCGCTTTTACTCTTGGCCCCAACAACATCGGAAAGCTTGCCGAGCTTGCCACAAGTAACGAGGTTATGGCCTCTTCAGACAGTGTTCACAGTGCAATTGAAAACGGTACGGTTGCCGAACTTCGTTTTAAATCGGGTCTTAAGGCGGCAATTATCTTTATTTGCGCAGGACTTACCGTTTTTGGTATTAATTTTTTAAAATTCCCCGTTTCTTCCAATCAGGCTATAACGGGCGCTATAATTGGTTGGGGTCTTTTCTATGCCGATTATTCTAATCCCGATGTTTTAAGCACAAACCTACCCAAAATAGGTGCCTTTGTTGCTACCTGGGTACTTAACCCTCTAATCGCAGGTATTGTTTCCTTTATTTTGGTTGGCACTGTTGGTAAATTTTTAGAAAAAAGGCTTTCTACCCTTGGAAGCTACGATATGCTTATAAAAACGGGTTATATTATAGCTATTGTTTTGGGCTCTCTTAGCATAGGAATTAACTCTTCGGCCAACGTTACCGCCCTTTACTTCGACTATGCCTACAGCGAAACCGGGGTTGCAGCCAACCTACTTACAAGCCCTGTTCTAACCGCCGGCATTGGCGGTATTGCCATTGCACTTGGTGTGCTTACCTACTCTAAAAAGGTTATGATGACTGTTGGCGGCAATATTGCAAATATCAGCCAAATGGACGGCTTCCTTGTAATTATTGCAATGGCCTTAACCGTTGTAATTATGGGTAACGTATTGGGTATTCCCGTTTCTAACACACAGGCTACCGTCGGCGCTGTGCTTGGCGCCGGTCTTACCCGTGGTGCTAAACAGGTGAACTTCGGCGTTTTAAAGTCTATTGGTATTGCCTGGGTGGCTTCTCCCACCATTGCGGGACTGCTTGCCTATGCTGTTGCATTTTTTACACAAAGCTTTTTTGGTTAAAAATTTTCAGAAAGGGGTGGCTTTATGTTTTCGGAACACAGTATTTACCCTTTAACTTCGGAAATACTTCCGCTTTTCGACCTTACGGGTTGTGTATATGAAAAAGATTTTGTGGCGTCTTCCGGCTTCAAGTCTTCGGATTATTTGTTTATTTATCTTTTAAAGGGAAACGGCGAGCTATTCCTTAACAACCGCAAGCAACGGCTTAATTCGGGCGATTTTGTGGTTTGCCGACCCTTTGAAAGCAAATCTTTTACGCCCTACCCCGAAGAACCCTGCGAATTTTACGCAATTTCATTCAACGGTCGCCACTGCACCGATTTGCTTACAAATTTAAACCTTATACCTAAAAAGAATTATTTTGTAGGCAGAGATGCCGAAACGGTTTCCCTGCTTGACAAGGTGTGTAAAGAAAACGCAAAAAGCAACTCTACAGCATACCTTATTGCATCTTCCCTGTTTGTTTCGGCTATTGGAATTATTTCACGACTGGCGGAAAGCATTTTGCCCAAGTCGAACGATAAGGGGTACGAAAAAATTGCCCCTGCGCTTTCTTCAATAAATTCCGACTGTACAAGCAAGACCGGTGTTGACGATTACGCAAAAATGTGCAACCTTTCAACCTCGTATTTTACCCATCTTTTTACTAAGGTTACCGGCTTTTCGCCAATGGAATATAAGCAGATGCAACGAATTGGAATTGCAAAAAATCTGCTTTCTACCACCAACCTTTCGGTAAAGGAAATTTCAACCATTATAGGCTTTAAAGACCCCCTTTATTTCGGCCGCTGCTTTAAGCAGTCTACCGGTCAGACACCCACGGGGTACAGAAGCAAGAAATAGTGGTCAGTGTTAAAAAAATAAAGCTCGGTGAGAAAACTCACCGAGCTTTTAATTTTACATATTGGCAATAATTTTTGCTCTTTCTTCTTTATTGATTTTACGCTCTTTAAGCTCGTTAAAGTGCATTTCTGTATTGCCGGCAGAAAGCGGAGCAATATAAAAACGGGTTTCTTCGGGGTGTTCGAAGGTTTCGTACATACCGCCGCAAAGACCACTGTGGTCGCTGCCGCCCGAAACAAAGAGTTCTTTATCTAAGGCAATTTTATAAGCCTCTGCTCGTTCCTCTTCACCAAGTTCGGGGTGCCATACTTCAAGTCCGTCAAGGCCCCATTCTACAAGTTGGTCTATTAAATGAAGCTGTCTGTGGGGGTGGGCAAGAAGGATTATTCCGCCTGCATCGTGTACAAGCTTAATTAAATCTTTAACGTCTAAAAATTCATAAGGAACCTGGAATTCATAACGGCGAGGTCCGAAATATGCCTTGAAGAATGAATCGTAATCGAGGTCGGTAACAATTCCCTTTGCCTTCATTGCACGGAAAAGATGTTCGTTACAAAGCCAGGAAATAGCACCGTTATATTCTAAAACTTCTTCCCAAGTGATGTTGTCGAGTCCGCCTTCCCAGGAAATTTCACAGCGTCCGCCTTCGTTTTTGCCCTTGTCGAAGCAATACTTGGTCTGCTCGGTTTCGTTAACCGAAAGTTTTCTGAGATATTCCTTCATTTCGGGGTATTCGGGGTCGAAATCGAAAGCAACCATATGGAAGTAGCCCGAGTTTATAAGGTCGGAGTTTGCGGTAAACTCAACACCGAAAATGCAGTCAAGACCTTCCTTTTCGCACTCTTCCTTTAAGAAGGGGAATGCTGTTGCGGTGTCGTGGTCGGTAATGGCAAGCGCCTTGTAGCCCTCGTCTTTTGCAACCTGTACCATTTCGGCCGGGGAATATTTACCGTCGGAATGGGTGGAATGGGTGTGAAGATTAGCATAAAGTTTCATAGTGCTTTCTCCTTATATTAAATTATTTAATTATATCTGTGCCCATATATTTGCGGAGCGCTTCGGGTACGGTAACGCTTCCGTCTTCGTTCTGGTAGTTTTCAAGAATTGCGGCAACGGTACGGCCTACTGCAACGCCCGAACCGTTAAGGGTATGAACAAACTGTGCTTTATCTTTGGGGTTGTTCTTGAAACGAATAGAACCACGGCGAGCCTGATAATCTTCAAAGTTGGAGCAGGAAGAAATTTCAACGTAACGGTTGTAGGAAGGCATCCAAACTTCGATATCGTAGGTCTTTGCGGAAGAGAAGCCAAGGTCGCCCGAGCACAAGCAAACAACTCTGTAAGGAAGGCCTAAGCCTGCAAGTACACGCTCGGCATCGTTTGTTAGCTTTTCAAGTTCTTCGTAAGAGGTTTCGGGGCTTGCGAATTTAACAAGCTCTACCTTGTTGAACTGATGCTGACGAATAAGACCACGAGTATCACGGCCTGCAGAGCCTGCTTCTGCACGGAAGCAAGCCGAATATGCACAATATTTAATGGGAAGCTGTGCGCCGTCTAAAATTTCGTCGCGGTGCATATTGGTAACGGGAACTTCGGCTGTGGGAATAAGGAAGAATTCACCGTTCGACAGCTTAAACGCATCTTCTTCGAATTTGGGAAGCTGACCTGTTGCAGTCATGGAAGCACGGTTTGCCATAAAGGGCGGAAGTACTTCGGTATAACCATATTCTGTATGGGTATCAAGGAAGTAAGAAATAATTGCACGTTCAAGACGAGCACCGAGTCCCTTATAGAAATGGAAGCGTGTGCCCGTAACCTTAGCGGCAGTTTCGGGGTCTAGGATGCCAAGGTCTGCGCCGATGTCCCAGTGAGCCTTGGGCTCGAAGCCGAAGTCTTTTGGGGTACCGTTTCTTCTGATTTCGGGGTTGGCAGAATCGTCTGCGCCAACGGGAACGGTATCGCTTGGGATGTTGGGTATCATAAGAAGAAGGTTTCTTTGCTTGGCTTCAAGCTCGGAAAGAAGGGCGTCGTCTGCCTTTATGGTTTCGGAAATTTGCTTCATTTCGGCAAAAATTTCGGAAACGTCTTTACCTTCCTTTTTATATTGAGGAATCATTTTAGAAACGGTGTTCTGTTTTGCCTTTAATTCTTCAACACGGGTGATAATTTCACGGCGCTGAACATCGATTTCCAAAAGCTCGTTAATTTCGTTGTCGAGATTACCGTTGCGGTTTTTTACCGCCTGCTTTACTCTTTCGGGGTCCTGACGTACAATTTTAATATCTAACATTTTTATATCTCCTTTGCCGAAATTAATCGGTTAGTCTTTTTGCAAAATCTTTAAGCTCGTCTTCGCTGTAGAACTCAAGCGTTATTGTGCCCTTGCCCTTACCCTTAGGACTGATTTTTACCACTCTGCCAAGCTCGTTTTTAAGGGCAAGCTCAACTTCGGTATAAAAGCTTGGCTTTTTTGGCGCCGGCTTTTTATCCTTAGGTTTTGCGGCCTTTGCCAAGGCTTCAAGCTCACGCACAGATGCGCCCGAAAGAGCCGCTTTAAGCATATCTTTACGAATGGCCGAGCCCTTTGGAACAGAAAGCAGACATCTTGCGTGGCCTGCCGAAATTTTGCCCGATTTTAACTGCTCGGTTTCGTTGGGTTCAAGTTCAAGAAGGCGAAGTATGTTGGCAACTGCCGAACGGGACTTGCCCATAGTTTCTGCAACCTGTTCTTGAGTTAAATTGTAGGACACCATAAGGGAACGGTAGCCGAGCGCTTCTTCAACGGGGTTTAAATCTTCACGCTGAAGGTTTTCGATAAGCGCTACTTCCATTACTTCACGTTCGTCCATTTCACGAACAACAACGGGTACAGTGCGAAGCTCTGCAATGCGGCAGGCACGCCAACGGCGTTCACCTGCAATTATTTCGTAACCGCCCGTAGCCCTAGAGCGAACTACGATAGGCTGTATAAGACCGTGCTTTTTAATGGATGCGGCAAGCTCGTTTAAGGCTTCTTCGTCGAAATCTTTACGGGGTTGGTCTCTGTTAGGCTCGATTTCGGAAAGCATTACTTCGGTAACTGCCGATTCTTCGGTGTTTATGTCGAACAGAGAGTCGAGCCCTCTGCCAAGACCTTTATTTGCTGCCATTAGGCTTAACCTCCGTTTCTTTTAATA
The DNA here is from genome assembly GCA_017381035.1 of Clostridia bacterium. Lineage (GTDB taxonomy): Bacteria > Bacillota > Clostridia > Oscillospirales > Acutalibacteraceae > SFWF01. Next base: position 64,000 of record JAFOCW010000022.1, on the reverse strand, counting down.
AATTCAGCCGCTAAGTTATCGTAAGCGATGCAACCCTTGTTTCTTGGGTCGTAATACTGAATGGGTTTACCGTGGCTGGGCGCTTCGGAAAGGCGCACCGCACGGGGAATAGTTGTAGAGAAGAGTTCATTTTTAAAGAACTTTTTAACTTCACCCACAACCTGCTGGGTAAGGTTAAGGCGACCGTCGAACATAGTAAGTACAATGCCTTCAATTTCAATAGTGGGGTTAAAAAGGCGCTTAACCTGGCGCACGGTGCCTATAAGCTGGGACAGACCTTCGAGTGCGAAGTATTCGCACTGAATGGGAACAAGCACGCTGTCTGATGCACAAAGGGCGTTTATTGTAATAAGCCCCAAGGACGGCGGACAGTCAATAAAAATATAATCGTAATAAGGTTTTACAAGGCAAAGTGCGCTTTTAAGCTGTGCTTCGCGGTTGTTTAAAGAAATAAGCTCTACTTCGGCGCCTGCCAGATTCATATTACAAGGAATTACGTCTACGCCCTGGAAGGCGGTTTTAATTATGGCATTTTCAGCCTTGGCCTTGCCAATAAGAAGGTCGTAAACCGAAACCGAGAGCTTTCGTTTATCTATGCCGTAAGCAGAGGTGGTGTTGCCCTGCGGGTCGGCATCGACAATTAGTACCTTTTTGCCTTTTTTACCAATTCCTGCGGCAAGATTGACGGCGGTTGTGGTTTTTCCTACGCCACCCTTTTGGTTAACTACAGAAATAATTTTTCCCACGGCGCTGACCTCCTTTATAATTTAATATATAGATTATATCAAATAGGTTTTTAAAAATCAATGCTTATTCGGCCGATTTTTCAACAATATTGTTAATCCAAACGCCCTTTTTCACAAGTATAAAGCCTATTATGCACTTAATTACGTCCAAAAGCTGAACGGCCAGGAACATTGGTACTATGGGAAGGGCGGTGAAACGCGAAAGCATGAAGGCCAGCGGAAAGGCAAGAAGCCAGGTAAAGCCGCAGTCGAAAACAAGGGTTATCATAGTTTTTCCGCCCGAGCGCAAGGTGAAATATGTGCCGTGAGCAAAAGCGTAAAAAGGCATTAACGCACCCACCACAATAAGCAAATGTCTTGCAATTTCTTTTACGGTTTCACTTGTGTTATAAAGCATTGGGACAAGGGGTGAAACGGCAATAAGAAGTGCGCCCATTACAATACAAACCGTAACCGATAAAAAGAGCAGGCGCCAAACGGTATTTTTTGCCTTTTCATTTTTGCCTGCGCCAAGGTACTGCCCCGCCATAATGGCAATTGCGTTACCCATTGACAAAAAGACAACGTTGAAAAGATTACTGGCTGTTGAAGAAATGTTTGTTGCGGCAACAACTTCGAGCCCACGAAGCGAATAGCACTGGTTTAAAATTGCCATACCAAGCGACCAGAAAAATTCATTAATAAGAAGGGGTGAGCCCTTGCGCACAATATCTTTAAATAAGGGCAACGGTATTTTTGCACTTTTATAGGCGCCGTTTATGAAGGGGTATTTTGCCGAGTTTTTGTGCACGTAAACAACAATAATTGCCGCTTCAACAAAACGGGAAAGTACGGTAGCTGCGGCGGCGCCGACAACACCCATTGGTCCGAAAGGCAAAAACGGCAAGCCTTTATTACCGAAAATTAAAACATAGTTGAAAACAAGGTTTATGAGAATGGCGGTAACGCTTGCCACCATTGGAATTCGGGTTTCGCCGAGTTCACGAAGGGTACTGCCGTAGACCTGTGTTACGGCAAAGGGTACAAGACCTATAAGCATAACGAAAAGGTAAGATGTGCCAAAACCGAGTGTGCTTGCGGCATCGGCCGCACTTGTGCCTTCGGCTAAATACATTGAAATTAAGCCCTTAGAGAACAAAAGGAAAACCGTAAGAGCTATTGCCGACATTAAGGCGGCAATGTAAAGCTTCATTCTGAAGCAGTGTCTTACACCTTCGGTATCACCGGCTCCTGCATACTGAGCGGCAAAAATGCCGGCTCCGGCAAGGCCGCCGAAAATACAAAGGTAGAATATAAAAAGAAGTTGGTTTACAATGGCAACCGCCGACATCTGAAGGGTGCCGACGGCACCGACCATAACGTTATCGACAAGGCTTACCACGTTGGAAACGGTATTTTGAATAATTATAGGAAGCAATATAACAAGCACCTTACGGTAAAAGCGTTTGTCCCCTATAAGTCTATTCTTCATCTTGGTCAAGTTCATTAACTACACCCTTTAACTTTCTAAAGCGTAAGGGGGCAACCCCCGTAAGTTTTTTGAAATCACGCAGCAGATTTGCCGAATCGGAATAACCGCAGGTTTTGCAGACGTCGGCAATACTTAAATTTGTTTCTATAAGCAGTTTTTTGGCATACTCAAGCCTTGCATTTTTAATTGCGGCATAAAGGGTTATGCCCTTTTGCTCTTTAAAAATGCGGTTAAGGTAGCTTGTGTTCATTTTAAAGTGGTCGGCCACTTCGGAAATGGTAAGCTTTCTTCTGAAGTTATCTTCAATATAAAGCATAACCTTTTCAAGCTTTTCGGCATCCGACTCGTAGACGTCTTCGGGGCGAAATTTCACTCTTTCGAAAAACTCGGTAATAATTATGTTTATCAGCCATTCCTGAATAAATATTTCATTGTTAAGAAGGGCTTTGCCACGGCTATGGAGCATTAAAAATAAATTTTCAATATGTTTTGCCGGCTCGGCGTCTAAACGTGTGATTATATCGGTTTTGCTTTTAAGCATGCCGTAAGACATTTTTTCGGGCATACATTTAAGGGGCAGAATTATTCTGTGAACGGTTAAGGTTTCGCTAACTTCGAAGGAGTGGTAATCACGAAGCCTTACAGCATACATAAGTCCCCTTTTTGCAGGATATTCCTTATTGTTAAGCCTAAGGGTACCTTCGCCGCCCGCTATAAATTCTATTTGGTACATATCGTGGTGGTGCATTTCTTCGCCGTTGGTTTCATATTTATCGAAGGTAACCTTTAACTTATTCCTGTAATAAAGTATAACGTGTCTTATATCTTTCACGGGTTATTTCCTTTCTGCAATATAGTTTGCAATACTTGCAAGCTGGGTCATGGTAAGGCTTTCGCCCCTTGCCGTTTCGCTAAGGTTTGCGGCGGCAAGCGCTTCACGAAGCAGTTCTTTTGAAATATTCAAAGAAGAAGAAACGGTGTTAACAAGGGTTTTTCTTCTTTGGGCGAAGGCCGCCTTTACAAAGCTGAAGAAGAAATTTTCGCTCAAAAGTTCTATTTCGGGCTTGTCCCTTAAAGTAAGCTTAATTACCGCCGAATCTACGTTTGGGGGCGGCATAAAGGAATAACGGTCGACGTCAAACAAAATTTCGGCCTTGGCAAAATAGTTTACGGCAACGGTAACTGCACCTGCTTCCCTGCTTCCAACTGTAGCGCAAAGGCGCTCGGCCGCTTCTTTTTGCACCATTACGGTTACGTTATCTATTGGAAGTCGGCTTTCAAGCAACATCATAATTATAGGGGAAGTTATATAGTAGGGCAAATTGGCGCATACAGCCACACGGCTACAGTCTGCGAACTTTTCTTTAATAAGCCCGATAAGGTCAATTTTCATAGCGTCGCCGAAAATAACTTCAGCATTGTCTTTGTCGGCAAGGGTACGGGCGAGCACCGGCTTTAAGCGGTTATCGAGTTCTATTGCAACCACTCGTTTAGCGGCGTCGGCAAGCTCCCTTGTAAGTACGCCGGCGCCGGGGCCTATTTCAAGCGCGCCCGTTTGCTTATCGCAGGCAGATTTTGCCATTTTAGGACAAACGTCGGGGTTTACAAGAAAATTTTGACCCAACGACTTTTTAGTATTAAAGCCTTCACTTTTAAGTATTTTTTGAAGGGTATTATAATCGGCAAGGTTCATTGTAATTTCTCCACAAAAAATAAGATTATTTGCTAAATCGCATATTTTTACAATATTTATTATAACATATATTATAGTCTTTTCAACCTGTTTTTTCGCTTTTTTTAGTCAAGTTGTCCGCATTGGGCGTACATTTGTATTTTTACACAAAACAAAAAGCCGACTTTTGACAAATTTCGTTTTTTATGATAAAAGGCTTCTATTGACAAAACGCCCGTAAAAGTTTATACTTTAGTATGTTAAAACATCAAACTAACAGCAATTTAGGAGGATATATTTATGCTTAAGAATGAATATCTTAACAGAGTTTACGCTGAAGTTGAAAAGCGTAACGCAGGCGAGCCCGAGTTTCTTCAGGCCGTTTTAGAGGTTCTTGAATCTTTAGAGCCGGTTGTAGAACAGGACCCCAAATTTGAAAAGGCAGGCGTAATTGAACGCATGGTAGAGCCCGAGCGTATGATTACCTTCCGTGTTCCCTGGGTTGACGACAAGGGTCAGGTTCAGGTTAACCGTGGTTTCAGAGTTCAGTTCAACTCTGCTATCGGTCCCTACAAGGGCGGTCTTCGTTTCCACCCCACAGTTAATGCTTCCATTATGAAGTTCTTAGGTTTTGAACAGACCTTCAAGAACAGCCTTACTTCACTCCCCATGGGCGGCGGTAAGGGTGGCTCCGACTTCGACCCCAGAGGCAAGTCTGACGGCGAAGTTATGCGTTTCTGCCAAAGCTTCATGACCGAGCTTGAACGCCACATCGGCGCAAACACCGACGTTCCTGCAGGTGACATTGGTGTTGGTGCACGTGAGGTTGGTTATCTTTACGGCCAGTACAAACGCCTTCGCAACGAATTTACCGGCGTTCTTACCGGTAAGGGTATTTCCTACGGCGGTTCCTTAATCCGCCCCGAAGCTACCGGTTTCGGCGCAGTATATTACGTTGAAAATATGCTTGCTTCCTTCGGCGAAGACATTAAGGGCAAAACCTTTGCAGTTTCCGGTTTCGGTAACGTTGCTTGGGGTACCGTTAAAAAGATTAACGAGCTTGGCGGTAAGGTTGTTACCATTTCGGGTCCCGACGGCTACATATACGATGAAGACGGCGTTTCGGGCGAAGAAAAGGTTAACTTTATGCTTGAAATGAGAGCTTCCGGCCGCGATAAAGTTGAAGATTACGCTAACAAGTTCGGTGTTCCCTTCTATGCAGGTAAGCGCCCCTGGGCTACCCCTGTTGACGTTGTTATGCCTTGCGCTACACAGAACGAAGTTGGCATTGACGATGCTAAGAACATTGTAGCAAACGGCGTTAAGTATTACGTTGAAGTTGCTAATATGCCCACAACTGCCGAAGCTGTTGCTTACCTTAAAGAAGCAGGCGTTGTTATTGCTCCTTCCAAGGCAGTTAATGCTGGCGGCGTTGCAGTTTCCGGCCTTGAAATGAGCCAGAACTCCATGCGTTACAGCTGGACCGCAGAAGAAGTTGACGCAAAACTTAAGCAGATTATGAAAAACATCTTTGAAGCAAGCGCCGCTGCTGCTAAGAAGTACGGCATGGAAGGCGACCTTGTTGCAGGCGCTAACATTGCAGGCTTTGAAAAGGTTGCAGAAGCAATGATTGCTCAAGGCGTATGCTAAATCAGTTGACAGTGGTCAGTTGTTAGTGGTCAGTAGACATCAAAAGCACCCGATTTCCATCGGGTGCTTTTTTAGGTTTAAGGTATAAGGTTTCAGGTGTAATTAATTCTCTTTTTCATTTTTTTCGTTCTCTTCACTTGAAAGAACATAAAGTTCTTCGCAAGCTCGCTGCGCCGAAATAAGTTCGTTTATAGCCTTTTCGGTCGCATCAAGTAGTGTTAAATACATTTGTTTGTAATCTGCCATAATAATTTCTCCTTTTTTAATGTAAAAATAGTATTTTGTTATATTATAGGACATATTGTCCTATTTGTCAATAAGATAATGTGTCCTGCGGTATATTATTAATGGTGATGTTATGAAATACCGTATTCGAGATTTGCGGGAAGACCGTGATTTAAAACAAAAAGATATTTGCAATTATTTAATGTGCGACCAATCGCTTTATTCTAAATACGAACGTGGCGAAAGGCCCATACCTATTGATATTATAAATAAGCTTGCAGATTTTTATGGCACAAGTGTTGACTATCTTATTGGAAGAACCGACCAAATAGAACCTTACCCAAAATCTAAAAGAGTATAAAAAAGCACCCGATTTCCATCGGGTGCTTTTTTATTTACTGGTGGCTGAATCCTGGCCGGCGCGTCGAGGACGTCGCGCCCTACACCTGACCACTGAAAACTGAATTTTATAAAGTTTTTCTTGTGAAAAGGCCGTTTTCGAAGATTATATAGCCGTGGCCGGTGTTTTCTTTAGGAATGGAAACAGAGCCGGGGTTAATATAGCGGAATTCGCCTATATCTTCGTCGGCGGCAACGTGGGTGTGGCCGCACAGAAGGACGTCGCCCTTTTTAATTGGGGGTGGGTTGTCCTTGCCGAATTTGTGGCCGTGGGTAGCGTAAATATTTATGCCGCCTGCAGAAATAAGCGCATAGTCGGAAAGAATCGGGAAAGGAAGCACCATTTGGTCGACTTCGGTATCGCAATTACCACGTACACAAAGTATTTCATTTTTATATTCACTTAGCATTTCTATAACCTTTTTAGGTTTATAGTCTTGCGGCAGGTCGTTTCTTGGGCCGTGGTACAGAATATCGCCAAGCAGTAACATTCTGTCGGCCTTTTCGGCCTTATATGCGCTAAGCATTTTTTGGCACCAAAAGGCGCTTCCGTGAATATCTGATGCAATAAAAAGCTTCATATTACCCCCCTAACATTGCTTCATAAGACGTATATAAAACTCGGTTGCACGGCAGGCGCAGTCTACCCTTATGCGCTCGTTATTGCCGTGAATTGTAGCACGCTCTTCGGCGGTTAAGTCCATTGCCGAAAAACGATAGACCTTATCGGAAATTTTGCCCCAATGACGTGAGTCGGAGCACTGCACCATAAGATAGGGCGAAACAATACAGCCACGCCAGGTAGATGCAACGGCGGTTGCCACCTTGTTGTAGCCTTCGCAGTCGGTACGGGAGATACGGGACGGGTTCATACCGTGAAGAAGCTTGATTTCAACCGTATCGTCGTTGACGGTTTTCTTTAAATACTGCATTGCGCTATCTATATTGTCCATAGGATTAAGGCGCATATTTGAAACCATTGCGGCTTTTGGCGGTATAACGTTGGGTGCAGATGAACCTTCCATTTGGGTAAAGGCAACGGTAGTACGCATTAGGGCATTTATTTCGCCACCGCTTTTTTTGCAAAGGAAGGTATCAATAAGCCCACTGAAAAGCCAAAGGTTAGAAAAGACTATTTTAAACACAAAGGAAGAATGTCTGCCCAAGGTATCGAAAAGCTTTGCCACGGGCGGAGTGATATGATATTTAAAGGGGTGGGCTTCAACCTTACAGCAGGCCTTGGAAAGCACGCCGACGGGGGTGTGCGGTTTTGGCGCAGATGCGTGTCCGCCTGCGGTTTTAGTGGAATATTCAACATTCATCATACCCTTTTCGGCAATACCTATAAGGCCGCAGGGTGTTTTAACACCGGGGAAAACGTTTTCAACCACAGCGCCGCCTTCGTCTACGACCATTGATGGTGTAAGGCCCTTTTCCTCGAAATAATTTACAATGTTTAGGGCACCGTTGCCGTTAACCTCTTCGCCGCCCGAAAAGGCAAAATAAATGTCGTTTTCGGGGGTGAAGCCCTGTTCTATAAGGTGTTCGGCTGCAGAAAGCACACCGCCGAAGGTAACCTTGGTATCGAGCGTACCTCTGCCCCACAGAACGCCGTCTTCAAGTATGGCGTCGAAGGGCGGTTTTTCCCACATATCTTCGTTTACGGGCACAACGTCGTAATGCGCCATTAAAACGGCAGGGTCGCCGTCGTTTTTGCCTTTCCAGCGGAAAAGCAGAGCACGGTCGGGCAGTTCGCTGTACTCGCAGGTGCCGAAAACGTTGGGGTAAAGGGTGGGCAGAAGCGAAATGAGCTTTTGGAACTCAGCTTCGTCTTCAAGGCTTTTATCGTTATAGGAAACCGTTTTGCATTTTACAAGTTCGGCAAGGCGGGAAATAACAACGTCTTTGTTGAAGTTTTCTTCGTTTTCTTGCACTAAAACGGTGTTTTTGGGGTTAAAGGTGGCGGCTCTTATAACCAAAAAGGCTATAAAGCAAACAAGCAAAATGCCCAGTACTAAAAACACATATCCCATTATTAAAGCCATCCTTTTTTATACATAATACGTGCCACACCTAAGGTGAAAAGCACACCTACGGGTACCATTATACCAACGGTGCCCTTGTTGAGTGCGGGAATGAAGATAAATAGAACAAGCATTAAAATAATAGGTGCTATAGACAGCTTCACGTTCTTGGAAATAAATACAACGCCAAGACCGCCGAAGAGCGCAGGCAGTATCATTTCAAAGGCAGGCTCTAACACGGGATTTTCAAGAATGGGCTGAATGGGTACTATAAAGAGAACACCAAGCAGAATGATTACGGTGGTAACAATGGAAGAAACGGCAATAGAAATTGTTGAAAGGACTTCGCCTTCTTCGCTGTTGGCCTTAACCCCTGCCCTTTCCATTGCGTCTACGGCGCAGGGAAGTTTGAGGTTGGAAATGTTACCCGTTACAAAGGAAAGGTAGGTGCCGCCTGCGCCAAGCATTGGAACGTAGGTGAAAATTTCAATGAAACCAACCGCCCAATACATTGGAAGGGTGGCAATAAGGCCTTTTGCAAGGGCGTCCCACTTGGGCAGGACACTGAAAACTATGCAAAGAACAAGGGGTACTGCAATAATAAGGGCGCCGAGTATAAGGCCCCAAACTCTGCCGTAATAGTGGACCGAATCCATATAAGACATATTCTTTTTCATACTTTACCCCTCCTTTACGCTGCCGGAACGGCGTAGCCGCCGAAAATGTTGCTGAACAGAATTGCCGAAGCCATGCCGCAAAGAAGGCTTATGGGCAGGGCGTAGTCGGTCATCCAGCGGATTTTAAATTTGGTGGAGCAGATACCAAGAATTGCCATTACTACAGCCGACACCACCATTACACAAACGGGGGTAAGACCCTGAAGGTAGCCGTCTGCAACGTAGGTAACGTCGCAGAAGACGTAGCCTAAGAATGCCGAAATCATACCAAGGAACATAGCATTATTAAATATTTCGCCCCATTTTTTATCTTTCATGCCTATTTTGCTGACACCCGTTTGCACCTTTTTGGTTATAAAGGGTACGAGTATTAGACCAAGCGCAATTGAAAGGGTCATAACCCAAAGAACAGTTACGTAAACCGTGGGGTCGGTAACAAGTTTACTCATATCCTGGCCAAGCGGTTCCATTGCATTTTGGGCGGCAATAACCTCGTAAGAAAGGGAGCCGATTACCGAAAGGCGAAGCCAGGGAAGCGCAACGCCAAGGCTTTTTGAAAGCACAACCACGCCTACAAGAATTGCAACGGCAGGCGCAATGGTGAAAATGGCCGAGGAAGAAATTGTTTTCTTAACCGTAGAGCTTTCAATTCCAAGCTCTTTGGCACGCTTTAGCGCACGTACAAGAAAGAATACCGACTGACCAAGCACAAAAGCGACAATTATGCCGACGATTATGAAAATCAGCGGATGATTTACAGAAAATTCCATAAAAATTACTCCTTTATGTATTTTTACATATTTTAACACAATTTCACCCTTTATTCAACAAAAAAAGAGAGATGCAAAGCATCTCTCTTTAGGTTTTAAAGGGTTCCGAAAAGGCGGTCGCCTGCATCGCCGAGACCCGGCATAATGTAACCTCTTTCGTTAAGCTTTTCGTCCATTTGAGCGCAGTACACGTCTACGTCGGGGTGAGCTTTGGTTACGGCTTCCATTCCTTCGGGTGCGGCTATCATGCACATAAACTTAATTTTTTTGCCGCCGTGCTGCTTAATAAAATCTATTGCGGCAACGGCCGAGCCGCCCGTGGCTAACATTGGGTCAAGCAAAATTACCTGTCTTTCGTCAATTTTCTTAGGAAGCTTGCAGTAATATTCTTTTGGCTGTAAAGTTTCTTCGTCGCGGTATAGGCCGATATGTCCTACTGCGGCATTGGGCACCATATTAAGAATACCGCTTACCATTCCAAGACCTGCACGAAGAATTGGAACTACGGCAATGTCTTCGCCGTCAAGCGCTTTGCAGGTGGTTTTTATTAAGGGTGTTTCAACTTCAACGTCCTTTAAGGGAAGGTCCCTTAGTGCTTCGTAGCACATAAACATTGTAATTTCGTCTACAAGCTCGCGGAAGTTTTTTCTGTCGGTATCTTTAGAGCGAAGTATTGAAATTTTGTGCTGAATTAAAGGATGGTCGAAAATAGTTACGTTTGCCATATAAATTTCTCCTGAATTAGTCTTCTGTTTTTACTTCTCTGGCCTTGTTAACAATTATATTGATGATGATACCAAGAATAAGTGCGCAAGCAATATTGGTGATGGTAACCTGACCGATTTTCATTGCCATTCCGCCGATACCGGGAATAAGAATAGCCGAAACAGTGAAGAGGTTAGCATTGTTTTCAAGGTCAACCTTCTGAATCATTTTAAGACCGCTTACTGCGATAAAGCCGTAAAGGGTAACGCAAACACCGCCCATTACGCAACCTGGTATGGAATCGAGGAAGGCAACGAAGGGAGAAATGAAGGAAATAAGAACTGCCATAACTGCGGTGGCGGTAATGGTTGCAATAGAAGCGTTTCTTGTAATAGCAACGCAACCAACCGACTCGCCATAGGTGGTGTTGGGGCAACCGCCGAACACTGCGCCTACTGCAGAGCCAACGCCGTCGCCAAGAAGGGTTCTGTGAAGGCCGGGGTCGGTTAAAAGGTCTTTGTCAATGATTGAAGAAAGGTTCTTGTGGTCGGCAATATGTTCTGCAAAAACAACGAAAGCAACCGGAACGTAAGCCACTGCTATTGTTGCAAGATATGAAACTTCAAAATCTTTAATTCCCTTGAAGGCATTTACAAAGGTAAATTCGGGAACGGCAATGAAGGTGCTAAGGTTAACGCCGTCGGCAACGAGTGCTTTGAAGGGTGCAAAATCTATAACAATAAGTTCATTATTGCCTGTTGCCATACCGATTACGGTGAACACAAGACCTACTGCATAGCCTGCGAGAATACCTATAATAAAGGGTATGAGCTTGGTCATTTTTTTACCGTAGGTTGAGCAAAGAATTACAACAACAAGGGTAACTAAAGCACAGATAAGGGAAATCCAAATAGGAGTGGTCATTACGAAGGAACCATTTTCGTCGGTAGGACCGTAAGAGAATACGTCTTTAACGGCGGCACCTGCAAGCGATAAACCTATGAGCGCAACTGTGGGGCCGATAACGGCGGCGGGCATTAACTTATTAATCCAGCCGACGCCTGCAAATTTAACAATAACCGCAATAACAACATAAACAAGGGCTGCAAAAGCGGCACCGATAATTAAGCCTAAATAACCAAGGTAAACGTTGGAAAGCGCACCTGCAAAGGCTGCTACCATTGAGCCGATGAAGGCAAAGGACGAGCCTAAGAACACGGGGCTTCTGAATTTGGTGAAGAGCTGGTAAACAAGCGTTCCTACACCTGCGCCGAAGAGTGCGGCTGACGTGCTCATAGAAACTTCCGGTGTGAGCCCTGCGCTACTGCTTACAAGCACAGGCACAACAATTGTTGCCGCCATAATTGCAAGCAACTGCTGGAAAGCGAAAATAAGCAGCTGCCCAAACTTAGGACGGTCATTAATATCATAGACAAGTTTCATACAAATTCCCTCCGAAAAATATTAATTTTGTGCAGTATAACTACATTAAACTAAATGTATCACATTTACACCCTACTGTCAAGGCGTTTTTCGACAAAAAAGACCCCATTTTAAGATGAGGTCTTTTTGTTATTAAAGTATTCTTTCAAGCAGGTCGCCAAGCACTTTTGCCATAGAGGAAAAGCCTAAATCGGTAGGATGGCAACCGTCTACCAAGCCTTCGTCCTTAACGGGTTCCATAAGTTCGGGACCTGTTAAAAGATATACGTTTTTATCGCCCGAATTTACTGCGTTATTATAGGTTTCGGTAATAACTGCAAGTCTTTGTTCAAGGTCGGCGTTAAGGGTGTATTTAGGAACGGACATCATAATAATAGGAATATTAGGATGTGCGTTTCTTACCTTTTTAAACATTTTTTCGTGGGTTGCTTTAAGGTGTTCGGCATCGGGCGCATTATAATCGTAATCGTACACGAATGCAGACATATCAAGCCCTGCAACATAATCTGCCATTAGGTCTTCGCCCTTGGCGTTGCCCGAAAAGCCAAGGTTTATGTAATCTAAATTAAGTCTTCTTGAAATGAAGCCTTCGTATGAACTGCCTGCCCTTGAAGCGCAACCCCCTTGTGTGATAGAAGAACCGTAGTAAACAACGGGTTTTTCGTTTGTATAGGGTGTTGGTTTTTCTATGGTTGCAGTGTTTTGAAGACCAATATAAAGTTCGGTAACTTCGCTGTAAAGTGGGAAATTAATTGTGAATTCGCGCATTTTGTTAGAGCCGAAATCTGCCATACCGTCTAAGCTATGTTCAATATCGAAGGCGGGAACAAAGGTGCAGTAATAGTTTTCGCCGTCTGCAGTTTTTTCGTAAAGGTCGAAGCCTGCCGAGCCGGTAAGAGCAAAATGCGGCATTTTACCAACTTCGCCAAGGGTTGCCTTTATAATTATGTACTGACTGTCGGTTTTAAAGCGAAGTCTGCCGCCTGCTGTATGGGCGCTTAGGCCCAAAACACCCCAGCTTACGTCCTTTGCAACCGCTTCGGGCAGACGGCGGAACTTGCCGTCTTCATAAAAGACACCGTTTATTTGAAAGGCAGCATCGGTAGCATTTAAAAACACCGTATCTTCCCTGGCATTTGGGGTTTCAACCTTAAAATTTTTGTCGAGTTCGGCAATTTTGCTCATAACTTATTCCTCCTGTTATACACCGCAAAGAATATGCAGATTTCTGATTTCGTTATCTTTTATTTTCATATTAAGTAAATAGGCCTGCTCTTCCATGCTTGCCTTTTCGCTCGCGCAAAGGCCTTGCTTTTTGTTTTCCAAGCTTATTTGTTCACAGATTTTTTCTATTATATCACACTTTTCTTGTGCGGTGGCATTATCGTTGCCGCTTGAAATTAAAAATTCAAGCATATTGGCCCACTCTTTATGCTGTGGCGATATTTCTTTAAGAGAATGAAAACTCCATTTATAATAAGGCATATATTTTTTTGCCTGCAAGAAAAGTGCCTGCATTGCGCTTTTTGTAAACTCTATTACGGCAAGCTGAGCCGCAGCAGTGTCGCCCCGTTTAATGCAACGGTGGTAGTTGTACTGACCCGACTGACCCATTAAAAGCAGGTGTCCGCACAGTTTTTTAAGCCTTACGTCTTCGGGGAAATAGGCAAGCTTTTGCCTGGCGGCCGAAATAAGCCCGTAATTATCGAAAAATATTTCGCCGTTAACCGCTTCGAGCAAGGAATATTCGGGCACCGAAAACCAAGCCTCTATGCTTAGCTCGCCGTTTTTAGTTCCCGTTTTTTGTAGCAAAAAATCGGAAATTCTTATAACCCCGTGGCGTGCTCCGCCTACGGCCGAAGGACCGCTTCGACTAAAGCCTAGAAACTCTTTTGGAAGCTTTGCGTAGGCACGTTCAAGCTCGAAGGCATCTTTTCGGCTTAAAACTTCTTCGTCGGGCAAAAATATGCAAAATGCCGGCTCTAAATCGTGGTCTTGCGATATGCTGTCGTCGAAACCGTAACATTCGGAGCCTGAGCCTGCAAGACCGACCGCAATAAAGGGCAAAAGATGAGGGAAGTTTTGCTCTAACAAGGGTTTGCCGTATTCATTATAAAACTGACGGGATAGTTCAAGCCCTTTCATAAATTCTCCTTTTGCGGTTTATAAGTTCATTTTCGTAAGCAAAATAGCCGTAGTAGCCGAAAACCGACGAGCATTTATCGCACACGAAGGCGTATTCGCCGTCGGTTCGGTTTTTACCGCTGTCTAAAAGCTGTTCGGCCACACTTAAATATTCGCCTATTTTGCCTTCGGCGGCCAAAAGACCAAGTTCGGCTTCGACGGCCGATGCTAAGTTAAGGTAGGTTATGGCCTGCTCGGGCTCTTTGCCTTTGTTTTGTTTCATAACAGAAATGGCCTTATTATAATAGTCTGCGGCCCTTGTGAACTGTTTTAAATCTACAAGGGCAAGCCCCATATTGTTATAAAGTCCGCCAAAACGGGTGTCGTTTGGACTTAAGTTTTTATTGTAAATTTCTTCGGCCTTTTCAAAAAGGGGTATGGCATCTGCCGCACGGCCGAAGGCTTTATAAACGGTGGCACAGTTAAGGTAGGTTGTGGCGGCACCGATATTTTGCTCTATGCCCATTTCCTTAATTTTTAAAAGGGCTTTTTCGGTATAGCCTACGGCTTCGTCCTTAAGGCCTAACTTGCGGCAAAGACCCATAAGCTCGTTAAAAAGCAGAAGAATTATATTGTTGTTGCCGTCTTTTTGAGCGGTAGCAAGGTGTGTAAGCAGGTGTTCTTTGGCCGCAGAATAGTTGTCCCGACTAAGAAGACTGTCGAGCTGTTTTAAAATTTCATTTGCATTTTGCGCCATTAAAACACCACCTTTAAGGTTATTTTACACCATCGTTTTCTATAACTCAAGTGCAAAGTTTACCTGCCTTTACTTAATTGACATTTTTCGGGAATTTATGGTATAATTTTACTACCTTATTAATATAGAAAGGTAGATTTATAATGAGTGAACAAAACAAAAAATTCGACCCGCTGTTTACCCCTTGGAAAATACGTGACGTTGAAATTAAAAACCGAATTGTAATGTGCCCAATGGGCGGCACCTCGCTTTTTGGTTGGTTCGAGCTTGGCGGATGCCATTTCGATAAAGAAGCCGCAAAGCTTTTTTTAGAACGCGCTAACAACAACGTTGGCCTTATTATTCCCGGTATTGCACCCCTTCGTGATACATTCTGGGGCAAGTGGCTTTGGCAGAACCCCAAAATGTTTGAAGAATTAAAAGAATTTATGGATGAAATTCATAAAACGGGCGCAAAACTGTTTGTTCAGCTTACGGCCGGTATGGGTCGCTCCTGGGCAATTACCGAGCTTGTGGCACCTTTACATAAAAACAAAATTACACGTGCTATTGTTAAGCCTATTATAGACACCTCGCACGAGCTTGCTTCCCCTTCCCCACAGCCTTCACGTTGGGCGCACGATATTATATGCCCCGAAATGACCAAGCACCAAATAGAAGAAATTATTGAAGCCTTTGCAAAAACTGCAAAGCTTTGTATGGACGCAGGTGTTGACGGCGTTGAGGTGCACGCTGTTCACGAAGGCTATCTTTTAGACCAGTTTGCCATTGAATTCTTTAACAAGCGCACCGACGAATACGGCGGAAGCTTTGAAAACCGTTACCGTTTTGCCGCCGAAGTTGTTAAGGCTATTAAAGCGGCTTGCGGCGAAAATTACCCCGTATCGCTACGTTATTCGGTTGAATCTAAAATGAAGGGCTTTTGCGAGGGTGCAATGCCCGGCGAAGATTACGAAGAAGTTGGCAGAAATATGGCCGAATCGGAAAAGGCGGCAAAATATTTGCAAGATGCCGGCTACGATATGCTTAACGCAGACAACGGCACCTACGATTCCTGGTACTGGGCACATCCGCCTATGTATATGCCCGAAAACTGCAACCTTGAAGACGTTGCCCATATTAAAGAGTTTGTTGATATTCCCGTGGTTTGTGCAGGCCGAATGGATGCCGAAGTTGGCGCCAAGGCAGTTCAAGACGGCAAAATTGATGCCGTTGGAGTTGCCCGTCAGTTCTTAACCGACCCCGAATGGATTACCAAGCTTATTGAAGACCGTCTTGACGACATTAAGCCTTGTATTTGCTGCCACGCAGGCTGCTTCAACTTCTCTTCTTCTAAAGGACACGCCAACACTCAAGATTTAACCGACACCATGGGTCTTGCACGTTGCGCCCTTAACCCCGAAACCATGCAGTCTAAAAAGTATAATATCAAGCCTGCCAAAAAGGCTAAGACTGTTGCCGTTATTGGCGGCGGTATTGGCGGTATGGAAGCCGCAATTCTGCTTTCGAAACGTGGCCACAAGGTTACACTTTACGAAAAGAGCGACAGTCTTGGCGGTGTGTTTGTAGCCGCTGCGGCACCTTCCTTTAAAGAAAAGGACAGAGCGCTTATTGCCTGGTATATTCGTGAACTTGCAAAGCACCCCATTGAAGTTAAACTTAACACTGAAATTAAAAATCTTAGTGATATTTCGGCCGACGAAATTATTGTTGCTACCGGCGCTAAGGCTAAAAGCATTCCCGTAAAGGGTGCCGAAACCGCAATTGAAGCGGTAGATTTCCTGCTTGGCAACCGTGAAGTTGGCGAAAACGTTACGGTTATTGGCGGCGGCCTTACCGGTTGCGAAATTGCTTACGAGCTTTACCTTCAGGGCAAAAAGCCTGCCATTGTTGAAATGCAGGACGACCTTATTACAACACCCGGTGTTTGCCTTGCAAATACAAGCTATTTGCGTGATTTCTTTAAGACAAACGGCGTTCCCGTATACCTTGAAACTGCACTTCTTGAAATTGGCGACGGTTTTGTAACCCTTAAAGATAAGAGCGGCGACGTTATTAACCGTGCGGCCGATTCGGTAATTTTATCGGTTGGTTATAACCCCGACCCGCTGTTTAAGAAGGGCAAAAACGTGCACGTTATAGGTGATGCAAATAAGGTTGGTAACCTTAGAAGCGTTATCTGGGGCGCGTGGGACGTGTGTATGAAATTGTAATTGTGCCAATTACAATTTCATGCAAAAGAATAAAGAAAAAATAAGAAAGAAGAAATAAGAAATGAAGGAAAACAATGTGCTTTTAGAAAAGTCATTGTTGTTTGCTGCACGAATAGTAAAGCTTTATAAGTATTTGACTGCCGAAAAAGATGAAGTTGTTATATCAAAGCAGATTATTCGCTCTGCAACTTCTATTGGCGCAAATGCCAACGAAGCAGTGTTCGGTATAAGCAAAGCAGATTTTATAGCTAAATTACACATATCGCTAAAAGAAGCAGCAGAAACAGAGTATTGGATAAAGCTTCTGTATTTATCAGATTATATTACAGAAAAGGAGAAAGAATCCCTTATTTGTGATTGTTTAGAAATTAAGAAAATACTTATATCAACAATAAACACCGCAAAAGAAAACATATAATTTTCCGTGCCGAAGGCACACCATTTTTATTCTTTATTCTTTATTATTTATTATTTAATTTTAAGGAGAAAATTGCTATGATTTTAACACCCGAACAGCAGGCTATACTTGACGGTGCAAAAGGCGAAACTATGGCAAAGGTTATGAAAACCCTTGTTATGTACGGCGATGCCTTTGAAGCCGAAAAATTGGTGCCTATTACTTCAGAATACAACCACCTTGTAACATCCTTCGGTCTTAAGGTTATGTCCCCCGTTTACGACCTTATGCAACAGCTGCTCGACAGCGGCGTTGCTTCGGGTCAGAAATTTTCGGTTGACCCAAGACCGCTTGACAAAAACGTTCCTGCTTCCTTCCTGCAGAACTTTGTATTTAAAAACTTTATGTACACCAAGCAGGACTTTTACGAAGAACAGCTCGAAAACCTTGGTCTGTTAGACAAAAACGCATTCAGCTGTGCCTGCTATTTAGACGAAGTTGGCAACAAGCCCAAAAAGGACGACGTGCTTTCCTGGGCGGAATCGAGCGCAGTTGTTTATGCTAACTCGGTGCTTGGCGCAAGATGTAACCGCAACTCCGGTATAATTGATATTATGGGCTCCATTGTGGGCTACGTTCCCTATTTTGGTCTTTTAACCGACGAAGGCAGAAAAGCCACCTGGGTTATTAAGGTTGAAACCACCAAAAAGCCCGAAGCGCAACTTCTTGGCTCTGCTATTGGTATGAAGGTTATGGAAGACGTTCCATTTGTTGTTGGCCTTGACAAGTGGCTTGGCAACGAGCTTAACGATGCCGCTTGCGCCTACCTTAAAGATTTTGGCGCCGCAACCGCTTCAAACGGTGCGGTTGGTCTTTACCACATTGAAAACCTGACCCCCGAAGCAAAAGAGCAAGGAAACGCACTTATTGCCGACGGCGCAAAGGAATACATTATTGATGACGCCGAGCTTGAAAGGGTTAAGGCAAACTACCCTGTTGTTTGGAAGAACCCCGATGCTAAGCCCAAGCTTTGCTTTGTGGGCTGCCCCCATTTATCGCTCGAGCAGCTTAAAACCTGGACCGATAACGTGGTTTCTGCACTTAAGGAAAACGGCAAGAAAAAGGTTACTATTCCCACAGTTTTCACTGCCGCTCCCGGTGTGCTTGAGGCCTTTAATAAAACCGAATATGCAGAAAAATTAAAGGAAACCGGCATTGTTACTTCCTACATTTGTCCGCTTATGTATATGAACAACCCACTTTGCAAAACCATGCCTGTTATAACTTCATCTAACAAGCTTCGCACATATACCAGCGCACGCTATTACACCGATGCCGAAATTCTTAAGACTATCACAGGAGGTAAAAACTAATGAAACAGTTTAAAGGAAGAGTTGTTACTCCCGGTGAAGTTACCGCCGAAGCCCTTGTTTCGAAGGAAGGCTTTAACACCTTGGCTTCCTTCCAGATGGCGCTTCAGTTCGGCGATAAAGAAGTTAAATGCGGCGACCAAAACAATGCCGACATTCACGGGAAGTCTATGCTCCGTAAGGCGCTTTGCCTGCCCCAGACAATTGGCTCTACAACCGGCGGTCTTGTGCTCTACTGCGCTTGCGCTATGGAAAAGAATCCTGCTTGTATGCTTTTTGCGAGCCACATAGATTCGCTTGCAGCGGCAGGCGCTGTACTTGCTGACGTATGGGTAGACAATATTACAATGCCCGTTATCGACTGCCTTGGCGACGAATTTTTAGATTACGTTAAGGACGGAATGAAAATTACCGTTAAAGCCGACGGCACGGTTGAAGTTGAATAGAACTTAAAACTAAACACCCTACGGAACAGGCCCGTAGGGTGTTTTTTATTCTTTAATAATACCGTAGGAAGCATAGGTTACCGTTTTATTATTATCGGCGTAGTTGACGTATACGGTTATGCGGTCTTTTTCAACCTTTATTTCGGCAAAAGAGCTTGGCTTTGAAGCGCCCGAAAACTCAAAAAGGCCTTCATCAACGTTTACGGGTGAACGGTTTTGGTTGCCGGCGGCACCGTGCATAGCATAAATGGTGCCGCCCGGGTTTACGGTATATTTTACCGAATTTTCCGTTCTGTAGGCAGAGTTTAAAACTGCCTTTCCCTGAGCGTTTATAGGGTAGGTTTTTGAATAGGTGTGGTCGTGGCCCTGAAGCACTAAATCTACACCGTTTTCGGCAAAAAGTTTTGAAAGCTGTTTTCTGAGTTTAAGCGAGGTTGCGTTTTGCTCGGGGTCGGAGCCCCATTTGCCAACCGAATACATTGGGTGGTGCATAGCAACTATTTTCCATTTTTTGTTGGTATTAAGGGCATCTTCAAGCCAGACGCACTGGGGCGAATCTAACCCCATATCGTTAAGATTATTGGTATTAAGCATTATAAACCTTACATCGCCAATATCGAAGAAATAGAAAAAGCCTTTGTTTGTATTTTGGTCGGGAATGTTTATATTAAAATGCTTGAAAATTTCGTTATCTCCCGAGCGGTAGGTGGTTTCGTGGTTGCCCGAAATTGGCATAAAGGGCAAGGTCATTAAGGCGCTTGCGTTGTAGTCCAACATATTTTTCCAGTAGGTTTCATATTTTGACCACTCTACAATATCGCCGGTGTGAAGCATAAATGACGGCTTAATCTTTAATATTTCGTTAAGGGTTTTACCAAACTGTATGCCGGTTTCTTCACCCGTATAGCCAACGTCGCTTTCCTTGCCGTTTACCTGCGAATCGCTTACGTGCACAAAGCTGAAGCTTTCGGCGGTGTGGTTTGCGGTGGTGAAAGTAGCAGGCTGTGTGCCTATTTCGGCGCCCTTGTCGTAGGCACGGTAGGTATAGGTTGTGTTTTCCTTAAGCTTCATATTGGCTTTAGCTATGTAAATAATGGTAACGGTTGGCGTGTAAACCGATTCCGCATTAACTTCTGCTTGGTATTCGGTACAGTTTTCGGCCAGAAATTCGGTGCCTTCGCAAATTTGAACAACCGGTTCTAAGGGTTTAAACTCGGTATTCCAATTAAAACCGTAGACGTTATTTACGGCATCATACAAGGTAAGTGTGAGCGACGTAGGCTTATAAAACGGGCGTGCTTCGTCGGACACGGTAACCTGTTCGGAAGTAAAGTTGGGGTTGCTTGAAACAGTTTGTGAAGGCGTGCTTTGGTCAGCACCTTTTGCGCAGGCCGAAAGGCTAAATACCAAAACTGCTGCAAGTATTAACGAAACAACCTTTTTAAACGTTTTTTGCATAACATTCTCCTAAAACGGTTTTAGTTCTTGAACAAGGGAATAAGGAACACACAAATCTCCTTTTCCCGTACCAAGAAATATGTTTGGCTTTACGCTACCGTGAAAATCGCTGCCCCCACTGTATTTAAGGCCGAACTTGTTAGCAAGGGTTATTGACGTTTCTGTTTGTTCTTTGGTGTACAGGGAATAATAACATTCCATACCCACAAGACCGCCTTCTTTAGCTTTTGGCAAAAATTCGCACAGTTCTTGCTCTGTAAGGTTTAAAAACGGGTGGGCTAAAACGGGGGTTGCGTGTATTTCTTTTAAAAATTCAAGCATATAAAAAACGTCGGGTCGGCGAGCAGGCTTGTAAAACCCATTCTTTGACGAAAGCAGGGTACTGAAAGCTTCTTTTATGCTTTTAACGTAGCCGCCATGTAAAAGCTCTTCCGCAATATGAGCACGATTAAACTTGCCGTTTGGGGTTGAGTTTTTAATTTTATTAAAATCTATTTTGTAACCCGATAGATTAAGTTCATTTATCAGGCCTATATAACTTTCTTCTTTTAGTTTTAAAAAGTCGGACATAAGACCGGTTATTTTTTCACATTCACATTCAGGTATAAAAAGGCCTAAAAGATGCAGTTCTTTGCCACAGTATTCTACCGAAAATTCGGCGCCTGCCACCGCTTCAATATTTTTGCCCTTGGCAGCATTAAGAAAAGAAGGTATGCCGTCGACTGTGTTGTGGTCGGTTAGCGCTACGGCCGAAAGACCTGTATTTACCGCAAGGTCAATTAACTCTTCGGGTGTCAGACTGCCGTCCGAAAAATGAGAATGTGTGTGCAAATCGCAGGTTTTCATAACGTTCCCCCTTTGGTTATGTATATATTATAACAAACGAACGGTGTTTTGTATATAAAAACAAAAAACCACCCTGTTGGGTGGTTTCTGTTTTGGTGGGAGAGGGTGGATTCGAACCACCGAAGCTGAAAGCAGCAGATTTACAGTCTGTCCCCTTTGGCCACTCGGGAACTCTCCCATATATATTTAAGCCGCTTTTTGCGGCAAGGGTTATTATAGCACAGGTAATATTTTATGTCAAGACATTTTTTAAATATTTTTTCTTGACAAACTTTTTACACTGTGCTATATTATTAAGGCACGTTGTGCTGGTATAGCTCAGTTGGTAGAGCAGCTGATTTGTAATCAGCAGGTCGGGGGTTCAAGTCCGTCTACCAGCTCCACGAAAAAGACACCTTTTTGGTGTCTTTTTTATTTTTTCCTAAAACGGACTTGAACCCGAGAGGGTTTGCGCCAAAAGAAAAGTTGCCGGTGGCAAGTTTTCGGTGCAAAGCGGCGAAGGCGGGTACTGTCGCTTTGCGACGGTCGCCGAGCTATAAGAATGCGAAGCAGTTGTCAAGTCCGTCTACCAGCTCCACGAAAAAGACACCTTTCTGGTGTCTTTTTTATTTTTTCTTAAAACGGACTTGAACCCGAGAGGGTTTGCGCCAAAAGTAAAGTTGTGCTTTGCACAAAAGAATGTTATAATCAAATAGAGGCGGTGGTTGTGTGAAAAAGATGCAGAAGCTTTTATTAGTTTTAGTTTTTTTACTTTCAGGTGCGTGTGCTTTTCGTTCGTTTACAATATATAACGATTTTACAAGGCACCCTGATTTATACGCCACATATTCAGCACCGTGGTATTCAAGCTTTATTCTTACCGTTGTTATTACCCTTGTATTGATTGCGATTATAACAGTAGTCTATTTGATTATTGGTTATATTATTAAAAAACGAAAAAATAAATTTGATAAATAACTTGACATCTAAACGGTTCGTAACAGCCAAAACAAAAAACCACCTAACAGGGTGGTGTTTTGTTTTTAAAAAGTGTGGAAACCGTTTTTGTTTTATGCTATAATGCATATACAAAAATAAACCGAGGTGTTTAATATGAAAAAGATACTTGCGCTTATTCTTTGTGCCGTTTTGGTTTTAAGCCTTTGTGCTTGCGGTGCAAAAGACGATACGGCCAATACCGAGGGCACGGACAGCGGTTATTATATTGAATACAAAAACACTGCCGCAGGCTACATTAACCACACAAGCGAAACCGCTTCTTCGGTTATTGCGGCATCCGACTGTGAAAGCACCGAAGATTTTTACATTTATCTGCCATCGGGCACAACTATTTCAAGCGCACAAAATTTCGCGGTTTACTGCTACAATCAGCATTTTATGCTTGACACAGCTCTTACCGAACAGTGCGGACAAAACCTTATTCGCTTTAGTGTACAAATAAGCAACTCTACCCGTACCCTTACCGAAGACTGTTACGTAAGATTTACGGTTGAAGGCAAGCTTACAGATATTATTATAAATATTCCAGACGGAAAAGAAAGCCAGGTGGTTTTAGGTGCCAAGGAAGACCTGCTTTACGGACCGCAAATTAACGACGTTGCCCAGCTTATAAGAGATAAAGAAAATATGGTCAACTACATATTTATTACCGACCTTCACTACGATTCCGACCCCACCGCACAAAAGAGCGAGGCTCTCTTAAAGCAGGTTAAAGCGGCCGTTAAAATGGCAAACACCCTTGATAACATTGATTTTATTGTTATTGGCGGAGACACCACTTCGGGTATGTATGACAGTAAGGCCGATGCGCTTAAATACACCGCAGAAGTTTTAGAGCCTTTAAAGCAAAGCCAAAAGCCCGTATTTGTACTTACCGGAAATCACGACGATAATTCTTACCACAGTTTTCACACCGAAGGGTTTGATGAATCGGCAATTGTTTCGGACAAGGACTGGAGCGACAATATTATTAAGGTTTTCTGCCCCGAAAATATTGTAAAAGACTCAAAATACGCCGATTCTAAATATTACTACTACGACCTTACAGACAAAAAGACACGTGTTATTTGTTTAGATGCCATTGACTACCGTGCAAAATACGACAAAAACGGTATGATAAAGGAATTGCCCGTTAAAGATGCATCAAAAACCGATGAAGAAAGCAGATATTGGTCGGGCACAAGCTTCTGGGGTTACAGCGAAGGTCAGATGCGTTGGCTTATGAACGAAGCGCTTACGGCAGGTGCCGACTGGAACTATATGTTTATGTCGCACATGGGAATTGACGTAAATACCCAGACAAACTACTACGAGCCACATTCGGGCACTACCCTCAGAAATATAATTTCAGCCTTCCAGAACCGCAAGGCTACCGACGTTGGTATAGGCTCGGTTGATTTCAGAAGCGTTACGGGAAATATTCTTTCCTACCATTTCGGCCACACCCACAGAGAGCTTACTACCTACAGTAAGGACATTAATTTGTGGCAGCTCTGCACCGCAACAGCGCAGGTAAGCACAAATGCCGAAGTGCTTAGCGACCCCGTAATAACAAACGACAGCAAGGGCAACGACTGGGTAAGCTACAGCAGACAGTACGGTTCAGATTATGAAGCCTGCTTCGATATAATTTCGGCCGACGCAAACGTAGTTTACAAGTTTGCTTTTGGCGCAGGAACAGATGAAGTCTTAAAATATGAATAAAACAAAAGCACGGTTAACTTTTAACCGTGCTTTTTTACACCTCATCCACCGCTGACGCGGTCCCCCTTCCCCAAGGGGAAGGCTTCTACGGGGTGCTTTTTAGTTTTTAATGTATTTTTCGGTTTTTGTGAGCACTAAAATAATGGGCATTATTAGCACGGCGCCAAGTATAAGGTTATGCGCCGCATGGACAAGGTCGAAGGGCAAGCCTGCTATTACCCAGGCCACCATACCCTTGAAATCGAGCCCGAAAAGAACTGCCTGAGCCGGCGCATAGATAAGACCGTAACAAAGGCCGTGCAGAGCGCAGACAGCGGTATAAACCACCGTCGCTACCACCTTGTTCATATTACGGGGCAAAAGCATTGTTGCGCCCCAAAGCACCGTCCATATATAAAGGTAGGGCACCCACCATAAACCGAAGCCACCCACTATTCCTTGAAGGAAAACGTACAAATATATGGGGTAAAGGGCCTTTTGCCTATACACCACGGTTATTGCCACCGTAAACACGGCAAGCAGGTGGAAGTTGGGTATTGCTTCGAGCAGCAGCTTTGAAATAAGCATTATTGCCGCAAGCATTGAAAAAAGGGCCGTTTCTTTAAGGTTAATTTTCATTATTCAACCTTAAAGGCGTAGGCTGTGCCTGCTTCTATGTTTGTGGTATCTACACCCGTCATAGCATATTCGTCGCCAATATAGAAGGCCCAGTATTTACCGCCGTCTTCGTACTTTACGGTTTCGCCGTCTACCGTTTCAACCATAAGGCCGTAATCGCCCTGAGTTCCCGAAATTACCCCTTCGTCTATAAGGGCTTCGCCTACAGTTTGCTTTTCGGTTTTAATTTCGAAGCTCTTTTCGGTTCCGTCCGAGTGGGTAACGGTTAAGGTAAATTCCTTTTCGCCTACATCGGTTTGTGTGTTATCGTTACATCCTGCGCCTACAAGTGCCATGGCCGCAACAAGCACGAAGCAGAGAACGAACGACAAAATTTTACTAAATTTTGTTTTGTTCATAAATATTCTCCTAAAAAATTATTTCCCAACACTTCAGCGGCGCTCGCACTGCGGTAATAACCTGTTTGGGCTTTGCGGTAAAGATATTTCGACTGCGGCGCTATGCTTTTTCGCCTTCTCGGACCATAAGTCCAATGGCTTGTCCCTGCTTTGCGGCAACAGGTAGAAAAAACAAAAATACTGCGCTTCACGGCGACGGGCTCGTACAGGAATTACACCTGTTTCCCTTTACGGCAAAAGTAAGTATAACATATAAGAACCAATTTTTCCACAAAAAATTAAAGGGCTTGGTTTCCCAAGCCCTTTAATTTTAATTTTTACTGGTAAAGGTCGCTGCCGTCGTAAATCTTTTTAACCTTGAACTGATTAATTGCATATTTGTTAACGGTGCAGTCGAGCTTTTCGCCGGTTTCTTTAAGAAGGTTGTCGAAATCTTCACCCTTTAAGAGATAACGGATTTCGTCGCTTAAAGCATCGAGATAATATTCGTCTGCTAAAACGTCCTTTTTAACTACAATATAATAAGCCTTTGCTTCTTCGTCGTGAATAAGAGCAACCTCTTCTGCGCCAAGCTTTGCAACGTCTTCGTACTTGGTGAAGAGTGTAGCTTCGCCGGTGTAGGTTTCTTCGTATTTGGTAAGAATTTGAACGTTGCTATCTTGTGGCTTCTTTTCTTCTTCGGATGAAGTGGTTTCGGAAGAAGTAGCATCGGTAGCGGTAGAAGACGTTGTGGAAGAAGTGGTAGAAGAAGTTTCTACCTTGTTATCGGTGTTGTATTCAGCTAAAACATCTGCGAAAGCCTTGCCGTCTTTAAGTGCGGTAACGTATTTATCAAGACTTTTTGAAATAGCGTCTACGTCGGGCTTTTCTTCCTTAGAATAGTCATGTGTAATCATATAAACGGCAGAGTAGTTTTCGCCTAAAGCCTTTTTGATGCTGTCGGCATCTACTGCTTTTTCGCCGTCTTTACCGTAAAGGTGTTCGAAATATTCGCTGTAAAGGGCATCGTTCATAAAGATTTTCTTATAGGTTTCGAAGCTAACGCCGTTTTCTATAAGAATGGGGCCGTAGGAATAGTTCCAGTAATAGTCGGCGGTAGATTCCATACCCTTTTTGTCGTCGTCGGAAACCTTGAGCTCGGCTTCGGCACAGAGCTTTTCTAACGCAATGTAGCGAAGGCAGTTTTCCATTGCCTTATCTTTAACGTAATCTTCAAAAGGAATATTGTCGATTTTTTGCTTATAGAAGCTGAAGCCTTTAGCGGTTGTATCGTAATCTTCGCTGGTGCTGATAAGATTTTTTGCTTCTAAATCGGCCATGGTGAGATAGTAGGAATACATTGCAGAAGTAACCTTGTAATCTCCTGCGGAAACTGCAACCTCATCTTTAGGATGGCAAGCAGCCATAGATAAAACGAACACTACGGCAAGTAATAAAGCCAACGCTTTTTTAAGAGTTTTCATTTTTGGACCTCCAAAAGTTGTTTTAACTTTGTTATTATACAATAAAATTTTAAAAAAGTCTACAATAATTCTGCAATTTCTTTAAGGGCGGCCAAGGCCGACTGACCTTCCTTCAGTTTTACCGAATAACCGGGGGCGCCCGTAGCCTTTAAGAAGACTCTGCCGCCAAGGCCGTCGCACAGCTTCATAAACTGTTCTTCCTTAATTTCGGTAACCTTTATTTCAAGCGTTTTGCCCGACTGGGTAATTTCGTAAATGCCGTTTGCCGCCGCACGACTTCGGAAAAGGGCAATATCAACGAGTCCTAAAACCGAGCTTGGCGGTTCGCCGAAACGGTCACAAAGTTCGTCTATAACATCGGATGCATCGTCTGCCGTTTTAATTTCGGCAATTCTTCTATAAATGCCAAGACGGGCAGGCAGACTTTCAATATAGTTTTCGGGAATGTGGGCCGAAATATTAAGGTCTACAAGACATTCGGCATCGTCTGTTTGTTCGGGCACTATACCCTTTTCTTCGTCCATTGCACGATTTAAGAGTTTCAGGTACATATCGTAGCCTACCGCTTCCATATTACCGTGCTGTTCGGCACCGAGTATACTTCCTGCGCCCCTTATTTCAAGGTCGCGCATGGCAATTTTGAAGCCCGAGCCGAATTCGGTATATTCACGTATGGCATCAAGCCTTTTGGTTGCAATTTCGGAAAGTCCCTTACCCTGACGGTAGCAAAAATATGCATAGGCTCTTCTTGCCGAACGGCCGACACGACCACGCAGCTGATGAAGCTGAGAAAGACCGAAGTGGTCGGCATCTTCAATAATTAAGGTGTTTGCGGTTGGTACGTCTACGCCCGTTTCTATAATTGTTGTGCACACAAGGACGTCTATTTCCTGCTCGACAAGCTTTTTCCAGACCTCGCTTAGCTGTTCTTCGGTCATTTTACCGTGGGCAACCGCAATATTTGCGTCGGGCAAGGCTTCCTTTAGCCTATAGGCCACACGCTCAATTGTTTCTACCCTGTTGTGCAGGTAGTAAACCTGACCGCCACGGCGAAGCTCTTTTCTTATGGCTTCTAAAATAACACCGTTATTCTGCTCGAGAACATAGGTCTGAACGGGGTGGCGGTCGCCCGGTGCTTCATCTATAGAAGATAAATCACGAAGGCCCGACATTGCCATATTAAGCGTTCTTGGAATGGGGGTTGCAGAAAGGGTTAAGACGTCGACCGACGGGTATTTTTCCTTTAGTTTTTCCTTTTGGGCAACGCCGAAGCGTTGCTCTTCATCAATTATAACAAGCCCTAAATCTTTAAACTCAACGTCCTTTGAAATAAGGCGGTGGGTTCCTACAACAAGGTCCACACTGCCACGGCGAAGCTCGTTTAAGGTTTTTTGCTGTGCTTTTGGGCTAACAAAACGCGAAAGCATACGGACTTCAAGCGGCATTTCGCCGAAGCGGCGCAAAATTGTATTATAATGCTGCCAGGCCAGAATGGTTGTGGGCACCAAAACGGCGCACTGCTTGCCTTCGCTCGCACACTTGAAGGCGGCACGAAGGGCAACTTCGGTTTTGCCGAAGCCCACATCGCCGCAAAGCAGACGGTCCATAGGTACGGCACGTTCCATATCGTTTTTAATTTCATTTATGCTGCGGCGCTGGTCTTCGGTTTCTTCGTATTCAAAACGGCGTTCAAAATCGTTTTGAAGGTCGGTATCTTGGCTAAAGGCGTGCCCCTTTACCGAAAGCCGTTTTGCATAAAGGGCAGTTAGTTGTTTTGCCATTTCTTTTACGGCGCCCTTTACCCTTCTTCTTGTTTTTTGCCACTGTTCGCCGCCGAGCTTATGAAGCTTTACGGTGCCTTCTTCGGCCGCGCCTATATACTTTGAAACAAGGTCAAGCTGCGTTACGGGAACGTAAAGCACGTCGCCCTTGGCATATTTAATTTTAATGTAGTCCTTGGTAACGCCACCCGTAGTTATGCGGTTTATGCCGTCGAAAATGCCGATACCGTGGGATGCGTGAACAACGTAGTCGCCGAATTTTAATTCTTCTAAGGAATTGTAGGCATTTTTATTCCTTGGGGCTGTGCGTTTTTTTACGTTTTGGGACTGGTGGCGGTGGGTTATGAAAAGGAACTTAAGCTCGGGTATTTCGAAGCCCGACGAAAGCCCGCCGACCGTTACTACCACGCCGCGTGTGGGCAGACCCTTAACTTCTTTTAAATACATTGTTTTAAAGCCTGCACGACTTAAATCTTCGTTTAAAATTTCGGCCGATTTTTCGCTTCCTGCGGCAATTACCGCAAGACCGCCGACCGAAAGGGTATACTGAACGTCTTCCTTTAAAACACGTATATCACCACTCCAGGCAGAGTTACGCTTGAAATCGAAGGTTACTATATTTTTAAGGGGGAAGGAAATGGAAGACGGCATAAAGTTATCGAGCAGGACTCCCTTTTCCATATATTTTAAAACAAAGGCTTCATCGGTATAAAGGTTTGCCGTTTTGACCGACAAAAAGCCTTCTTCCAAGAAGGTTTTAATATCTTCGCTTCGCTGAAAGCCTATATTTTTAAGACGTTCCTTAACGGCAACCGCTTCGCTTGTGAAAATAAGGATGTCTTCGGGAAGGTAGTCGAAAACGGTGGTGCCCGAAATAAAGGGAATGTAGCGGTCAAGCGAAAAGGAAATACCGCAGGACAGCGCATCAAGGTCTGCCCTTATTACCGCTTTTTGCTTATCGGTAAGCTTTTTGGCGGTTTTAAGGTAGCCTTCAAGCTTTGCGGCAAGCTCGGTTTTGTTGCAGATAAGTTCGCTTGCAGGGAACAACACCACTTCGTTTATATTTTCGTTTCTTCTTTGGGAAAGAATATCGAAGGTGGAAACCGAATCTATTTCGTCGCCCCAAAGTTCAATTCGCACCGGCTCCTTAAGGTTTACGGGGAAAACATCTAAAATTCCGCCACGAAGGGCGAACTGGCCTGCACCTTCTATGAGCTCGCACCTTGAGTAGCCAAGGCTTAAAAGAAAACTGCAAAGCTCGTTTAAATCTACCGTATCGCCAACACTAAGTTTTCTTCGGGCATCCTTTAAAACGGCAGGCTCTACGGTGTACTGTGTAGCCGCTTCGGCAGGTAATAAAAGCAGCTCAAAAGCCCCATCCAAAAGTTTGGACAGGGTGTCTATTCTTTTATGTTCATATTCTTTTGATGCGGCAGTAAGGTTTGAAAGGAAAAAATCTCTTGAAGGAAAAAGCAGGGTATTAATGCCCAGTGCTTCAAGGTCTTCCGAAAGTTTTACCGCATCTGCTTCGTCGGGGGTAATAAGGAGCGCCTTTTTTTCGGTTTGCCTTATGAGCGCCGAAATTAAAACTGCCTTATGGACACCCGACAGTCCGTTTGCTTCTATCGGCAAACGGTTTGCCATTACGCCGTTCAAAATTTCGCCGTAGCCTTTTGCACGGGTAATGACCGAGTTCAGAAACTGCATATTTTCTCCGTTTTCGGCGCGTCGGGGACGTCGCGCCCTACTATTTGGAATATTTATTCATAGCGGAATCTATTCCGCGGGAAAGCAATTCGTTTGTAGCCTTTACGGTAGTTTCAAGGGCAGATGCTACGGCTTCTTTTTCTTCGGGTCTGAATTTGCCTAGCACCCAGTCTTTAAGGTCGTAATCGGGGTGGGGTTTTGCACCAACACCGATTTTTATGCGTGGGAAATCTTCACTTCCGAGCACTTCAATAATATCTTTAATGCCGTTGTGACCGCCTGCGCTACCCTTGCGCCTTATTCTGACTACACCGGGGTCTAAAGAAATATCGTCGTACATAACAAGTATGTTTTCGGGCTTTATTTTATAAAAATTGGCCGCAGCGCCTACCGCCCTGCCTGAGTTGTTCATATAGGTTAGGGGTTTTAACAGAAGCACCCGTTTTTTGCCTATTTCGCCGTCGCCCACAAAGGCGTCGAACTTCATTTTTTTGCAGGGTATATTAAACTTTTCGCAAAGGGCATCCATAGCCGAAAAGCCTACGTTGTGGCGTGTGCCTTCGTACTCTATGCCGGGGTTGCCAAGACCGACAATCATCATATCGAAGGTACTGCCAAAGTTCTTTTTAATTTTACCAAACACTTTTATCACCGAAGTAATATTAGCATATATTATAAATTTATTCAAGTTTTTTAAACTCTTGACATTTTTGTGTTTTAGTTATAAAATTAATTCGAACAAAGCGTTGACGGGAAGAGTAACCCTTACCACTTTATTTAGAGAGCGCGGCGCCGTGGCTGAAAGCCTGCGTATAAAAGGTAACGGTGAAGACCACCCCCGAGTGTCTGCGATAAGCAGAACGTCCGCCCTTCGTTACAGGGCTTTAAGCGGCACCTTTAGGTGCAATGCGGGTGGAACCGCGGAGTTTGTAATTTAACTTCGTCCTGTTTTATGGGACGGAGTTTTTCTGTTTTTAGGAGGTATTTTTATGAAGATTTCTCTTCGAGGCGATGTCAGAGAGTTTGAAAACGGCATGAACCCTTACGACATTGCAAAATCTTTTGGCGGCGGCTTTTTTAAGAACGTTTGCGCCGCTCGTGTAAACGGCGAAAATGCCGATTTAAGATGTGAGCTGAAGGACGGCGACAGCGTTGAGCTTTTAACCTTCGACGACGACTACGGCAAGTGGACCTACCGCCACACCGCTTCACACATTCTGGCTCAGGCGGTTAAGCGTCTTTTCCCCGAAGCCAAGCTTGCCATTGGCCCCGCTGTAGACGACGGCTTTTACTATGATATTGATTCCCCCGTTATGTTCACCCCCGAACACTTAACAAAGATTGAAGAAGAAATGAAGAAAATAGTAAAGGAAAACCTTGCTATTGAACGTTTTACACTCCCCTTCGATGAAGCTGTTAAGTTTTTTGAAGACCAGGGTGAAATTTACAAGGTTGAACTTATTAAAGATTTACCCGAAGGCTCTGTTATAAGTTTTTATAAGCAGGGCGAATTCACCGACCTTTGCGCCGGCGCACACCTTATGTCTACCGGTCTTGTTAAGGCATTTAAATTAACCAGCGCAACCGGCGCTTACTGGCGTGGCGATTCTTCAAGAAAAATGCTTCAGCGCATTTACGGCACCGCCTTCCCCAAGGCTGCCGAGCTTGAAGAGCACCTTAAAAGAATTGAAGAAGCCAAGCTTCGCGACCATAACAAATTAGGCCGTGAGCTTGAACTCTTTACAACAAGCGAGCTTATAGGTCAGGGTCTTCCCGTAATGCTGCCGAAGGGCGCCCGTGTTATTCAGCTTTTACAGCGTTTTGTTGAAGACGAAGAACAAAAGCGTGGCTGGCTTTTAACCAAAACTCCCCTTATGGCAAAAAGCGACCTTTACAAAGTTTCGGGCCACTGGGACCACTACCGCGACGGTATGTTTGTTATGGGCGATGCCGAAAACGAAGAAGCAGAATGCTTTGCAATGCGCCCCATGACCTGCCCCTTCCAATACCAAGCATATTTAAACCGTCCCCGTTCCTACCGCGATTTACCCCTTCGTTACAACGAAACCTCAACCCTTTTCAGAAACGAAGAAAGCGGCGAAATGCACGGCCTTATAAGAGTTCGCCAGTTCACAATTTCGGAAGGCCACCTTATGTGCACCCCCGAACAGCTTGAAGACGAATTTAAAAAGTGCTTAGAGCTTTGCGTATTTATGCTTAAAACCCTTGGCCTTTACGAAGACGTGTCCTACCGCTTCAGTCAGTGGGACCCCGATAACCGTGAAAAGTATATCGGCACAGTAGAGCAGTGGGACGAAGCGCAGGGTGTTATGGCAAAAATTCTTGACCACCTTGAAATTCCTTATAAAATCGGTATTGGCGAAGCCGCATTCTACGGCCCCAAGCTTGACATTCAGATAAAGAACGTTCACGGCAAGGAAGACACCCTTATTACCATTCAGGTTGACCAGATGCTTGCCGAAAAATTCGGTATGGAATACACCGATTCCGACGGAACCAAGAAAAACCCCTATATTATTCACAGAACATCTATCGGCTGCTACGAGCGCACACTTGCCCTTCTTATTGAAAAGTATGCAGGCGCATTCCCCTTATGGCTTGCACCCGAGCAGATTAGAATTCTTCCCATTGCCGACCGCCACCACGACTACGCTTATGATATTAAGGAAAAGCTTCAGGCCCTTGGTATGCGTGTGGAAGTAGATACACGTAACGAAAAAATCGGCTACAAGATAAGAGAAGCCAGACTTCAGCGTATTCCTTATATGTTAACCGTTGGCGACAGCGAGGTTGAAAACGGCACCGTGTCGGTAAGAGGCCGTGGCGAAAAGGGCGACCTTGGCGCAATGGCACTTGAAGACTTTATTGCACGTGCACAAAACGAAATTGAAACCAAAGCCTTAAAGCAGGATCAGGAATAAATTTTAATTAGGGAGAACTACTATGAAAAGAATATTAGCAATTACCCTTAGTTTAATCTTTGTAATTGTGTCCTTTGCCGGCTGCGGCGATAAGACACCCACCGCTACACCCGGCCAAGACAACACCGAAGTTAAGCTGGTGCCGGTTGAAGTAACCATTGACAAGTTTGAAAAAGGTAAACTCAACTACTCGTCTGTTAATGAATTTACCCTTGAAGCAGACGACGCCTACCAGAGCATGACCAAGGAATACGTTTATATTCCTGCTAACTCGGTAGTTTCCTGCGACAGCGAATTTGCCGCTTACTGTTTTTCCACTTCGTTTGGCTTAAACCAGATTATTATGCAGGGCACCGGTCAGGACTTAGAAGGCTATAACCCCATAATGAAATCGGGCACACTTACCTTTAAAAGCGAATGTTACGTTAGGTTTTCGGTTAAGGGCAACCTTAGCGACCTTAAGTTTGAAATTCCCGAAGACGTTAAAGACCTTGTTGTTTGCGGCAACCAGGCAACTATGGAGCTTCAGCCCAAAATTAAGTCGGTTAACGATTTCTTAACCGTTGGAAAAGAAGCTGTTAACTATCTCTTTATCACCGATATTCACTATGGCTCGGGCGTTGACGACCTTGACGGCGACGGTATTCGTAGCTACAACACCCTCGACGAAACAAAAGAACAGCTTGAAGAGCTTAAAGAATACCTTACAACCGTTGTAACCGTTGCAAACAACTCCCCCGACGTTGACTTTGTGGTTATTGGCGGCGATATTGTTAACGGCTACGAAACACCCGACAGCCCTGCTTACCAGGAATCTTTGCAAAGAGAGCCCGGCATTACCGTTGGTAAGCACTTGGTTTACCAGATTCAGCAGATTTTAGAGCCCCTTAAGGAATGTGAAAAACCCGTATTCGTTCTTTCGGGTAACCACGACGACAACACCGGCCACTCCATTTACCGTGGAAACAACCCAAACCAAGTTCAGTCTGTAACCGAATGGCACGTTTCCGACTTAGACTGGAGCCGCGGTGTTATGGATGAATTTATAAACGTAGACATAGTTCGCGATGACAGCTACAGCCACGGCGGAAAGTCCATTTCTAAATACTATTATTACGATTTAGAAAAGAACGGCAAAACCACACGTATTCTTTGCCTTGACTACAACGATGACCGCTACACCTTCGATTCCAAGGGTGAAGTTACCGCTCGTCCTAACTGGGGTCTTTACAACGAAGGTCAAATTAAATGGCTTGCCGAAGTTGGCCTTAAGGGTGATTTTGACGAATGTCTTGTATTCTCGCACGCAGATATGGCGGCCGACCAGAATTCTATCGACACCACAACTGCAGGCGACCTTGAAGCCTTCCTTGAAGCTTACCAGTTAAACGGCCGCTTCAAGCAGGGCGGAAACTACCCCTTCTCGGTTGATTATGCAAACAGAACCTCGGGTGATATTATTCTTTACCACCACGGCCACGAGCACAAGCATTACCACTCCTTCGATTTCAAAAAGCAAATCTGGAGACTCAGTACCGCAATGGCAGTTACTTCCATTGACATTATTTCGGTAAACAGCAAAAGCATCTTCAAAAAAGAGCTTAACAACATTATGGTTACAGAGCTTTTAAGAAACGGCTCTGAAGTAAGCTCGGTGCAGTAAAACATTCTTCGGCAGACCTTCGGGTCTGCCGTTTTTTAGTTTACCCTGGTACCGACTTCTTCAACTGCGGCGTTCAGTATTCGCTGAATGTGGCGGGGCGAATAGTTAAGTTCTTCGGCAATTCTTTCAAGGGTTTGTCCGTATATGTACTTTCTTAGCATTACTTCCCTGCCGCAAAGGTTGTTATGTGAAATTATTATGCCTTCAATTATACTGCTGTTTTTTATGCACTCTTCTATTTCCTTTTGAAGTGTGGGGGCAGAGGCGGTAAAAAACTCCATATCATTTTTTAGCCGTGCAACCCTCGCCATATTGCGCCTGTAGTTTTCTAAAAATTCTTTGGTTTCTTTCCTGCTCATATTAAACCTCCCTGCTCTTTTAAAGCAAAATACTGCCCGTATGAATATTCGGTACCGTTTGCCTTGTTGTATTCTTCAATCTCCCTTACGGCCGCCGCAACGGGCGAAGATGAAAACAGCTTTCTTCTTGCGGTTTGCTCGGCATAGTATTTTTCGCCGAGCTTTTTACATTTATCACTGCAGTACTCGCCTTCGCTTTCAAGCCGTGAGCCGCAGAACTTACAGTGGCAGCTTTCCTTTACGGTAAGTTCTGTGCCGTGGCAAAAGGGACACCTCTTTACCCTTTCGTAAGGCGGAGTAGACAACCCGTGGGTTTCAAAAACTATTTCAACGTATTCAAATTTTGCACTACAGTCCGTACAATAGTACATCTCTTTATACCTCCTAAAAAAACACTTGACAATTACGTAATTATGTAATACAATTTACTTGTTTTATCGACAAATTACGTTTTCCCGTAATTGCACGGTCATTATATTACGCCCTTACGTAATTGTCAAGGACATTTTTTCGTTTTTCAGTAATTTTCGGTCGACAGCGATATTCGACTTTTTTCCAGCCGAAAAGAATGTCAAAAATTGTTAGGAGATGTATTATATGAACGAAACGTATGCAAGAATTGAAGAGCTTTGCAAAACAAAAGGTATTAACGTAACTGTGCTTTGCAAAAGATGTTCTATACCGCGCGCATCACTTACCGACTTTAAAATGGGAAGAAATAAAAGCCTTTCTGCCGCCACTCTGCAGAAAATAGCCGAATATTTTTCGGTAAGTGTTGAATACTTGCTTTCGGGAGAAGCCCCGAATCTCGATAGCATTAACCTAAAGGTTGCATTTTTTGGCGGAGAAGAAGGCGTTACCGACGCTATGGTGGAAGAGGTAATGCGTTTTGCCGCCTATGTTAAGGAAAGAGAAAAAAATAACTATGGAAACAAACAATCTTTATAACATTGCCGAACAAAAGGGCATTTCCGTAAGCTTTTTTCCTTTAACGGAAAGCCGCGGAGTTGTACTTGAAAACGGCGGTAAATTTTATATTGCCCTGCACGACGGTTGCACCGAACGTGATGAGAAGGTTATTTTAGCCCACGAGCTTGGGCACTGCCTTTCGGGCGGTGGCTACAGCCTGAATGACAGCCCGCTTGAAAAGATTAAGCTTGAAAAACGTGCAGAACGCTGGGCTATTGAACGTCTTGTCCCCCTTTACGAGCTTGAAACTGCCATAAAGCAGGGCGACGAAGCAAATTCGGCACTTGCCGAACGCTTCGGGGTTACCGAAGAATTTATACAAAAGGTGTTAAGGCACTATTTAGAAAAGGTTTCGGCTTAACTTTTTATCTTTGATAAATTTTTCACAAAAATATATTGCAACTAATATATTTTTGGAGTATAATGACTTTAATATATTAAAATTTGGAGGCAAAAAAATATGTATAATCGTATTTATAACTTTTCTGCAGGCCCCTCTATGCTTCCTCTTTCTGTTTTAGAGAAGGCAAGAGATGACATGATGAACTATAACGGCTCGGGTATGAGCGTTATGGAAATGTCCCACCGTTCCAAAGTGTACGACGCCATCATTAAAGAAGCCGAAGCAGACCTTCGTGAAGTAATGAATATTCCCGACAATTATAAGGTTATGTTCCTTCAGGGCGGCGCTTCAATGCAGTTTGCCAACGTTGCTATGAACCTTATGAAAACCGGCAAGGCCGATTACATTGTTACCGGCCAGTTCTCCGGCAAGGCTTACAAAGAAGCCCAGAAATTCGGCGACGCTCACCTTGCAGCCACCACCAAGGAAGAAAACTTCACCCGTATTCCCGAACAGGCAGAGCTTGACCTTCGCCCCGACGCAGACTACGTTCACGTTTGCTACAACAACACCATTTTCGGTACCAAGTGGCACTACATACCCGAAACAGGCAACATTCCCCTTGTTGCAGATATGTCTTCCTGCATTCTTTCGGAACCCGTTGACGTTACAAAGTTCGGTCTTATTTATGCAGGCGCACAAAAGAACGTTGCACCCGCAGGTCTTACCATTGTAATTGCACGTGAAGACCTTTTAACCGAAGACCTTGCAAAGAACGTTCCCACCATGTGCAACTACGCTACAATGGCTGCTAACGAATCTATGTACAACACCCCCCCTTGCTACCCCATCTACATTTGCGGTCTTGTTCTTAAATGGATTAAGAGCATCGGCGGCCTTGAAGCAATGAAGGAAATAAACGAAAAGAAGGCAAAGTTGCTTTACGATACCTTAGATAATTCCAAGCTCTTCTCTAACCCCGTTAAGCACAACTGCCGTTCTGTTATGAACGTTACCTTCCGTGCTGAAGACGACGAAATCAACGCTAAGTTCGTTAAGGAAGCAACAGCCGCAGGCTTTGCTAACATTAAGGGACATCGTTCGGTTGGCGGTATGCGTGCTTCTATCTACAACGCAATGCCCACCGAAGGTGTTGAAGCTCTTTGCGAATTTATTAAAAAGTTCGAAGCTGAAAACGCTTAATTCCAAAAAACTGAATGCCAAGGTCTGCACCTTGGCATTTTTTGTTTGCTTGACAAACATATATTTTTAATTTATGATAAATTCACATTTTAGATTTGGAGTATATATTATATGAGAATTAGCGGTTTTCAAAAAATGACCTTACTTGATTTCCCGGGCCGAGTTGCCGCCACGGTTTTTACCTTTGGCTGTAATTTGCGTTGCCCCTTTTGCCACAACGCTTCTTTAGTGGTGGGCAAAAACGACGTAACCTTTACCGAAGACGAAATTCTTACCTACCTAAATAAAAGGCAGGGCCTTTTAGACGGTGTTTGTATAACCGGCGGCGAGCCGCTTTTACAACCCGGTATTGCCGATTTTATTAAAAAAATAAAAGACCTTGGCTACGCCGTTAAGCTTGACACCAACGGCTGCTACCCAGAAAAGCTTAAAGAACTTGTAAACGCAGGTCTTGTTGATTACGTTGCAATGGACCTTAAAAACTGTTTTGAAAAATATGCGGTTACGGTTGGCATTGAAAATTTCGATACAGCGCCTATTAAAGAAAGCGTTAACTTCTTAATTGCCAGCGGTATAGATTTTGAATTCCGCACAACCATTGTTAAGGAGCTTCACACGGTAGAAGATATTAAAACCTTATCGAATGAGATTAAGGGAGCTAAAAAATATTTCCTTCAAAACTTTGTAGACTCGGGCGATATTATAGGCGAAGGCTTATCGGCCCACGACAAATCGGTTTTAGAGCAAATGAAGGCGGCGGCTGAAAAAACACTAGATGTTGTGGAAATCAGAGGTATATAAAATTTTTAAAGAGGGCCTGAAAAGGCCCTCTTTCCTTTTAAATAAAGGTTTTTACTGTTTTTTTGTACACAAAATATAGTTTTATTAGCAAAATTTGCACACAATATCTTGTATTTGGCCCTTGACAATTGAAGCCGCACGCTATATAATGGGTTTACACTCGCCGATTAGGCGAAAAAATCAATATATAGAATAAAAAAGGAGAAAAAAGATGTATAATGTCGTAAAACGTGACGGAAAAGTCGTACCTTTTGACTTGTCCAAAATTTCCACCGCAATCTTCCAGGCATTCGACGCTTGCCAAAAGCAATTCAACCAAGACATCATTGATTTCTTGGCACTTAAGGTTACCGCACAGTTTGAACCCAAAATTGAAAACGGTCAGATTGAAGTAGAGCACATTCAGGACGCTGTTGAGTCTGTACTTATTAAAGCAGGCTACGACGACGTTGCAAAGGCTTACATTATTTACCGTCGTCAAAGAGAAAAAATCCGTAACTTAAGCGCTACTATGGTAGACTACAAGGCTATTGTAGACAACTACCTTAACGTTAACGACTGGCGTGTTAAGGAAAACTCCACAGTTACATATTCTGTTGGCGGTCTTATTCTTTCTAACTCGGGCGCTGTTACTGCTAACTACTGGCTTTCCGAAATCTATGACGATGAAATCGGCAACGCTCACAGAAATGCAGACATTCACATTCACGACCTTTCAATGCTTACCGGTTACTGCGCAGGCTGGTCCTTAAAGCAGTTAATTCAAGAAGGTCTTGGCGGTGTTCCCGGCAAAATTACTTCTGCTCCTGCGGCTCACCTTTCCACACTTTGCAACCAGATGGTTAACTTCCTTGGCATTATGCAGAACGAATGGGCAGGCGCTCAGGCATTTTCTTCTTTCGATACCTATCTTGCTCCCTTTGTTAAGGTAGACAACCTTACTTACAAAGAGGTTAAGCAGTGCATTCAGTCCTTCATTTACGGCGTAAATACTCCTTCACGTTGGGGCACACAGTCCCCCTTCACCAACATTACTCTTGACTGGGTTGTTCCCGCAGACCTTGCAGAGCTCAACTGTATTGTTGGCGGTAAGGAAATGGACTTCAAATATAAAGACTGTAAAAAAGAAATGGACATGGTTAACAAGGCCTTCATTGAAATTATGATTGAAGGCGACGCTAACGGCCGTGGCTTCCAGTACCCCATTCCTACCTACTCCATCACACGTGATTTCGACTGGAGCGAAACCGAGAACAACAAGCTCCTCTTCGATATGACCGCTAAGTACGGTACACCTTACTTCTCTAACTACATCAACTCCGATATGGAGCCTTCAGACGTTCGTTCAATGTGCTGCAGACTTCGTCTTGACCTTCGTGAGCTTCGCAAGAAGTCGGGTGGTTTCTTCGGAAGCGGTGAATCTACCGGTTCTGTTGGTGTTGTTACAATCAATATGCCCAGAATTGCTTACCTTGCCGAAAACAAGGCAGACTTCTTTGCACGTCTTGATAAAATGATGGACATT
Organism: Clostridia bacterium; assembly: GCA_017381035.1. Classification (GTDB taxonomy): domain Bacteria; phylum Bacillota; class Clostridia; order Oscillospirales; family Acutalibacteraceae; genus SFWF01. Next base: position 24,132 of record JAFOCW010000022.1, on the reverse strand, counting down.
TCTGCACGTTCCTTAAAGGTTAAGCGTACCGTTATTACAAAGCTTCTTGACGCAGGCCTTTACCCCTACACCAAGCGTTACCTCGGCACCTTCAACAACCACTTCTCTACCATTGGTCTTGTTGGTATGAACGAAGCCTGCCTTAACGCTAAATGGATTAAGAAAGACCTTGTTGAAAAGGAAGCACAAGACTTCACTAAGGAAGTTCTTAACCACATGAGAGAGCGCCTTTCCGACTACCAGGTTGAATACGGCGACCTTTACAACCTTGAAGCTACACCTGCTGAATCTACCGCTTTCCGTCTTGCAAAGCACGACTTAAAGCACTACCCCGACATCATTACTGCAGGTCAGGGCGCAGGCGAAACTCCTTACTACACCAACTCTTCACACCTTCCCGTTGGTTACACCGAAGACATCTTCACTGCACTCGACGTTCAAGACGAGCTCCAGACCCTTTACACCTCGGGTACCGTATTCCACGCATTCCTTGGCGAAAAGCTTCCCGACTGGAAGGCTGCTGCTAACCTTGTTCGCAAAATTGCAGAAAACTATCGTTTACCCTACTACACCATGTCCCCCACCTACTCGGTATGTAAGTGCCACGGCTACATTGCAGGCGAAGAATATGCTTGCCCCGACTGCGGCGAAAAGACCGAAGTTTACAGCCGTATTACCGGTTACTACCGTCCCGTTCAGAACTGGAACGACGGTAAGACCCAGGAATACAAGGACAGAAAGGTTTACGATATTGAAAATTCACACCTTACCCACGAAGGTGTCGTAGCAGGCGAATGTGCTTGCTGTGAAGAAGCTACCGCAACAGAAGATGCAAGCTATCTTTTCACAACCGCTACCTGCCCTAACTGCAAAATCGCTTGCTCCTTCCTTGACAAAGCAGGCTTCAAGTATGAAAAGCTTCTTGCAAACGAGCACGCTGACCTCGCTACCGAGCTTGGCGTTAAGCAGGCTCCCACACTTGTTGTTATTAAAGACGGTGTTGCTACTAAGTATGCAGGCGTTTCCGATATTAAGAAATTCCTTGGCGTATAATCCTAAATAATTTTTAAGGGACATTTTAATATGTATGACATTATAATCATCGGCGGCGGCCCTGCAGGGTTGACCGCCGCCCTCTATGCTAAGAGGGCAAATAAATCTGTTTTGGTTATTGAAAAGGCCACCTTTGGCGGTCAGATAACCTTTTCCCCTAAGGTTGAAAACATTCCCGGCTTTTTATCGGTTTCGGGTAACGAATTTGCCGAAAAGCTTATTGAGCAGGTTTTAGAGCAGGGCGCAGAGGTTGAAATGTGCGAAGTTACCGGCATTACAAAAAGCGATACCTTTACCGTACACACCGACGGCGGCGATTTTGAAGGCAAAGCCGTTATTGTTGCCACCGGCGCTAAGCACAGAATGTTAGGTCTTGACCGTGAAGAACAGTTTGTTGGCGAAGGAATTTCCTTCTGTGCGGTTTGCGACGGCGCATTTTACGAAAACAAAACCGTTGCCGTTATTGGCGGCGGAAACTCGGCCCTTCAGGAAGCAATTCTGCTTTCCGACCTTGCTAAGAAGGTATACGTGGTTCAAAACCTTGACTGCCTTACAGGCGAACAAAAGCTACAAGACCAACTTACCGCCAAGGCCAACGTTGAAATTATACTTGGCACCGTTGTAAAAGAGCTTGTTGGCGAAAGCGAGCTTATAGGCATTAAGGTTGAAAACTCTGTGGGCGATATTCGCACCTTAGATATTGACGGTATGTTTGTTGCAATTGGTCTTGTTCCGCAGAACGAGCCCTTTGCCAAGCACATCACCCTTAACGCCTGGGGCTATGCCGATGCAGGCGAAGACTGCAAAACAACCACCGACGGCATTTTTGTTGCAGGCGACTGCAGAAGTAAGCGTATTCGTCAGGTTGCAACTGCTGCAGCAGACGGCGCAATTGCCGCCCTTGCCGCAATTGACTTTATTGATAATAAATAACAATAAAAGCCGTGAATTATCACGGCTTTTATTTTATAGTAATAAAAAAGCCACGAGCTTAAACTCGTGGCTTTTAGTTTAGAATTTCATTTTCTTTTGGCCGTCGTCTTCAAGCAGTTCGGAATTCTTTAAGGTTTCAACAAAGCTGCTTACGGCTTTTTCGGCTTCTTCACGGGTTACGTCGTACTCGTTAAAGAAATCGTCTACAATACTGTTAAAATCGGCCTGTTCGTTGATTTTGCCAAAAATGAAGGCGCCCGTTTCGTTAAGGGTTATAACGCCGTCGGTTTTTTCGTCGCCCTGCTCTACCGCAATGGCAACGGTTTTATCGGCCACGGTACGAAGAATGTATTTTGTTTTAAGTTTCATATTAATCCACCTCTAAAATCACTTTGCTTGAAACTTCGGCCGAAGAAACGTCGGCTGTACATTTAATTTCCCACACGTTGCAGTGCTTAACCATGCGGTCAATAAGTTCAAGTGTTTTAACAATATTTTCACTGCCTTTAGGAATTACCACCTGATTTAAAAGCTTTAAGGTGATGTCTTCCTTTGAAAGCAGACGGGTTTTGTTTTCTTTGCCCCTTACAATAAAGCAAATGTCGGTAAGGCGTACCGAAGTATTGTTAGAAAGACTTTCCTTGCCGCACCAAGGGGTACCGTAGGCAAAAGGAAGGTTATCTTTAAACCGTATTATTGGCTTATCGCCGTTTACAACTTCAATTTGTTCGCCGAAAAGGGAAATCCAATTTTGCATGTGGCGGCTTTTGCCGGTGCCCGATGCTGCCAAAAAGGCAATTCCCCTGTTTTTAATGCGGAAGGTTGCGCCGTGAAGAATGAAAGCATCGAAATTCGGAAGAAGGTAGCCTATTTTGCGGTAGGCGGCAGTGGCTTCGCAGTAGCCTGTGCTGAACTTGCCTTCGGTAGCAGTACGCTCGGCTTCGATTTCTTCGTTTGAAACCTGAATACTGATATCGGGCACAGTAAAATCTGCTATATATTTTTCGCTGAGTTTTTCGATATATTTGCCACGGTTGGCAATATCTACGTTAAGCTCGGCAATTTTTATTTTCATTATTTTGCTCCTATAAGCTATATTCCATATAATAATATACCACTTATTCACTTTTGTCAAGTAAAGGAGCATAAAACAAGGTCAAGGCACCAAGCCTTGACCCTGCAGTTTTGTTATATTAGTTACATTCAGCCTCGAGCGGACCTGCAAGTTCTTTTAAGAAGAAGAGCTTGCCGGGGATGGTGGGAATGTAGGTAGAAGTAATCCAGGGGGTCTTTTCGTGACGGAGTGTCATCCAAAGGGAAAGGCCCTGCCACTGCATTCCACGGCCGAGTGTACCGTCTGCGCCGCCGATAGCATAGTCGGCCTTAAGGAAGATTCCGGGGCCGATGGTGTTAGCACGGCAAGGTACTAAAGGAGTTCTTGACTTGAAGCTTGTAAGAGCGTTCTGTTCAACGGTTAAGGGGTGAATTTTAGCACCGATTCTGTAGGGTGCTGCTTCCCATTCTGCTGCGCTACTGTAATCGGCCGCAAAGGTGGGCTCCCAGAAAGCGATGTGGCACATTCTGCCGATACCGTAAACGAGTACGAGCTTTGCGCCTTCTGCCTTAAGCTTGGCAATTTTTTCGGGGTAGGTGGGAAGGTTATCTTTAAGTGCGAAGTTACGCTGATTTACGGGAACGGTGAGTTCGCCTAAAGGTCCGAAAAGGGCCTGTTCCATAGCGTATTTGAAGGCGCCCGCATTATCGGCAGGAAGGGTGTTGCCGTCGGCGTCTGCCCATTCGTCCATATTGAAGGTGTGAACGTGTTCGCAGGAAACATTCCAGGCCTTAAGGAAGTAAACGACCCATTTGTACATACCCATAGGTCCAACGGGAAGAATGAAGGCAATTTGCTCGCCTCTTTCTTTTGCAAGCTTAATTTGCATTGCAATTTCGTGGCCCATATAGGTTTCGAATTCGCCAAGACTTTCGCACTTAATGGGTGTGAAGTCCTTATTCCAATGAGCCTGATGGTCGGTAATGGTTTCGGGTGCGCCGATGCAAGCGTCGATTTTTTCAAAATCCCATCCTGCAGGGTAGAAGCCCTCGAGCGCAGAGCCTTTTACTGTTGAATTAAAATCCATAACAATAATCTCCTTTAAAAATTTATGTGTTAGGGAAGCATACGCTTGACGGTCAAGCGGTCTGCTGCCAAATATTGACGGAAGCCTTCGGCATATTTAACGCCGCACTGAATTCCACGAACACGGGCTAAAGCTCGTGTATCTTCTAAAACGTCGCTGTTGTCGTGGTCTTTAAGCCAAACAACCTGACTTTCGTGTTTAGCTAACATTTCAAGCTTTAATTCAAGCTCGTCGGTGATGTCTACGTATTCGGTAGGCTCGCAGTCTACGCAGTGGTAGTTTTCCATAAAGTACATGGGGGTTACCTTGCAGGCAGGGCCTAAATCCATTTCGTAGTGGGGGCAGGAAGCCGAGAAGGACGCATTCTGAACAAGCTTATGTACTTCAACGTGGTCGCACATATAGTCGTTGGGTGCGTGGGTAATAATCATATCGGGGTCGGCTTCACGAATAATTTTAACAAGGGCGTCAATTTGTGTGCGGTCGCTGCCGTTAACACGAAGGTCGCCTATATCGCAGGTAACAACCTTAAGTCCGCCAAGTTTTCCTGCATTCTGGGCTTCTTGTGCCCTTATTACACGAAGCTCTTCGGGCATAATAACAACGTGTCCCATATCTCCGTTAGCAACGTGGCAAACGGTAACGTCGTCGCCACGCTTTAAGCACTTAAGAAGGGTGCCGCCGCAGGAAATTTCCATATCGTCGGGGTGGCAGGAAATAGCTAAAACCTTCATAAACTCACCTTATGCCTTTCCTTTAGAGCCGAAAAGCTCCATTTTCTTCATAACGGCCTTCTTTATGTATTCAACCTTAAGGTTTCTGATTTCAAGATAATCGTAACCTGCGGCAAGGCCTGCCTTCATTGCTTCGGCACCTGCAACACAAAGGTCGGTGAAGATATTAACCTTGGCAATACCGCCTGCAATGGTGTTTTTGAAGTCGTCGTCGGAAAGACCCGAGCCGCCGTGGAGTACAAGGGGTGTATCGATAGTGGCTCTGATTTCTTTAAGACGGTTTATATCGAGCTTGGGCTTGGTTTTATATGCGCCGTGTGCGGTACCGATAGCAATTGCAAGTGCATCTACACCGGTAGCTTCAACAAAAGCCTTTGCTTCTTCGGGAGTGGTGTACATATCGGTCTGCTCGCCGTCGCCCGTAGCGGCCTGACCAACGTGGCCGATTTCGCCTTCTACGGTTGCGCCGAAGGAATGGGCAATTTTAACCATTTCTGCGGTATCTTTAAGGTTTTGTTCGTAGTCCCCTGCCGAGCCGTCGAACATAATGCTTGAAAAGCCAAGCTTTAAGGCTTCAATACAGCGGTCGAAGGTAAGGCCGTGGTCATAGTGAAGAACTACGGGTACCTTTGCACGCTCGGCCAAGGCCTTAAGTGAAGGCGCTATAAGCTTAAGTTCGCCATAAGGTAAAAGAACTTCGGCAGTACCGATAACAACCGGAGAATTCATTTCTTCGGCGGCGGCAATTACAGCCTCTGCCATATCGGTATCGGTGGTGTTGAACAGGCCAAGACCGTAGTGCTCTGCCTGCGCTTTTTTTAGTACGTCATTAAGGTTTACTAACATAACTCTATCTCTTTTCTGCCGTATATAGCGGCCATATTTTTTATTTCTTCGGCTGTTTTCATGCCGTCAATGGAATTTTCTGCAAACAGGTTGCATGCCGCGGCGCTTGCCGCAAAATCGAGTATGTCTTTATCGGAAAAGTTGTTATAAATTCCGTAAAGGGCACCTGCACAAAAGGCGTCGCCTGCGCCAACACTTCCTTTAATTGCATCTTTTGGAATGTTAAGCGAAGCCGATGCGGTAAACTGACCCGACTTTACATCAAAACAGAAGCCGGCTTCTTTGCAGTGGACAATAATTTTATCTTTAACGCCAAGCTCTGCCATAGCTTCCATAGTTTTGCGTATGTTGTTTACGTTTAAGGTGCCGTCGGCATTATATGGGTCAAGGTCGGTTATCATACCGCTTTCAATTTCGTTCATAATGGCGTAGTTGCTGTATTTTAAGGCAGGAATAATTTTTGCTTTATAGTCTGCCGTAGAATCGCTTACAACGTCGATTGAAGTTTTAATGCCTTTTTCCTGCACCGCCTTTAAAAGACCTGCCATAACCGTACCGTAGGTGGCGTCGGCTTTGTCCATAGCGTCGAGCAGAAGTATGTAGCCAATGTGGAAAATATCGCAATCGAGCGCATTTACGTCAATATCTTCGGGGGAAAACTCTGCGTTAGCGCCCCTTGCGTGAAAGAAGGTGCGCTCGCCAGAAGGCATGCTCATAACGTCGCTGAAGCTTGTAGGCTTGGTTTCGCTGAACTTTACCTTGTCGTATTCAAGGCCGTACTTTTTAAACTGACTAAGCAGGTATTCGCCGCCTTCGTCTTTGCCAATTTTACCAATGGCGGTAACTCTTAGGTTACCGTCGATTTTTTTAAGGTCTATGCCCGTGTTTGGCACACAACCGCCAACCGCACGGCTGACGTCGGAAATGTTGGCAAGCATTCCTATTTTGGGGTAACAGTCTACCGTTTTAACAACGTCTGTTAAAATGTTGCCGGCCAATGTTATACCACCTTTTTTACAAGGCATTTTAAAGGCCCCCTTACAGTAATATCATTCTTAGTAAGTATATCACACAAATTTTTCCTTTACAAGTATATTTATTATAAATTTACGTTGACAGAGCGATTTTTTTGTGGTATTTATACATTGAAAAACATTTTTGTATTTGAGGTTTTTTAAATATGGAAAATAGTTATAATTTTCGCCGTTTCGGCACTATGATAGACTGCTCAAGGAATGCTGTTATGACGGTTGACTCCTTAAAAAAGTGGACCGATATTATTTCATCTTTAGGCTACAACACCCTGCTTCTTTATATGGAAGACACCTATGAAGTGGACGACAACCCGTATTTCGGCTATAAAAGGGGCAAATACTCCGGAGCAGAGCTTCGGGAAATTGACGAGTACGCACGCAAAAAGGGTGTTGAAGTTATACCCTGTATTCAAACGCTTGCCCACCTTAACGAGCTTGTAGGTATTCCCTATTACAGAGATATTGTGGACTGCAATGATATTTTGCTTATTGGAAGCCAGAAGGTGTACGACCTTATTGACAATATGTTTAAAAGTCTTAGCTCCTGCCTGACCACAAAGCACATAAATATCGGTATGGACGAAGCGCACATGGTAGGCCGCGGAAAATATTACGACATTAACGGCGACGTTGACCGCACCAAGCTTATTGTCGAGCACCTTACCCGAGTGGCAGAAATTGCAAAAAAATACGGCTTCACCGTTTCTATGTGGTCCGATATGTTCTTCCGTCTTGCTACAAACGGCAATTATTACGACGCAAATATCACGGTGCCCGACGAAATTAAGTCCCTTATTCCAGATAACGTCGAGCTTGTTTATTGGGACTACTATTCACACGACAGAAGGCACTATAAGGCCATGCTTTCGGCCCACGAAAAAATTAAAAAAGGCACCTGGTTTGCAGGCGGTTTCTGGACCTGGAGCGGTTTTGCGCCGCACAACACCTTTTCGGTCAAAGCCACAAAGGCCGCCCTCCCCGAATGTAAAAAAGCAGGCGTTCAGGACGTCTTCTTTACCATTTGGGGCGACGATACGGCAGAGTGTTCCAAGTTTGCCATTCTGCCCGTAATGTTCTTTGCCGCCGAATTTGCCCGTGGTGAAAAGAGCATGAAGCGAATTAAGGAAAATTTCAAAAAACAGTTTGGTATTTCGTTCGATGCCTTTATTTCCCTTGACCTTGATAGGTCGGGCACACTTAAGAACCCTGCAAAATACATTTTATATAACGATTTGTTCTGCGGAAAGCTTGATTCACGTATAAGGCCCACTACAAGTGAAGAATTTGCCGCATACGCAAGAAAGCTTGCCCGTTACAAAAAGAACGGTGAATGGGGCTATTTGTTTGAAACGCTGAGCGCTCTTTGCAAGGTTGTTTCTATTAAGGCAGATATAAGCTTCCGCCTTGTTCCTGCTTACACTAAGGGCGACAAAAACGAAATTAAGGCAATAATTAAGGACTGCAGACTTTTACTTCGCCGAATGAAAGAGCTTTACACCGCATTTGAAGCGCAGTGGATGCGTGAAAACAAGCCCCACGGCTTCGATGTGCAGGACATTCGTTTGGGCGGTATGATAGTCCGTACCGAGCACTGTATTAAAAGGCTTCAGGACTTTGTGGACGGTAAAATCGACCGCATTGAAGAGCTTGAAGAACCGATTTTAGACTACTACGGCCTTGGGGAAGAAAGGGTATACGACTACTCCGAGCTTAACTCATTTAAAAAGACCTTCACAAACAACACACTTAGCTGGTAAAAATAAAAACACCCGACTGAAATTCAGTCGGGTGTTTTGGCACCCACAGTAGGAATCGAACCTGCATCTAAGTCTTAGGAGGACCTTATTCTATCCGTTGAACTATGTGGGCGGATGCCTTAATATATTACACTATTGCGGCTTTCTTGTCAAAGCTTTTTTAACGCCGAAGAAAAGTATGAATAAATGTACTATTTGGGCAAGGTTTATAGCGGTGCCTACAAAGAACCACGGGGTTAGTGTGGTTGAAGTGGAAAAATCGCCATAGGTTGAAAGAAGCAGAATAAACACTGTCCAGAAAACGTTTACCAAAAGGTAGATAATATCGGTAACGGCGGCAACCATAAGCGCCGCAGGCTTTAAGAAAAAGCGGAAGCCAAGGCAGAGTATTGGCAAAGACAGTACGGCGAAAAGGGTTAAAATTATGCCGTAAATTTCGGGGTAGCCTGCGCTTGATAAATACCAAAGGGCAGAACGTGAAACGGTATCTACGTTTACAACGTTTTGGTCTATTGCAACAATTTTTACCATTGGTAAAAATACCGATGCAAAAAGGATTATTTGAAAAAATGCCGATACCCACCAGCGTATGCGGTGCTGTGTTATGTATTTCATTTATATACTCCTAGTTATTTTTTAATATACTATCATTTTTTTAATTAAAAATCAAGGCTTTGCAAAGTCGGGTTTTGGTGTTATACTAAATACAGTAATTTTTGGAGGGTGCTATGTTTGACGTTAAAAAAATAACTGCCGACTGTGTTGAATGGATTAAAGATTTTTTTGAAAACAACGGTAAGGGCTGTAATGCCGTTATTGGCATTTCGGGCGGTAAAGATTCTTCTGTTGCGGCGGCGCTTTGTGTAAAGGCACTTGGGGCCGAGCGTGTTATCGGTGTGCTTATGCCCTGCGGCGAACAGCACGATATTGATGCGGCTTTCGCACTGGTAAACCACCTTGGCATCCGCCACTTTGTTGTTAATATTAAAGACGCTGTGGAAGGGCTTAAATCGGCACTGCCAAGCGATATTGAAATTACTTCACAAACCGTTACAAATATTCCGCCAAGAGTCAGAATGACCACCCTTTACGCCGTTTCGCAAAGTATGAACGGCAGGGTTGTTAACACCTGCAACCTTAGCGAAGACTGGGTTGGCTATTCCACCCGTTACGGCGATGCGGCCGGCGATTTTTCACCCCTTAGTCTTTTAACCGTTGCCGAAGTTAAAGAAATAGGTAAATATTTGGGTCTGCCCGAATTCCTTGTTGAAAAGGTGCCTATAGACGGCCTTTGCGGCAAGACCGACGAAGAAAACTTAGGTTTTACCTATGCCGAGCTTGACCGATATATAAGAACGGGCGAAATTGACGATTTAGATAAGAAGGAAAATATTGACCGTCGCCACAAGGCTAATCTTTTCAAGCTTCAGTTAATGCCGGTATTTAAACCCGATATTTAATAAATATGTTTTAACGAAAAAGCACCATCTTTCGATGGTGCTTTTCCTTTGTTCAAGGATTTGAGGAGAGATTTGTATGAAGAAATCTCATACCAAGATAGTTGCGGCTCTTCTTGGTACGATTATATAATAAAACATAAACTTTGCCTTTTCTTAAACTAATTGTTAAAAATTTTTTAATAACAGAATAAAAAAACAAGCCTTAGTTAAAAATAATTTTGAAAGGCGGTTTTATAATGAAAATTTCTAAAAATACAGTATTAGATTATTTGAAAGGGCGCGGTTTTTACTTTGTGCTTGCCTTTTGCCTTGTGGCAATAGGTGTTGCCGCTTGGACGGCCTGGGCAGGCGTCAGTGCACCCGACACAGCCGAAAAAAACAACGACAGTTCGGTTGTTTCCCCCACCCCCGAAGACACCGACCAGGTGCGAGCAGAGGTTGAAAGCGAGCCTTATTCAAGCAAAGATACAAGCTCTGTTGAAATCGTTTTACCCGAAGAGCCTGTTATTGCCAAAAACTTTGTTTACCCCGTAAGCGGTGCGGTGCTTAAGGCCTTTTCGGACAAGGAGCTGACCTACAGCAAGACCTTCGGAGATTCAAGACTTCATATCGGGCTTGATTTGGAATGTGAAAAGGGCTCTTCGGTTGCGGCTTGCGGTAACGGAACTGTTGTGGCAATAATTAACGATGCAATGCTTGGCACCTACGTTGAAATTGACCACGGAAACGGCATAGTTGCACGTTACTGCGGACTTTCGGGCAACGTTTACGTTAAGGAAGGCAACATCGTTTCTGCGGGTACCAAGCTCGGCCTAATTGGCGAAATTCCTTGCGAATGTGCCGACGATACCCACCTGCACTTAGAGTTTTATAAAGACGAAATTCCCGTAAACCCCGAAGTGATTATTGAAGGGTAAGCACCTGCGGTGCATAATGCGTCTGCGACGCATTTTCGTCTCCCTTTAAGGAAGGGAGGTGGCAGCCAAAGGCTGACGGATGGATTGGCATTTCGTGCCGTAGGCACACCGTTTTTATTCTTTCTTCTTTATTATTTATTATTTAAAAAAGCACAGCGTCAGCTGTGCTTTTTAACATATTCTGCATCGTTGCCGATGGCTTTTATTAATTCTTCTTTTGAAGAAAACTTCTTTTCTTCCCTTAAAAAAGAAACAAGTTTTGTTTCGACTTCCTTATCGTAGGCGTTGCCGTCATAGTCTAAAACGTAGCTTTCGGCCGAAACGTATTCGGTTTCGTAGGTGGGGCGAACACCAATATTTGTAACGGCATTGTAAGTCTTACCGTCTATGGTAACAACTGTATGGTAAACGCCACGTTTAACGGGAGCTTTTGTTTCGGGGTAACGCTGGTTAATGGTTGGGAAACCCCAGGTTCTGCCACGGGCATCGCCCTTTTGCACCTTTGCCGTAATACTGAAGCCGTCTTCTAAAAGAAGGTTGGCGGTTTCAAGGTCGCCGTTTAAAAGAAGCCCCTTTATGTAGGTGGAAGAAACGGTTTGCTCGCCGTACAAAACTTCGGGACATTCGAAAAATTCTATATTTTTAGCCGTACACCATTCCTTTAAAAATGCCGTATCGCCGGCCGCCATTTTGCCGAAACGGTAGTTAAAGCCGCAGCAAATTTTAGCTACGTTATATTTTTTAGCAAGATAGTTTAAAAATTCTTCGGGCGAAAGGTTGCAGACTTCGCTAAATTCAAGAAAAAGAACTTCGTCTATGCCAAAGTTTAAAAGCTTTTGCTTTTTTTCCTTTGCGGAATTAAGCACACCGCCCTTTTTAAAGGGAATGGAAGAAAAGGTAACCGCAACAGATTTATAGCCTGAATTGATAGCACCCATAAGTACGGCTTTATGGCCCTTGTGCACTCCGTCGAACATACCGAGAGCTATGGCGTATTTTTGCATTTTCTTCCCTCCTTTTTAAACGGCGTGTCGTGGACGCCATCCCCTACAAAATTTTATTAATTACGCATTTGATTGCAAGTTGGCTTTTTTCATTATCGGCTATGCCGACACCTAAAAATATATCGCCGAATTTTACACGGACAAGCTCGCCGTCAGAAAAGCTTGCATTTTTAAGCCTTTCGTAAGAAAGCTGTCCGCCGTTTGAAAAGCGAATTGCCTGCTTTTCGGTAACAGCTACCTCTTTTAAATGTAAAAGAGCAGTTTCTTCAGATAAAATAAAGCTAATAACGTTTTCTTTGGTAAGGTCGTCGAGCGAAACGGTCTGTTCTAAATTAAAGCCGCCCGTACTTGTACGCAAAAGCTCGGTCATGGTGGCGCCACAGCCAAGCTCTTCACCGATGTCCCTACAAAGTGAACGTATGTAGGTGCCTTTGGAACACAGCACCTCTATTTTAAAGGTATCGCCCGAAAATCCGAGCAAATTAAGAGTTTTAATTTCAACCTGACGGGGTTCAATTTCAACTTCTACACCCTGACGTGCAAGTGTGTAAAGGCGCACTCCGTCCTTTTTAAGTGCCGAATACATTGGCGGCACCTGACTTATTGTACCCCTGAATTTATTAAGGGCTTCTTGCAGTTGTTCTTTAGTAACGCTTACCGCATTTTCCGATAAAACCTTGCCCGTAATATCGCAGGTATCGGTTGTGGTGCCGAGCTTTACGGTGGCTACATAGCCTTTATCGGCATCGAGCACTATACTGCAAAGTGCCGTTGCTCTGCCAATGAAAACCGGCAAAACACCGGTTGCCAAGGGGTCCAACGTGCCGGTATGGCCCACCCTTTTTTCGCCCGCCAACCACTTGGTTTTTGAAACGGCCGAAAAAGAAGTTATGCCCTTTGGCTTATTCAGTAATAGAAGACCCTGCATCTGCTTCCTCCAAGGCCTGTTTTATGGCCGATAAAATTGCAGCTTTAGCCTGGGCTAACGTACCGTTTACGGTACAGCCTGCCGCCGCTTTGTGTCCGCCGCCGCCAAGTTTTTTACAAATTGCCGAAGCATCAAGCGGGTCGTAGGTGCGAAGGGAAATTTTGAAAACGTCTTTTTCGGTTTCCTTAATTGCCACACCTACAAGCACGCCTTCAACCGAACGGGACATTGATGCCACGCCTTCCATATCGCTTTTGGTGCAACCCGTTTTCTTTTGAATGTCTAAGGTTACGGCAAGCATCATACAACGGTCGTCAAAATGGAATTCGGCCCCGTTTAAGACCATCATTTCCATTTTTACACGGCTTTTAGACTTTGTATCGAACATAATGCGGTTAATGTCGGCCGCATCTATGCCCAGAGCGTGAAGCTTTGCGGCAATTTCGTGGGTGCGAACGGTAACGTTTGCATACTTAAAACAACCCGTGTCGGTTGAAAGACCGGTGTAAAGGGCGTTTGCAATTTTACGGTCGAACTCCACGCCGAGCTCGTCTAAAATTTCGTAAACACTTTCGGCGGTTGCCGCAGCATTTTCTTCTAAATAGAGCCTTTTAGCGTAGTGGGTATTGGAAACGTGATGGTCGATATTAAGGTCTATTCTGCCAACAAAACGCTCCCATAAATCGCCAAGCAGTTTAATGTCGGCGACGTCTACGGCAACAACTGTTTCGGGTATGAAATCGCACTCGCTATCGTCTATAAAATAGTCGTACTTGTGGGGAATTTCATCGGGGCAGATAACCTGCACCTTTTTACCAAGCTTTTTAAGCCCGTATTTAAGGGCGTAGGCCGAGCCTAAGGTGTCGCCGTCGGGGGAAGCGTGGGTTAAAACAAGGTAGTTATCGTTTTCCTTTAAATACTGACAAAGGTCGGCCAGTGTCAGTATTTCACATTTACTGTTCATTGGTATTGTCCTCTTCGGTATTTTCAAAAGTGTTTACTATTGCCGAAATATTTGCCGAAAATTCAATGGAATTATCGGCCACAAAACGAAGCTCGGGCACCTTGCGGAGCTTAAGGCGAGCGCCGAGTTCACGGCGAATAAAGCCTGCCGCACCCTTTAGCGCCTTAACCGATTCTTCTGTTTTGTCTTTTCCTTCGATTGCGCTGACATATACCTTTGCGTAGGACATATCACCCGAAACGTCTAACTTTACAATAGATAAAAGTTTAGAAATTCTGGGGTCTTTTACTTCACGCAGAATGTCGGAAAGCGCTAGCTTAATATCTGAGGTAACACGGTTTATTTTAAATCCTGCCATATCGTCCTCCTGTGTTTTTAGTTTAAAGAATAAATAAGAAATAATAAATAATAAAATTGGTGTCTGCGACGCATATATATGTCGCTATGCGACACCTTTTTTATTATTTATTCTTTTTTCTTTCTTATTTAGTCGCGGTATTCTTCAACAATATATGCCTCGAATATATCTCCTTCTTTGATGTCGGCGAATTTTTCGAGTGAAATACCACATTCGTAGCCTTGGGCAACTTCCTTAACGTCGTCTTTAAAGCGCTTTAAGGAATCAATCTTATCTTCGGCAATAATTACGCCATCGCGTACAACACGGATGTTGCAGGCACGTGTAATTTTACCTTCGGTAACGTAACCGCCGGCAATTGTACCAACACCCGAAATTTTGAAGGTGTTACGAACTTCAATTGCGCCCATTTCAACATCACGGAACTTGGGTGCAAGCATACCCTTCATAGCAGATTCGATTTCTTCAATTGCATCGTAAATTACTCTGTAAAGACGCATATCTACGCCATCACGCTCTGCGGCAGCCTTTGCAACAGAGTCGGGGCGAACGTTGAAGCCTACGATAATTGCGCCCGAAGTTTGAGCAAGCATAACGTCGGTTTCGTTTACGCCGCCTGCGGCACCGTGAATAACCTTAACACGAACTTCGTCGTTGGAAAGCTTTTCAAGCGACTGCTTAACGGCTTCAACCGAGCCCTGAACGTCGGCCTTAACAATGAGTTTAAGCTCTTTGAGCTCGCCTTCGCCAAGCTTATCGAAGAGGTTGTCGAGTGTAACCTGGGTAGCGGCCTTAGCAGCTTCGTCCTTAATTTTTTGTTTTCTTTGTTCAACAAGTTCACGTGCAAGACGTTCGTTGGAAACGGCGTCGAAGGTATCGCCTGCGGTGGGAACTTCGGTAAGACCTGCAATTTCAACCGGTACAGACGGACCTGCTTCTTTAAGCTTCTGGCCACGTTCGTTGGTCATAACACGAACACGACCAACAGAAGTGCCTGCAATAATAATATCGCCGGTGTTGAGTGTACCGTTCTGTACAAGAAGGGTTGCAATAGGACCACGGCCCTTATCAAGACGCGCTTCAATAACAACACCCTTTGCCTTACGGTTGGGGTTAGCCTTAAGCTCTAACATTTCGGCAACAAGCAGAACGTTCTGTAAAAGGTCGTCGATACCTGCGTGTGTTTTTGCAGAAACGGGTACGCAGATAATATCGCCGCCCCATTCTTCGGGAACGAGTGAATGTTCGGTAAGCTGTTGCTTAATTCTGTCGGGGTTGGCTTCGGGTTTATCCATTTTATTGATAGCCACAATAATCTGAACGTTTGCGGCCTTTGCGTGATTTATTGCTTCAATGGTCTGGGGCATAATGCCGTCGTCTGCGGCAACAACAAGAATTGCAATATCGGTTGCCATTGCGCCACGCTGACGCATAGAGGTAAATGCGGCGTGTCCGGGGGTATCGAGGAAGGTGATGTCCTGACCCTGAGCATTAACACGGTAAGCACCGATATGCTGGGTAATTCCGCCTGCTTCACCTGCGGTAACGGCTGTATTACGGATGGCGTCGAGAAGCGAAGTTTTACCGTGGTCAACGTGTCCCATAACAACAACAACGGGGCTACGGGGAAGAAGGTTTTCTTCGGTATCGGGGGTTTCATCCATAATTTGTTCTTCAATGGTAACTACAACTGCACGCTCGATTTTTGCGCCCATTTCGGTAACAACGATTTCGGCAGTATCGTAGTCTATAGTTTGGTTAACGGCTGCGAGCATACCGAGCTTCATTAATTCCTTAATAACCTCGGCGGCAGTCTTTTTCATTGCAGCGGCGAGCTCACCAACGGTAATTTCATCGCCGACGGTAACGGTGATGGGGGTCTTTTTGATGACCTCAAGCTGCATACGCCTTCTCTTCTCTTCCTCGAGCTCCTTCTTGGACTTTTCGTTCCTTCTGTAGTTCTGAGATTTCTGGTTGATTTTTTGCTTTCTGGCGCCGTTATCTTTCATTGCGTTTGCAGGGGCAATGTTTTCGTACTTTTCGTTGTATTTTTCCATATCAACGTTGGAAAAACGGGTATCAACAGTACGGCGCTCGGCAGGACCACGGTTGGGTGCGGCGCCTGCAGGGCGGTCTTCCTTCTTTCTGGCCTCAAAGGGCTTGGGGTCGGAAGGCTTGTGCTCTTTTTTAACCTCTACCTTAGCTTCGGCCTTGGGTGCCTTTTTAGCCTCTGCCTTAGGTTCGGCCTTTTGGGGCTCTTCCTTCTTAGGCTCGGCCTTAGGTTCGGCCTTTTTGGGCTCTTCTTTCTTGGGGTCTTCTTTGGGTGCCTTCTTGGCTTCTTCGGCGGCACGCTTAGCAGCCATTTCGGCTTCTTGTGCGGCCTTTAACTGTTCGAAAAGAGCCATTTGTGCGGCAAGATTTTGGTCCTTTTTGGCCTGCTTTGCCTTTTCTACTTCTTCACGGGCAGCTTTACCAAGCTCGAAATAAGCCTTAAAGCTTTTAACTGCGTTCTTGTTTGTTAAAACCTCAAACAAAATGTTTGTTTCTGTTTCAGTTAAAGAAGCGCCCGATTTTTTATCGGCTCCCGTGTATTCCTTAATAATAGCCGAAACGTCTTTTACGGCAATACCGAAATCTGTTGCCGCTGTATTAATTTTGTACTTAAAGTTTTCTATCATTGGCTATTCCTCCTCATTATTCGTGTTTGCTTATGGCATCGGCAAAGCCGCCGTCGGTTACTGCTAATATTCCGCAGTTTTTGCCTACCCTTTTTGATAGCTCGGCGGTGCTGATACCTTCAAGGTTTAAAACCGTAATACTTTTTTTGTCTGCTTTAAATTTAAGTTCTTTTACGCTTTTTTCAGATATATCTTCGGCCGCAAGCACTAATTTTGCCTTGCCGGAAGTTATGGCAAATTCTGTTGCGTGGGTGCCGTAGGACAGCTTACCTGCCTTGGCAGCGAAGCCCAAAAGGGAAAGTGTTTTTTCTTTATTCACCTTTAAGTTCACCTTCTATGCTTTTTGCGGTTTCTTCGGAAATATTTTGACCGAAGGCCCTGAAAAAGCTTTTCTTTTTTATTGCCATATTAAAGCAGTCTAAATTTTTGCAAATGTATGCGCCACGGCCGTTTTTGCGACCCGTGGTATCGAGTGAAATATCACCCTCGGGAGATTTAACCACACGCACAAGCTGTGCTTTTTCCTTCATTTCAAGGCAGCCGCAGCACTGACGCATGGGAATTTTTTTCTGTTTCATATTATTCCCCCACTAAAAATTTATATTACTCTTCTTCTCCGTAGAAGCCGCTTTCGGGGCGGATGTCAATTTTCCAGCCGGTAAGCTTTGCGGCAAGACGAACGTTCTGACCCTTGTTACCGATAGCAAGCGAAAGCTGAGAATCGGGTACGGTTACCTTTGCGGCCTTGGGGTCTTCGCTTAAAATTTCTACAGATACAACCTTTGAAGGAGAAAGCGCTTCGCTGATAAATACCTTCGGGTCTTCGGAATATTTAACAATATCTATTTTTTCGCCTGCAAGCTCTTCAATAATTGCGTTTACACGTGCGCCCTTGGGGCCGATGCAAGCGCCAACAGGGTCGATTTCTTCGTTAGCGGACCAAACAGCCATCTTTGTTCTGGAGCCGGACTGACGGGAAATGCCCTTAATTTCAATGGTGCCGTCGAAAATTTCGGGAACTTCGGTTTCGAAAAGGCGTTTTACAAGGCCCGGATGTGTACGGGAAAGCATAACCTTTGTGCCACGCTCGGTTTCCTTAACGTCTACAACGTAAACCTTTATATGTTCACCTTCAGTAAGTACTTCGTCGGGAACCTGTTCAAGCTTGGGAAGGGTTGCTTCGTTTTTACCAATGGTAACTGCGGCATTGCCTGTTTTGGGGTCTATGCGCTGAACTACTGCGGTTAAAAGTTCACGGTTGTGGGACTGGAATTCAGAAAGGGTCTGGCTTCTTTCAACGTCGCGTATACCCTGACGAATAACGTGCTTGGCTGTGGTAGCCACAATTCTGCCAAACTGACGTGTGTCCATTTCAATTTCAACAAATTCGTCGCTTGCCTTTGCCTTGTACTGTGCCTTGGCTTCGTCGCGAAGGATTTGAATTCTGGGGTCTTCAACCTCTTCTACAATGTCTTTGCGAAGTGTTACCTTGAAGATTTCGTTTTCGCAGTCGATAGTGCAGGTAATGTTTTCGGTTGTGCCGTAATCTTTACGAAGGGCTACAACAATAGCGGCGGAAATTTTTTCTGCAATATATTCTGCAGGTATTCCCTTTTCTGCTTCCATTATTTTAAGCGCTTCGAAGAATTCTTTTGCCTGATTTTTGTTAGATTTTGCTCTTGCCATTTTGGTTCATTCCTCCAATATATTATTTGTAATTAATTGTCTATATCGTCAAGTCTGCAGGACGAAATTGCGCTTCTTGCAAACTCTGTTTCTGTGTCTTCGGTTTTTAAAACGACCTTTTCTTTGTCGCCGCTTATTAAAACGCCGCCAAACTCTTTAACACCGTCAACCGCTTTATAGAGTTTTATTTTAACCTTATTTCCTGCCATAGCTTCGTAGTGTTCGTCCCTGGTAAGCTCACGCTCGAGACCGGGTGAGCACACTTCTAAATAATAAGCACGGTCTATTGGGTCGGCTTCATCTAAAACGGGGTCTACTGCGTGGTGAACGTTGGTGCAGTCATCAATAGATATGCCGGCATCACTATCGATTATAATTCTTAAATACCAGTTTGCGCCTTCCTTTACAAAACGGACGTCCCAAAGCTTTACGTTCTGAGCCTTAACCGTTTCTTCAACCAAGGTAAATACCTTGTCTGCAACGCCTGCCATAAAATCATTCCTTCCTTTAGCTTTTTGCTAATTTGTTTTAACAAAAAACGAAGAGCGGGCGTTTGCCCACTCTCCTTTAAGTCAAATATCTTACCCTCACAGTATAACCTATAAGCATAAAAAAAGCAAGTGTTTTTTTAGTTTTAGCAAAAACACTTGGCCCTCAACATTTTTAGTATATCAAAAAACATATGCTTTTGTCAATAAAAAAGGGGGTGTGCGGCTAAAAATCTGCCTTTTAAATAAATTTTGCCCTTTGACTTTTTGCAGTTTGCGAATTGAAAAAGAGCGGTGCTTTTGGTATTATAAAGACACAGAAAAACAACAGTTTTTCTTGAATATAAATTCAGGGTTGCAGTTCCCTTTCACACCAGGGTAAGCTTACTTAAAGTAATTGGCAAAAGGTCAATGATGTGCGGTGAAGTTTGAAATGCGGTAAATGCAACTACTTTACAGAAACGTGAGGTTAAAATGATGTTGGATATTAAGAGTGAACAGAAATAACCCTTAACCGAAGCTAAAGGCTTAAACGGTTAAGGGTTATTTTTTTGCGCTTTTTTAGTCTTCCATCTGTCTGCCAAGGAACTCTGTTGCCGAAAGTATAAGTTTAACTTCGGCTTCGTTTGCCGCCTTACCGGTTGTGTTTACAAATAAAACGGCACCGCCCACGTCGCCGTTGGAAATTATGGGGTATGCGGCCGAAACGGTAAGTCCGCTGCCGTCTACGGCAACCACACCTTCGCCGCCGGTGTATTTTACCCTGTCCTTAATAAGACCCTGCATAGCTTCAGAAATGTTTTTGTGAAGAAGCTCTTTTTTGTTTGGTCCCGCCGCCGCAATAACGGTGTCTTCATCGCAAATAGCAGCCGTCTGCTCGGTGCTTTTGGAAAGCGCCTCGACATAGTCTTCGGCAAAGTTAGCAAGTTCGCCCACCGGCGAGTATTTTTTAAATATAACCTCACCGCCTACCCCTGTATAGATTTCAAGCGGTGTGCCTTCACGAATTTTCATAGTGCGCCTAATTTCCTTGGGAATAACCACCCTTCCCAAATCGTCGATTCTTCTAACTATTCCTGTTGCTTTCATATATAAATTCTCCTTTAATTTCAAATCGTGATACTATTATTTGTGATAAAAGGGAATTTATACTTGATCTTTTGCATTTTGTAATGTCGTATATATTTTACTTTTTGTCAAATATAGTTGACACGGCGTTATGGTTTTGGTAGAATAAATATGTAATATTTTGAAAGGAGATGATAACGGTGACAGAAAATCGAAAAATTATAGTTGCTAGAGCTGAACTGGCTCTAACTCAAAAAGATTTAGCAAACGCCGTTGGTGTCTCCCGACAAACAATAGTCAGCATAGAAAAAGGTGGGGGTAATCCCTCGCTTGACCTATGCAAAAAAATTTGTAAAGAACTAAACAAAACCTTGGATGAATTATTTGGGGAGGAACAATAAAATGGCAATAGAACAATATACTGAAAGTTTAACACTTCAGGGGATGAACTGTAAAATAGGAGAGAACGAATTCGGCTTTGTGTTCCCCCAAGGCGATATTTCTGACATAGAGAAAGTGGAACGCTTATTAAAAAAGGCTGGTGGCAAACCCAAAGTTTGTGCTTTAGATGACTATACACTTGGAGGTAAAGGCAAAGCCTTACCTGAGTTCATTATTACGTTTAAAGATGATGTGAACACACTCATTGTTGTTGAGTGCAAAAAGGCTGTAAATAAGCACGAAACCCCTGAGCGTAATCACCCAAAGGACTATGCCGTTGACGGCGCACTCTACTATGCAAAATTCTTGAAAGAAGATTATAATGTTATTGCGGTTGCGGTTAGCGGTACCAAGCGTGACACTTTTCGCGCAAGTGCGTTCTTGTGGGGTAAAGGGCAAGATGAATTTACCGAGCTTCGCAAAGCAAGAGATATTATTCTAGAACCTAAAAACTATGTTGATTTGGTAAAAGGAAAGAGGATTCAGCGCGAATACTCTCTTGATAGCATCCGCGAAACAGCTATCGATATGCATGAGTATCTTCGCGAGATTAAAATGACTGAACGCCATAAACCAATTTTTATTGCAGGTATTCTTATTGCGCTAAATGACGAGGATTTCGCAAAGAGCTATATCAATCTACCCTCATTCAACAGCGTTATCACTAACATTACAACCGCAATCGACAATGTACTCCGTGACAGTGGTATTAAGTATAACCGCATTCAGTATATCAAACAGGCCTTCAAGAACCTTTTAGATAACTCTAAATTTGCGGCTATTCCCCTTGGCAACAAAAAGTCTATCGTCTGGTATATTGAAGAACTTGAAATGAAAATCAAGCCTATGATGGACCATGCCGATAGTACTATTGATGCATTGGGTGTCTTCTACCATGAATTTATCAAATATTCCGGCGGTGATGGAAGTGGACTCGGAATTGTTTTAACTCCGCAGCATTTAACGGAATTTATGTGCAATCTGGCCGGTGTGAATAAAAACAGTCGTGTTGTAGATATCTGCTGCGGCTCTGGATCGTTCCTTGTAACTGCTATGAGCATGATGTTCCAAGATGCCAACCCCGAAGAAGTTGAGCGTATTAGAGAAGACGGTCTATATGGCGTAGAATTTGATGACGAACTGTATACTCTTGCTGTTGCCAATATGATTATTCGCAAAGATGGCAAGTCTAACATCGAGCACGGTGACTGCTTTAAACCTGAAATTGTACGTAAACTTAAAGCTAAAAATATAAATATTGGGCTAATCAATCCCCCATACTCCCAAGATGACGTGGTGGAATTGGAATTCGTGGAACATCTACTGGATATTCTCGCAGTGAATGGTACCGGTGTTGTAGTCGTTCCTATGAGTTGCGCTATTGGCACCAAATTCAAGGATGTTCGCAAACGGTTATTCCAAAAGCATACCCTTGATGCTGTTTTCTCCATGCCCGATGATATTTTCTATCCAACCGGAACAAATGTATGTGTCATGGTTTGGAAAGCTCATTGTCCTCACGACAGCAACCGAGAAACGTTCTTTGGATACTGCAAAGATGATGGCTTTGTCAAACGCAAGAAATTAGGTCGCGTCGATGCTTATGGAAAATGGAGTGTGATTGAAGAACAGTGGCTCAACTTATATCGCAATAGAGATGTTGAAGATGGTCTTAGCGCACGACACAAAGTAACCGACGAAGACGAATGGCTTTGTGAAGCATATATGAAAACGGATTACTCTCGATTAGGACAAGATGATTTTCAACGAACAGTGAACGATTATCTTGCATATCTCGTAAAAAGTGGTGATGTGTATGAAGATCGATGATTTGTTTACTATTGAATATCCGCATACGCTTATTTATTCTGAACTTTCACCTAATAACAACGGGATAAATTTTGTCAGCTCACAAGGAGTCAACAATAGCGTAGTAGGGCGAGTTGCTCCAGTAGATGGAGTAAAAATATATCCTGCAGGCGTTATAACAGTCCCTCTGAAAGGTACTGTTCTGGCTGCTCACGTACAAGTCGAGCCGTGCTATGTTGCACACCAAATTGCCGTCTTAACAGCAAAAAAGCCTATGAATATACAGGAGAAACTTTTTTACTGCACATGCATTCAAAATAACGCATATAGGTTCAGCTATGGTAGGCAAGCAGATAAAACTCTAAAAAACATCGAATTACCGGATAGTATTCCCGAATGGGTAAACAGTACTTCTGTTAGACCTATATCCACAAATAATAGTGTTAGCACACGTCCTATTGAGTATGAACGATTCAAAGATTTTCCACTTGCAGATGTTTTTGAGGTTAAGTATGGGATTAATTTGGAGTTGCTTAACTGCACTGTCGCCAGCGATGATGACCCCACAGCGATTAATTTCGTTGCAAGGACAGCTCAAAACAATGGAGTTGTTGCTAAAGTAAAACGGATACAAGGGCTGGAACCTCAACCAGCAGGAATTCTCACCTGTGCCGGTGGTGGAAGTGTTTTATCGACATTTGTCCAATCATCTCCGTTTTATAGTGGGCGAGATTTGTATCTGTTAATTCCAAAATATCCAATGTCTTTGTCGGCAAAATTATTCTGTTGTACAATCATAGAAGCAAATAAGTACCGTTTTAGTTATGGGCGACAAGCAAACAAAACTTTGCCAACTATACAACTCAAATTACCTGCAAAAGCCGACGGAACACCTGATTTTGAACATATGGAAAACTATATTAAATCTTTACCATATGGCGACAGAATTTAATAATAAAAGCGAGGTGAAATTCACCTCGCTTTTGTTATGTGTGTTTTTACGGTTTATTTAATTTTAAATTCGTAGCCAAACAAGGTATAGGTTAAAGATTTTTCAGACTCAACAACCTGTTTCGGTACTACCATATATGCACGGAATTCATATTTGTTATCTATTAATTTCTTTAAAATGATACCATTCGGCAATTCTTGCCATACGCCCTCTTCGCTTACGCGATAAGCAAGTGCTCCGTCGGAATACTCATAACCATCATCGTAATTCAAAACACCTATTTCGTCTATTGTTATATCATATTTAGAAGCATTTTTAGCGGTATAAGAAATAAACACTACTCTGTCATCGTCGTTATTTGGTTTTAGGCCGTGCACTAAAGCATATTGTTCCACCGTAGCCCAACGCTTACCGCTGCCAATATTACCGTTAGTTTCATCCAACGGCTTCCAAAAATCGTCGTTTGCGCCACCCCAGCCATCAATAACTTCTGCAAAGGAAACTTCATTTAGCGTAAACTCAATACCGTTTGAAGACGTGTAAGTTTCACCTGTTTTACCTTCTTTAACTCCGCCAAAACATCCTGATAAACCAAGCACAATTGCTATGCACAGTAACACTGATATTGCTTTTTTCATTTTTTCGTCCCCTTGTTTTTTGTAATACTTTTATATATCGCATTGTAATATATTTTAATTTCAAAGTCAATAGTAAAATATATTCGAGGTGGTGTTTATGAATAATAATTCCTTAAAAATCAAAAAACGTGGCGAAGACGGCAACAAAATAATTTCTGTGCGAATTAAAGAAGACACTTTAAGCAAATTAGACAGGATTTCAAAAGAAAGCAATTATTCAAGAAACGAGTTAATAAACCTTAT
>JAFOCW010000021.1 GCA_017381035.1 Clostridia bacterium | reverse complement strand
CAGCAAAACCTTGTAAGACACAAAGTATTACTGCGTTTTTGCTACTTCGAAATAGAAACAAATTTATTCTTACAAAACTGCAACGCACCTTAAAAAGAAAAATTTTTAGTGGAATAAAAGGCAAAAAGCCGTGGTAATGCTGACGCATACCACGGCTTTTTAACACATTAGGCCGCAAAAATTTGCTTTTTAAGGCATTTCATCCCTAAGCACAACACCCGTTGGGGCCTTTTTTAAATCTCAAGTTTTGTCATTCTGGCATAATGGAAAATGTACTGTTGTGCAATTCCTGCATATTCGGTTGCACACTCGGGCAAAACTCCGTCAAAAAGCTTTGCTACGGCACGCTTAATCCAAACGTCTTTCGGAAAAGCTTCAATATGTGAAAGACCGAAAAGTAAGGTGCAGTCGGCAACCTTTTCGCCAACACCGTAAATTTTAACAAGCTCGGTTCTGGCGTCGTCTATTGGCATATCACGAAGCCTGTCCAGCACAATTTCGCCACCCGATACCTTTTTGGCCGCATCAAGAATATATTTTGCCCTGAAGCCGCTTCTTAGCACCGCTAAATCTTCAAGGCTTAAAGAAGCAATTTTTTCAGCAGTGGGGAAGGAGTAAACCCCTTCTTCGATTTCTACTCCGAAGTTTTCGCAAAGCCTTTCTACAATACCTTTAATTCTTGGTATATTGTTGTTTTGCGAAATTATAAAGGAACAAAGCGCTTCCCAAGGCTCTTGCCTCAGAATTCTGATACCGTATGCGTATTCGCCTGCCGTTTTTAAAACGTCGTTGGCCGATAAGGTGTTTAAAATTTTGCGGTAATCACGTTCAAGGTCAAAATAGTTCTGCCAGATATTATAAAAATCTTCTTCGGTTGTGTTGTAAAGGGTAATAACACCGTCCTTGGCCCCAATTTTTAAAACTTTGCCAAGGGCAACACCCTGCCATAAATCTTCCTTAAGTTCCTTCCAACGAAAAGCCTGACCGCAGTCAAGCGTTTGGGCAAGCACAAAGTTTTCGGTTTCGTGCAGTTCAATATTGCCTGCATTTTTAACTATCTTCATAATGCTAACCTAAAACGTAAAGCTTCCCGAAAGAAGTGTTACCATATCGCTGCCAACGGTTAAAATGCCACCGTCGGCATTGCCGATTTTTTCACTTCCGTCTTCAAGTACAATTTTAACGTCGCAGGGCTTTACGGTTGTAACAAAGGGAATGTGCCCTGCCATAACGGCAAGGTCGCCTTCGGCACCCCTTAACGATAACATACGAACGTTATCTCTGAAAATATCTCCGTCGGGGGAAGAAACAGCAAGCAAAAAGGTGTTCATCGTTCCACCTTCTTTGCCTTTTCAACCGCTTCGTCAATGGTTCCAACAAACAGGAAGGCAGATTCAGGTAAATCGTCGTGTTTACCTTCAATTATTTCCTTAAAGCCGCGTATTGTTTCGCTAAGCGGAACGTATTTACCTTTAAATCCGGTGAACTTTTCGGAAACGTCGAAGGGTTGAGATAAGAAACGCTGAATTTTACGTGCACGAGCAACAAGTAGCTTGTCGTCGTCGGAAAGCTCATCCATACCCATAATGGCAATAATGTCCATAAGTTCGTTGTAGCGCTGTAGAATACGCTGAACTTCTTTTGCAACCGAGTAATGCTCTTCACCTAAAACTTCGGGTGAAAGAATACGGCTGGTAGATTCAAGCGGGTCAACCGCAGGGTAAATACCCTGGGAAGCAATACTACGTGATAATACTGTAGTAGCGTCAAGGTGAGCAAAGGTGGTAGCAGGGGCAGGGTCGGTAAGGTCGTCTGCAGGCACGTAAACCGCCTGAATAGAAGTAATAGAACCCTTTTTGGTAGATGTAATTCTTTCCTGCAAAGCACCCATTTCATTGGCAAGGGTAGGCTGATAACCAACCGCCGAAGGCATACGGCCAAGAAGTGCCGAAACCTCACTACCTGCCTGAGTGAAACGGAAAATATTGTCTATAAATAAAAGCACGTCCTGCTTTTCTTCATCACGGAAATATTCAGCCATTGTAAGACCCGAAAGCGCAACTCTCATTCTGGCTCCGGGCGGCTCGTTCATTTGTCCGTAAACAAGTGTTGTATTTGCAAGTACGCCCGATTCGGTCATTTCGTTGTAAAGGTCGTTACCTTCGCGGGTACGCTCACCAACACCGGTGAATACCGAAAGACCGCCGTGTTGCTTAGCAATGTTGTTAATGAGCTCCATAATAAGAACGGTTTTACCAACACCTGCACCGCCGAAAAGACCGATTTTACCACCCTTGGAATAGGGGCAGATAAGGTCGATAACCTTAATACCGGTTTCAAGTATTTCGGTAGATGTGGCAAGCTCGCTGTAGCTGGGGGCAGGGCGGTGTATGTTCCAACGCTCTGCATCGCTTTCAAAGGGCTTGTTGTCAACCGTATCGCCAAGCACGTTGAAAATTCTTCCTAAGGTATCTCTTCCAACGGGAACGCTTATTGGGCTGCCGGTGTCTGTTACGGGAGTACCCCTGCGAAGACCGTCGGTTGAAGCCATGGCAATACAGCGTACAACGTTGTCGCCAATGTGCTGAGCCACTTCAACGGTTAGCGTTTTGTCGCCGTTTTTCATTGTAAGCGCATTGTATATAGAGGGGAGAGTGCCCTCTTCAAAGGACACGTCAACAACAGGTCCCATTACCTGTGATACGGTTCCGTTTGCTTTTGTAGACATAACGTCATTCTCCTTGATTTAGTATAGAGTCTTGTTTTATAAGCCGCTTCCTGCAACAATTTCGGTAATTTCCTGCGTAATTGAGCTTTGGCGTGCACGGTTGTATTCAAGACTAAGCTTGGAAAGCATTTCCTGGGCATTTTTATCGGCCGAGTCCATAGCAACTCTTCTTGCCGCAACTTCGCTTGCAAAGCTTTCCTTAACACAGGCAATAAGCACGCCTGTTACGTATTCGGGAACAACCGCATTCAGTACGGTTAATTCGTCAGGCTCGAAAATTGCGCCCACCGATTTTTCGCTTTTAGTTTTTTCTAAGGGCAGAACGTAGCGAATGGCCGCTTCCTGCGACATCATGGAATGGTATTTGGTGTATACAATTCCAAGTCTGCTGAATTCGCCGTTTTTAAATTCTTCACACAGCTTTTTTGCAAGAACGTATGCGTCTTTATAGGAAAACTGTTCGGCTAAAAGCACTTCCTTGCCGTATCTTTCGCAAGCACGTTTTCCAATAGGTAAAACGTCGGCGCCTTCGTATTCTCGCATAAGTCGGAAAATATTTGCATTATAGCCGCCTGCAAGACCTCGGTCGCCGGCTATTACTATCAGCTTAAGCTTATCGTCCGAAGCCTCTTTCATAAAGGGGCTTTTCTGACATTCTCTTACAGCGGTAAGCTCGTTCACGGTTTCTTCTACCGTGTTCAAATATTCTCGGCTTTTCATCATACCAAGGTTTGCTTTTCTTATTTTTGAAGAAGCAACAAGTCCCATTGCCTTGGTTAGATGCTGTGTGGAACTGACACTTTTAATTCTGACCCTTAAGCTTTTAATATCAGCTCCCATAAAATCACCTCTTCATTTCGTCAAGGGCGGTTTTAAGGGTTTCAATATCTTCGTCATCCCAGAAGCCTTCTTCCATACGCTTCAGGAATTCGGGGTACTTGTTTTCTAAAAGTTCGTAAAGGTTAAATTCATATTCTTTTACTTTATTAACGGGAACGTCGTTAAGATAGCCGTTAATAACTGCGTAAATAATTGCAACCTGGCAACCAACACGAACGGGGGAGTTGCGGCTTTGCTTTAACACTTCAACAATTCTTTCGCCAAGTGCCAGACGTGCCTTAGTATCGGCGTCGAGGTCGCTTCCGAATTGGGCAAAGGCTTGAAGCTCACGGTACTGTGAATATAAAAGCTTTAATTCACCCGAAACCTTTTTCATTGCCTTAAGCTGAGCCGAACCACCAACACGGCTTACCGAAATACCGGGGTTTATTGCAGGCATAACGCCCGAATGGAAAAGCTCGGTTTCAAGGAATATCTGTCCGTCGGTTATAGAAATAACGTTTGTAGGAATATATGCCGAAACGTCGCCTGCCTGGGTTTCAATAAGGGGGAGTGCGGTAATAGAGCCGCCGCCGTATTCGGGTGCAACACAAGCCGCACGTTCAAGCAAACGTGAGTGTAAATAGAATACGTCGCCTGGGTATGCTTCACGTCCGGGTGGACGGCGAATAAGAAGGGAAAGGGCACGGTAAGCAACTGCGTGCTTCGATAAATCGTCATAAATAATTAAAACGTCTTTACCCTGTTCTCTGAAGTATTCTGCCATTGCACAGCCGGAATATGGTGCAATATACTGAAGCGGTGCCGACTCTGAAGCCGAAGCCGAAACAATAATGGTATATTCCATTGCACCTGCGTTTGCAAGGTTGTTTGCAAGCTGAATTACCGAACTGTTCTTCTGTCCGATAGCAACGTAAATACAAATTACGTCGGAATTTTTTTGGTTAATAATTGTATCAACCGCAATTTCGGTTTTACCTGTCTGGCGGTCGCCGATTATTAGCTCACGCTGACCACGACCAATAGGAATCATACTGTCTATAGCCTTAATTCCTGTTTGAAGGGGAACCGATACGCTTTTTCTTTCAATAATTCCCGGTGCTTCAGATTCAATGGGACGGGAAAGTTTTGTATCAATTGGGCCCTTGCCGTCAATAGGTGCGCCAAGAGCATTTACAACACGTCCAAGCATTTTTTCGCCAACAGGCACAGATAATACCCTGTTAGTGCGGCGAACCGTAGAGCCTTCACGAATATTGTTGTTGTCGGAAAGAAGGGCTACCGAAACGGTTTCGGTTTCAAGATTTTGCGCCATACCGTAGCTTCCGTCTTCAAACTCCAAAAGCTCGTTAGCCATACAAGCACGAAGTCCGTAAACACGAGCAATACCGTCGCCAACAAGTATTACGGTGCCGGTTTCATTCATTTCAAGCTTAGACTTGTAATTTTTAATTTGTTCTTTTATAACACTGCTGATTTCTTCAGGTCTGATGTTCATTTGCTAATCACTTCCTTAATCTGCTGCATACGGTGGCGTAAAGAACCGTCAATAACGTTGTCGTCTGCTTCAATAATAACGCCGCCAAGCAAAGATGTATCAACTATATATTCTGTATCAATGCTGCATTTATAGGCCTTACTGAGCTTTGCTTCAAGACGGGCTTTTTGGTCGTCGTCCAAGGCAACTGCACTTTTAACTCTAACGTTTAAAACAC
This sequence comes from Clostridia bacterium, assembly GCA_017381035.1. Classification (GTDB taxonomy): domain Bacteria; phylum Bacillota; class Clostridia; order Oscillospirales; family Acutalibacteraceae; genus SFWF01. The sequence continues at coordinate 25,824 of JAFOCW010000021.1, read as the reverse complement.
GCATCGATTCATCGTATAAAGCTTCAAAGGTCTTTTCGGCTTCGGTAAAACAGTCAAGTCGGCCTTTTTCGCAAAGCAGTAAAATAAAGTTTAGTACGTTTTCGTGTGTACAACCCGAAAAGACCGTAGTTATAGACTGCAGTCTTGCGGTAAGCGGTACACTGGGGGAAGAAATGAAAAACATATAGTCGGGCTCGTCTTTAAAAGCCTTCTTTAAAACGGCCAGACCTTCACGGTATTCGGGCACGTTGCCTTCTTCGCTTGCAAGCATAAAAAGGGCGGTGCCGTATTCCTGCGCTACATTATTCATTACCTTCACCTATTTCTTCAATAAACGAATCTATTAAAGCCTTATGGTCGTCGGTATTGATTTCTCTTTCAATAAGCTTCTTTGAAAGCTCGCTTGAAACCTCAATAATTTCTTTTTTAATGCCGTCCGCGGCCTTTTCACGTTCCAAGGCGGCATCTTGCTCGGCCTGCCTTAAAATGCGTGTAGCCTTTTCTTCGGCTTCGGCGGCAATAGCTTCACTTCTGCGCTTTGCGGTTTCGGCGGCAGTTTTAATAATACTGTCGGCTTCGTCCTTGGCGCCGGTAAGCTTGGCTTCATACTGTTCCTTATTTTTTAAGGCTTGGTCTTCGGCCTGCTTTGCAGCTGTGTATTGAACTTCAATTTCATCCTGACGCTGCTTTAAAACCTTTTTAACGGGTTTGTACAGAAACTTCTTAACAAGTAGGAAAAGTATTACAAGGTTAGCAAGAGAAATCAATATCTGCCATAGGTTGACAGATATGACATCTAAATTCTGCATTATTTATTTCCTCTCTTTATGCACCCATTGCACGAAGCAGGATGTTAACTAAAAGATTAGGAGCAACGAATATAAGAAGAATAGCAATAACAAGTGCGTAAAGACCGGTTGTTTCTGCAACAGCGCAACCCATAAGCATTGTGCTTGTAACAGAACCCTTACATTCGGGCTGACGGCCAATGGCCTCACAAGCGGCGGCAACAGCGTTACCTTCACCAATACCGGGGCCGATACCTGCAATCATTGCACAACCTGCGCCTAAAGCGCAACCACCAAGAATGATACCAATAGCTAATTCCAACATAATTAATTAACCTCCGTTTTTTGTTTTAATGTTGATTTTTTATCTTCTTTTGCTTTCTTACGTGCGAAGTATTCTTCCATTGGGAAACCGTCGGAAACGTACATCATTGTAAGCATAGCAAAAATAAATGCTTGTAAACCGCCGCTGAATACGTCGAAGTAAATTGACAAAACAGCGGGTAAACCTACTTGAAGGAAGGGGATTTCACCAAGGAAACCGGGCAACCAACCAAGCAGTAAATTAGAAAGACCTTGAAGCGCTGTTGCAATAAGCACCGAAATTACCGAACCCGAAAGAACGTTTCCGTAATGACGGAAGGCCATTGAAATAGGTGTGGCAAATTCACTTATAAAGTTTATGGGTGCTAAAAAGGCTACCGGTTCGGTAAAGCCTTTAAGGTAATGAACAGGACCGCATTTAAGCTTGTTATAGGTTATAAGAATGAAAACCAAAATTGCCCAACCTGCAACAATATTTATGTCGGACGTGGGTGGGAACAAACCTAAAAGGCAGGTAAAACTTGAAAACGCCGAAAGACCAAGAATGGCAATAATAAACGGGGCAAAGTTCATAAAGTAGTTGCCCATACTGTCGTTAACCAGCTTATCTACCTTTTCAACAATCCATTCGGCAAGATGCTGCCTTACGCTTATATCACGTGTGCGTAGCCCGTGTGTTAAAAACAAGCACAGTCCGAAAAGGGCTATCATAACACAAAGTGAATTAATTTGTGCTTCGGTTACCAAAAGGTCCTGAATAGGCATTGGTATTGTAAAGAAAATGCGTGCGCCGGTAATTTCGACGCCGTCGCTTAGCGGTGTTGTAAGCACCTTAAGCACAATAGCGGCCAAAAACGGCAAGGTCATCATTAATATATAAATAATGTCTGCCGCTATAAAGCCTATGCTTTTTTGTTTCATAAAAGTACCACCTTCATAACCCCTTTCTTATTTTTTTAAACTAAAACTTCTGAAAAGAATTGCAATTCTGGGAAAAAGTAACGGAATAATGGCGGCCCACATATTAAAGAAGGGGACTGTAATGCCAACCACCGCAATTATAAGAATGAACATATTTCTTAATGTTTGGGAAAGTTTAATGGTTTTTCTGGCTTCTTCTTCGGTTTTGGTAACAGCCTTCTGAACGGTAAGACCCATTAAAAAGAAGTTAGCCACGGCACCCGAGTAACCCCAAAGGTTGCCAAGAAGTACCGTATAATCCCAATAACCTATAACCAGAAAAACTGCCTGCATAAGTACACTTAACACGGCGCACCAAGCGGCAATATACAGGGTTTCTTTTTTGACGGTTTCATCGACTTTCATATTGTTACCACCTTTCCTCCCATTATATGTGCTATTATACATTATATTATTGTAAAAATCAATTACTTTGGTGGGTTGTTATGTGAATATTTTTCCTAAAATTTGTTAAAAATATTAGCGAAAACAAAGCTGGAGGTTAATATGGTTAAGGGTGTAAACAAACAAATAATTGAAATAAACGATACAGGCAATAAATATTTTGAAAAGGTGCTTCTTTTTGTTGCGCCCGGTAAAAAAGATTTGCCCTGCGAACTCCTTCACGCAAAAGCCAAAGAGTACGTTATGGAGTTTTCGGGCGGTGGTTGCCAAACTTTAAGTCTAAGGGAAGCCGTAAAAAAGAAAAAAACCAGAAAAACAGTTGCATTTATATCTGTAGGGGTGCTTGCGGCGGCGGTAATTACAGCACTAATTATAAACATTTTGTAAATTTATTTTAAGCAGAGGTTAAAAGCATAACCTCTGCTTGCATTTTTTTTAAAGATATTATATAATTGCTAAAGATTAAATAAAAGGTGGAGCATTATGCAGAACTTTAAACTTGGTTTTACCGTTTTAGGTAAATACATAATTTGTCTTTTGATGTGCTTTTTTGTAACCTTTTCTTTTATTGCGCTTTTTTCTATGATTTCACTTGAAATGATAGGCTACGACGCCGCAATATTCGAAAACGAAGAAGCAGAAGCACCTATTGAAGAATACAAGCATTATTACAGCGACGGCGAAGACACCAAAAAAGCCGAAGCCGAAGCAAAAAAATACATAGTTGTAACCAGGGAATTTGCAAACGAATTTTCGGGCACGCCTTACGTTGCTTGCCACATAATAGCGCAAACTGTTTCGCTTTTACTGTTTGTTGCAACCCTTTCTTCTTCCTTAACCAAGCAGGGTAGGGCAGACCTAAACGCCGTAACCTGCGGCAGAATGAAGGAAGATAAACTAAGGGGCTTTAAAGTAGGTCTTTTCCCTGCGGGCTTAAGCTTCGCTTCCTGGGTATGCCTTATACTTGCAAAGTTTGCAGGCTTCAAAGCCGGCCTTCCAATATACAGCTTTACAAACTACCACTTCTTCGGTTACCAAAAGCTCATCTTCGGAAGCACGGCTACGGTTGACGCTATAAGCGTGGGCGCCTTATTCTTGGCCCTTCTTCCAACGGTTGTTACCCTTGCGGTATGCACTGTGGCATACCTTTTAGCCTACAAAGACATTAGCCTTTATGAAAAGGCAGTATATAAAAAATAAGTTGACGGTGTTATAAAAATGGGATTTGGCGGTTTTTTTAGTTACGATAAACCCGGTCCGGGAATAAAAAAAGACGGACCCAAGAAAAAAACTTTTTTCGTTTTATTTGAAATCTGGTGGCGCAACCTTTGGAAGCTCTGCCTTGTAAGTATGGTGTATTCCTTGCTTACGGTTTTACTTGTTCCAAGCGGTCTTGCAGCGGCAGGTATTACCAACGTTACAAGAAACCTTGCGCGTGATAAACACTCCTTCGGTCTTTCCGACTTTTTTGAAACAATTAAAAAGAATTGGAAACAGTCCTTAGTTGCAGGCATTATAAATACGGTAATAGATATTATCAACGCATTTGCTATATATTTTTACTGGTTTGGCGACGATATGCTGTCAATAATAGGTTTCGGTTTTTCGGTAGCTTTATTCATTCTTTTAAGATTTATAAAGTACCACTTATGGCTGTTAATTATAACCTTTAAGCTACCATTAAAGAAAATTTATAAAAATTGCTTCCTTTTTGCTTTTGTAAACTGGAAGGCAAATCTTATTATTGGCCTTACCGAAATTCTGCTTTTAGCAATTTGCGTAGCGCTTTTCTTCATTCCTTACCCAATTGCATGGGTTGTTTCCTTGCTTCTTGCAATAATGGTTTTCCCCGGCTTTACTCAGTTGCTTACACAGCTTCTTATCTTCCCCAAGGTTAAAGAACTTATGATAGACCCCTATTATGAAGAGCACCCCGAAGAAGATAAAGAATTAAGGGTAAATTTAGGTCTTGATGTAGAAGTCGAAACCGACTCTGTTTTCGAAGATAAACACCTTGAAACCGACGATAAAAAATAAATAAAAAGGCATCCGAAATCGGATGCCTTTTTTATATAAAAGGGAATGTTTGTGTCGGTTATTTTAAGATAAGCCATGGCCCACCGCCGAAACGGTCAAATACTCCCTGACTTATATTATGCCGACAAACTAAGATTTGACAGTTATTGGAGCGGAGTTTTTCTAATATAAAGAACGCCGAGTGTGTTTTTGCCGCAGTGTGAAGAAACGGTACAGCCTGCACGGTTAACAATAACGTCATTAAAGGAAGCTTTTTCGCCAACAAGCTTTACAACGGTATTTACAATTTCGTCGTCGCAGCCTGCATGTGTAATGAATACACGGCCAAGGTCGATGTCGGACGTATCGGAAAGTCGGTCGTTAACGTATTCTTCAAGGGTTTGAATGTAACGGCCACGGTATTTTTTGCAAACGCCCATACTGCCGTCTTTAACCTGAATACAGGGCTTAAGCTTTAAAAGGTTTGCGCCAAGTGCCGCAAGTGCAGAACAACGGCCGCCCTTATGAAGATATTCAAGATTGTCAATAACAAAAGAAGCGTCAACAAAGGGAACAAGAGCAGTTACTTCTTCGTAAATTTCTTTTGCAGATTTACCTTCTTCGGCAAGCTCTGCCGCCTTAAGAATAAGCAGGGCTTCACCGGTTGAAAGATTAGCGGTGTCAACCACGTAAACGCCTTCAAACTCTTCTGCCGCAAGAAGTGAATTCTGGTAGGTAGAAGACATTTTAGAGCTTATGGTGAAGTGAACAATTTCGTAGCCTTCTTCTACAAAGGGGGCAAAGAAATCGGTAAGTTCACCGATATTTGCGGCGCTGGTTTTGGGAAGTACGCCGTTCTCTTCGTGATACTTGTAAATAAAATCGGGGTCAATATCAACTCCGTCGTGGTAGGTTTTATCGCCAAGTGTAATACCAAGTGCAATGGTTTTTATATTGTGCTTTTCAAGCAGGTCAAGGGGTAAATCACTTGTGCTATCGCGTGTAATAATAACTTTTTTACTCAAAATAGTACCTCCAAGTTTTTATGCGTCAAAAATTATAACATAAAACTCGACTTTTTTCAACAACAAAAATGTGTTTAGCAAATGAATAATGTATCTATAATATAATTGTATAGTCGTGTTATCTTGTTCTTGACTTTTCGCTTCAAAAAAAGTAATATTAATATGACTATATATGCTTATATTATGATGACGTTAGGTTGTATAGTATAAGCAACTACATAAATTTTCAATGGAGGAAAAATAATGGCTAAAGAAACCAAGCCAACCAAAAACAAAAAGTATGCGTCTAAAACCGCAACTAAAAAGAATACAGCTAATAAGAGTGTGCCTAAGAAGAACAACAAACCTAAAGCACCAAAGCTGCCGCTTAAAATTATTTCACTCGGCGGTCTTGGCGAAATAGGTAAAAACATCACCGTTTATGAATACAAGGACGATATTTTAATTGTCGACTGCGGAATGGCCTTCCCCGACGAAGAAACGCCCGGTATCGATATTGTAATACCCGATTTTTCGTATCTTGTTCAAAATAAAGATAAAATACGCGGTCTTATAGTAACCCACGGCCACGAAGACCATATTGGCGCAATACCTTATCTTCTTAAAAATATAAACGTGCCCATTTTTGCAACAAGGCTTACTATTGGCCTTATTGAAGGCAAACTAAAGGAACATAAAAACTTAGCCACAGCAAAACTTACCACCGTAATGCCGGGCGACGTTCTTGAGTTCGGCGCCTTAAGCGCAGAGTTTATTCACGTTAACCACTCTATACCCGATGCAGTTGCGTTTGCAATTAAAACCCCTGCAGGCACAGTGCTTCATACAGGAGATTTTAAAATAGACACCACCCCAATAGACGGTAAGGTTATAGACCTTGCCCGTATAGGTGAACTTGGCAAGCGAGGCGTTCTTGCAATGTTGGCCGACTCCACCAATGCCGAACGACCGGGCTACACCATGTCCGAAAAGGTGGTGGGCGAATCCTTCCAGAACCTGTTTCAAAAAGCAGGCAACAACCGCATTATTATTGCAACCTTCTCGTCCAACATACACCGTATTCAGCAAATTATAGACGAAGCGGTTAACTGCGGCAGAAAGGTGGCCGTTTCGGGCCGAAGTATGCTCAACGTTGTTAGCGTTGCGGCAAAGCTCGGTTATTTAAAGGTCCCCGAAAACGTTCTTATAGATATTGAACTTATCAAAAGATACAAACCCGAACAGCTTGTTATAATCACAACAGGTAGCCAGGGCGAGCCGTTATCGGCGCTTCACAGAATGGCCTTCAGCGACCACAGAAACGTTGAAATAGTACCCAACGATATGATAATTATTTCCGCCACCCCCATTCCGGGCAATGAAAAGCTTGTAAGCAAGGTTGTAAACGAGCTTATGAAACGCGGTGCAAACGTTGTGTACGAAAAAATGTATGACGTTCACGTTTCGGGCCACGCCTGCCAGGAAGAACTAAAGCTTTTAATTTCGCTTGCAAAGCCTAAGTATTATATTCCCGTTCACGGCGAGCAAAAGCACCTTGTAAAGCACGCTATGCTTGCACAAACAATGGGCGTTCCCACCGAAAATACTCTTATTGCCAATATCGGTGAAGTAATAGAGCTTACTTCTAAAAGTATTAAGGTTACCGAAACCGTTCCTTCGGGCAGAGTGCTCGTAGACGGGCTTGGCGTCGGCGACGTCGGCGGCGTTGTGCTTCGCGACAGAAAACTTTTGTCCGACGACGGTATTATAATTGTTACCGTTACAATGGACGAAGTAACAGGCGAAGTTGTTTCAGGCCCCGAAGTTGTTACACGTGGCTTCGTTTATATGAAGGAATCCGAAGAGCTTATTAACGAGGTTATCGAAGTAGCGGAAGATATTCTTGAATACTGCTACACAAGAAGAATTCACGATATAAATGCCATAAAATTAAAACTTCGCGACGGCATTTCAAAATATCTTTACCAGGCAACCCACAGAAGTCCTATGGTTATGCCTATAATTATGGAAGTTTAAACGAAAGGAGTTCGGCTATGAAGAAGTTTTCCCACAAATATACGCTCGCCGGCGTTATGGCCTTAATTTGTGCGGCGCTCCTCGCTTTTATGTGGCAATACGGTTTTGTAGCCGTGCTCGTTTGCATAATTGCAAGTCTGCTTTTAATTGCTTGGTCGGTATTTGCGTTCAAGTTCTTTACAGGGCTTATGTATGCCGACTACAAGCTTTACCGCTTTACAAAAAAGTTTAAAAAGCATTTAGCCGAAGCATCTACGGTTTATATAATGGGGCACGCCTTTTCCGACCTCGATTCTATAGGTGCATCCTACGGTCTCTATTATGCCTTGCGCAGTAAATATAACGTAAAAATGGTTGCAAATAAGCAAAATACCCTGGCCAGAACTCTTATTGACTTTCTGCGCTTCAGCGATGCCGATTGCACTATTTATGATTATAATGAAATTAAAGATACGGTAGATAAAAATTCACTGCTTATTATTGTCGATACCCACCGTCCCGTAATTATGGACTTTAAAGAACTTTACGACAGAATAGACAGGGTAATTATAATCGACCATCACAGACAGTCGGAAGATTTTGTAGACCAAACGGTTGCTCGCTATATGAAAAGCTCGGCTTCTTCGGCCTGCGAAATTGTTACTCTTATGATAAGGCTTCTGGGAATCGATAAGCCGTCAACCGTTGCTGCAACGGCACTTCTTTCGGGTATTATGCTCGATACAAAGAATTTCGTAATGAACACCGGTCCCAGCACCTTCAGGTGCGCCGCATTTTTAAGGCAAAACCGTGCCGACCCCGTTCTTATTAAGAAAATGTTTTCGGAATCGGTCGAAGTTTGCAAAAGAAAGTACGATATTGTATCGCAGGTTGAACTGTTCGAAAACTTCGCCATTGCCAAAACCAAGGCCCAAGACCAGTACACAAGAATTGCTACCGCCCAGGCGGCCGATGAGCTTCTTGCAATTAACGGCGTTGTAGCATCCTTCGTAATGTGTCCTTCGGGTGAAGATATAAATATATCGGCTCGCTCCTTCGGCGATGTTGACGTTCAAAAAATTATGGCAAAGCTCGGCGGCGGCGGACACAAAACCGCTTCGGCCTGCCAAATTAAATCGGACGATTTCGATTTGGTTGAAAAAAGGCTTCGTGCCGCAATTAAAAATTATATAGCGTGATAACCCACGCTTTGAAAGGTGATATAAATGAAGGTTATTTTATTACAAGACGTTAAAGGTCAAGGCAAAAAAGGGGAACTTGTAAACGTATCTGACGGCTACGCCAGAAACTTCCTTTTCCCCAAAAATCTTGCAAAAGAAGCCAACGCTCCTGCTATGGCAGAGTTTAACAGCAAGGCTGCTGCCGCAACCTTCCATTACGAGCAAGACAAGGCTGCCGCAAAGGCTCTTGCCGAAAAAATAGAAGGTGCAAAAATAGAAATCAAGGCTAAAGCCGGCGCAAACGGCAAGCTTTTCGGCTCCATAACTTCTAAGGAAATTGCGGCCGAACTTAACAGCAAACTCGGCACTTCTATCGATAAGAAAAAGCTTACCGTTGCAGACATTAAAAATTACGGCGAATACACAGCAACAGTTAAACTTTTCACAGATATTTCCGCAACCTTTACCGTAGCAGTTATCGCATAAAAAACCGAAAGGTGAAGTAAAATGGCTGAAAAAATAAACTATCTGCCCGACACTACGGGTATTAATGCTCCTTATTCGATTGAAGCAGAGCAGGCAGTGCTTGGTGCAATTATAATTGACCCGGAATGCTTAAACTATGTTGCAACTCAAATTAAGGAAGAGTTCTTCTATTTAAAAGAACATAGGGAAATTTATAAGGTTTTAAGAGATATGCTTGAGCTCGGCGGCAAAGCTATCGACTTTGTTTCGCTTTTAGAGCAGTTAAAGCGTTGCGGAACCTACGACGAAGCAGGCGGAAAGGCCTATCTTGCCCAGCTTGCAAAAACAGTTCCTACTTCTAAAAATATTGCTACATACGTTGAACTTGTAAAAGACCGTTATTATGCACGTTCCTTACTGCTTGCCGCCGAAGGTATGATAAAAGATGTCAACGACAATCTTATCGACCCCGACATTCTTTTAGATAGGGCAGAGCAAAGAATTTACGATATCAGGCAGGGTAAAGATATTTCGGGCCTTGTTCACATTGGCAAGGTAATTGAAGACGAAACCTACGTTCGTCTTACCAAAATATCAGACCCCGAAACCGCCGACGAATTCAAGGGAATACCTACCGGCATTTCGGCCTTAGATAAGGTAATTACAGGCCTTAACAAAAGCGACCTTATTATTCTTGGCGCACGTCCCGGTATGGGTAAAACTTCTTTTGCCTTAAACATTGCACGCAACGTTGCGGTTAATGCCAAAAAGACGGTTTGCTTCTTCTCGCTCGAAATGACAAGAGACCAGTTGGCTCAGCGTATGCTTTCAAACGAAGCATCTATTGAAAGCGAAAAGCTAAGAACGGGCGAACTTACAACAGATGAATGGACCCGCTTGGCACAAGCAGGTACAAATCTTTCGTCGGCCAACATATTTTTCGACGAAACACCGGGTATAACCGTTCCCGAAATGAAGGCCAAACTTCGTCGTGTTAATAACGGTAAGGTTGACCTTGTTGTAATAGATTACTTAGGTCTTATGCAGTCGGCCAAAAAGACAGAAAACCGTGTTCAGGAAGTTTCCGATATTACCCGTAACTTAAAGGCAATGGCAAAGGAGTTAAACGTTCCCGTAATTGCCTGCGCACAGCTTTCCCGTGGAACCGAAGCCAAAGGTAAATCGCACAAGCCTGCGCTTGCCGACCTTCGTGAATCGGGCTCTATCGAGCAGGACGCAGATATAGTAATGTTCATTTACCGTGAAAACTACTATAGAAGCGAAACCGAAGATAACGCAAATCCCGAAAATATGCCCGACCCGAATAAAGCCGAAATTATTGTTGCCAAAAACCGACACGGCAGCGTAGATACGGTTGAACTTTATTGGGACGGTAAGTTTACAAGGTTTGCTTCTCAGGATGTATTCAGATAATGTTAAAAAAAGTTGAAAAAGCATTAAATAAATATGAAATGCTTAAGTATGAGAATAAGGTAACCGTTGCACTGTCGGGCGGAGCCGATTCGGTTTGTCTGCTTTACCTTTTAAAAGCGCTTTCAACCGAAAAGGGCATAATTCTTTCGGCAGTACATATTAATCATTTGCTTCGCGGCGAAGAATCGGAACGGGACCAAGCTTTTGTAGAAGAGCTTTGCAAAAGGGAAGGAATACCCCTTAAAACGGTAAGAGTTGACGTTGCCGCCTTGGCAGAACAAAACGGCCAAAGCATAGAGCTTGCGGCAAGAAATGCAAGGTATAAGGTTTTTTTGGGAACCGAAGGTCTTGTGGCAACCGCACACTCGGCAGACGATAATTTAGAAACGGTTATTTACAATATCACAAGGGGTACGGGTCTTAAGGGCGCCGCAGGAATACCGCCTAAAAGAGATAACCTTATAAGACCGTTATGCTTTTGCACAAGGCAAGAAATTGAAGCCTACCTTAAAGAAAAAGGCATTGCTTTCGTTACCGACAGCAGTAACCTTACCGACGATTATACAAGAAATTTTTTGCGGCATAACGTTGTTCCAAAACTAAAGGAAATCAACCGGTCTGTGCCCGAAACGGTGGCTTCAATGTGCGCCGCCCTGCGTGAAGACGAAGAGTTTTTAAATGCTTCGGCCAAAAGGGTTTACCTGCTTTTGTTGCGGCAAGACTTTCTTGATGCCGAGCTTTTAAGAATTCAGCCGCCTTCCATAATTAAAAGGGTAATTGCTCTTTACTTGGAAGAAAGATTTTCCCTTAAAACAGATTCGCTCCACCTTGAAAACTGTAAAGAAATTCTGTTTAGCGGCGGGAAAACAAGTATGAACGGCAATATGACAGCGGTTTGCACAGCCGAAAGGTTTTGTTTTGTTCCAAACGATGCCGAGCCGTGTAAAACAGAGTATACGGTAGAGCTTCACGAAGTTAATTTAGAAAATTTTTCAAATGTTAACAATTTGTTTTTAAAAAATGCAGTAGACTGTGATAAAATAGACGGCGGTATCGTTATTCGTGAAAGACGTGCATCCGACGAAATTCGACTAAACGGCCGAGGTTGTACAAAAAGCCTTAAAAAGCTTATGAACGAACTTAAAATTCCCGAAGAACTAAGAAACCGTTTGCCCGTAGCGGCAGATAACAGCGGTGTTATCTGGTTATACGGAATAGGAGTTGCCGAAAGAGTTGCAGTAAATAAAAATACAAAAAAAGCAATAGAATTTATAACACATAATAAATAATAAATCGGGGGAAGTTAATTATGAATAATGATATTGAAAAGGTTTTATTAACTGAAGAAGAGCTTAAGGAAATAATCTGTCGTCTTGGCAAACAAATCACCGAAGACTATAAAGATAAAAATCTTTTGGTTGTAAGCGTTTTAAAAGGCTCGGTTATGGTTATGGCCGATTTACTTCGCGAAATCAAAATACCTGCAAGAATTGACTTTATGTCGGTTTCTTCTTACGGCTCGGGCACAACCACTTCGGGCTCGGTTAAAATTATAAAGGACCTTGATATTGACCTTTCGGGCTATGACCTTTTAATTGTAGAAGATATTCTCGATTCAGGAGTAACTCTTTCAAACTTAAAAGAAATACTCTTGACCCGCGGTCCTGCAAGTGTTAAAATATGCACGTTGCTCGATAAGCCCGAGCGCCGCAAAGCAAACGTTGTGGCCGATTACGTCGGCGCACAAATACCCGATGCCTTTGTTGTAGGCTACGGTCTCGATTACGACGAAAAATACCGCAATCTCCCCTATGTTGGAATACTCAAGCCTTCGGTTTACGGCGGATAGAGTATAGCGGCCCAAATACAGAAAGGACGAACTTAAACTTGAAGAAAAATTTGCGCAACGTACTCCTTTATATAGTAGTACCCATAATTTTCATAGTAACTATTGTTGCTGTATCACTCAGCACCAAAAGCGTAGATAAGCTTAAATACTATGAAATTGTCGAAATGGTTAAAACCAATCAAATTTCGGCTTACCAGCTCAATTTATATAGTGGTGAACTCATATATGTAAAAAGAGCAGACGGTAAGGAATACCGTTATACCATTGCCGACCCCAACATTTTTTATAACGACGTTAACGATTTTGTGCTTGCCCACAACGATAAAGTAAGGGAAGAAGACCCCAAAAACACTTCCGCCCTTATTAAAATGGACTATAAAAGCGGCGGCGAAACTTCTTGGCTTTTAAGCCTGTTGCCTACAGTTCTGCTCATCGGCGTTATAGCTGTCTTCTGGATTTTTATGATGAAGAAGATGAACGGTGGAATGGGAATGGACAAAACCATGGGCTTCGGAAAGGCCAAAATTAAAAAGGCCGACCCAAATAAGAAGACCACCTTTGTCGATGTTGCAGGTGCCGATGAAGAAAAGCAGGAACTCGAAGAAATTGTAGACTTCCTTAAAAACCCCAAGCGCTTTAACGAGCTTGGCGCAAAAATTCCTAAGGGTGTGCTTTTAGTTGGCCCTCCCGGTACAGGTAAAACCCTGCTTGCCAAAGCAGTAGCAGGGGAGGCAGGGGTTCCTTTCTTCTCCATTTCGGGCTCCGACTTCGTAGAAATGTTCGTAGGTGTGGGTGCATCCCGTGTACGCGACCTTTTCGACGAAGCTAAAAAGAACGCTCCTTCTATCGTGTTTATCGATGAAATCGATGCTGTCGGCCGTCAGCGTGGCGCAGGCCTTGGCGGCGGACACGATGAAAGAGAGCAAACCCTTAACCAGTTGCTTGTTGAAATGGATGGTTTCGGTGAAAACTCCGGCGTTATAGTTATGGCGGCTACCAACCGCCCCGACATACTTGACCGTGCGCTTCTTCGTCCCGGCCGTTTCGACCGTCAGATAACCGTTAACTACCCCGACGCAAAGGGAAGGGAAGAAATTTTAAAGGTTCATTCCCGCGGTAAGCCGCTTGCTCCCGACGTTGTTCTTAAAAACATTGCCCTTAAAACTTCGGGCTTTACGGGTGCCGACCTTGCCAACCTTTTAAATGAAGCGGCTCTTCTTGCTGCCCGTGTGGGTCTTAAAGCCATCACACAAGAGCAAATTGAAGAAGCTACCATTAAGGTTGTAATGGGTACCGAAAAGAAATCTCACGTGGTTAAAGATAAAGATAAGATGATTACTTCTTATCACGAAGCAGGCCACGCCATCGTATCTTATTTCTTACCTACCCAAGACCCCGTTCACCAAATTTCCATTATTCCAAGAGGTATGGCGGCAGGCTATACAATGTATCTTCCCACAGAAGAGCAGGGCCACGTTTCCAAAAATCAGCTTATTGAACAAATTTGCTCACTTCTTGGCGGTCGTGCCGCAGAACAGCTTACACAAGATGACATCTGCACAGGCGCTTCCAACGATATGCAACGTGCTACCGATATAGCCAGAAAAATGATTACCAAATACGGTATGAGCGAAAAGCTCGGTCTTGTTGTTTACGGAAACGATAATAACGAAGTGTTCCTTGGCAGAGATTTCTCTTCAACACCGAACTACTCCGATAAAATTGCCGCTATGATAGACGAAGAAATTGAATCTATTGTAATGACACAGTACGACAAGGCGCTTGACATATTAAGAAATAATATGGATAAGCTTAACGAAGTAGCCCGTGTACTCTTCCACGAAGAGAAAATTTCGGGCGACGACTTCCGCAGTATTATGGAAGGCAACAAATTAATAGAAGAATAAAAAACAGTCCCGAACGCTCCGTTCGGGACTGTTTTTTTGTTTTCAAATAATTGGAAAATTTTTTCTAAAAAAGTATTGACAAGCCAAAAAACATCTTGTATAATATGAAATTACTGATACTGGGTCAATATGGCTTATTATGCCCTTTTGGCGTCGCCAAATAGCACAAAAAAGCCGTATTTTCCGTCAGTTTTCCGCACGTTTTTGTGCATAATTTAAAGGAGTGATTAAAGCTTATGGCATCTAAAGCAATGGTAAAGCCGGTCCAGTTCGGCAAGAACACTCGTATGAGTTTCTCCAAAATCAATGAAGTTATCGATATGCCTAACCTCATTGAAGTTCAGAAGGACTCTTATAAGTGGTTCGTGGAAGTAGGACTCAAAGAAGCTTTGGAAGATATGTCTTCCATAACCGACTATACCGGTAATCTTGTGCTTGATTTCATTGACTACCGTCTTGATGAGAAGCCGAAGTATGACGTAACCGAGTGTAAGGCAAGAGATACAACATACGCTGCCCCCCTTCGTGTTAAGGCTCGTCTTTTAAACAACGAAACAGGCGAAATTAAGGAAAGCGAAGTTTTCCTTGGCGATTTCCCCATAATGACCGAGTCGGGCACCTTCGTAATCAACGGAGCAGAGCGTGCTATCGTTTCTCAGCTTGTTCGTTCTCCGGGTGCGTATTATGGCCTTAAAATAGAAGAAAAAACCGGTAAAAAATTATTCAACTCTACCATTATACCTAACCGTGGTGCATGGCTTGAATATGAAACCGATTTAAGCGACGTGCTTTATGTCCGCATAGATAAAAACCGCAAGCTTCCTCTTACAACCTTTATCCGTGCACTTGGTGTTGCTACCAACGAACAAATTCGTCAGATTGTAGGCGACGAAGAGCGTCTTGCTGCAACCCTCGATAAAGACGCAACTACAAACGTAGAAGATGCACTTATCGAAGTATATAAAAAGCTTCGTCCCGGTGAACCTGCAACCGTTGAAGGTGCAGGCAGCTACATTGCACAGCTCTTCTTCGACAGCAAAAGATACGACCTTTCTCGTGTTGGCCGCTATAAATATAATAAGAAGTTAAGCCTTTCTCCCCGTCTTACAGGAAAGGTTCTTTCCCGCGCAATTATCGATGACTTAACAGGCGAAATCATTGCCGAACCCGAAGAACTCATTACTAAGGAACGCGCATTAGAACTCGAAGCTAAGGGTGTAAGCGAGGCTTACGTTAAGGTTGAAGACGTAAACGGTGTTGCAAGAGAACTCAAAATTCTTACAAACGGAATGGTTGATATTAAGAACTTTGTTTCCTTCGATACTAAGGCTCTTGGTGTAAACGAAAACGTTTCCTTCAAGGTATTAAAAGAAATCCTTGAAAACAATTCCACCGAAGAAGAAATTTCCGAAGCTATTAAGGCAAACCTTGCTGAACTTCAGCCCAACCACATCACAGTTGAAGACATTTTTGCTTCTGTAAACTACTTTATAAACCTTCCTTACGATATTGGCGTTACCGACGATATTGACCACCTTGGAAACCGTCGTATTCGTTCTGTTGGCGAACTCCTTCAGAACCACTTCAGAATCGGCCTTTCAAGAATGGAAAGGGTAGTACGTGAAAAAATGGCTCTCCAGGCACAAGATGCCGATTCCATTACACCTCAGTCCCTTATCAACATTCGTCCCGTTGTTGCCGCAATTAAGGAATTCTTTGGTTCTTCGCCCCTTTCTCAGTTTATGGACCAAACCAATCCCTTATCTGAACTTACCCACAAGCGTCGTCTTTCGGCTCTTGGTCCCGGCGGTCTTTCCAGAGACCGTGCTTCCTTCGAAGTTCGAGACGTTCACTATACCCACTACGGTCGTATGTGTCCTATCGAAACACCTGAAGGTCCTAACATCGGTCTTATTTCTTATCTTGCAACCTTCGCTAAGATTAACGAATACGGCTTTATTGAAGCCCCCTTACGCAGAGTAGACAAGTCTACCGGCAAGGTGCTTGAAGACGTTGTTTATATGACTGCAGACCAGGAAGACGAATATATCATCGCTCAGGCTAACGAACCCCTTACCGCAGACGGACATTTTGCACGTGCTAAGGTAAATGCTCGTTACCGTGATGACTTCCTTGAAATTGAACCTTCTAAGGTTGATTATATGGACGTATCGCCCCAAATGGTTGTATCTGTTGCTACCGCAATGATACCCTTCCTCGAAAACGACGATACCAACCGTGCACTCATGGGCTCCAACATGCAGAAGCAGGCAGTGCCCCTACTCGTTACCGAAAGTCCCTTCGTAGGTACAGGTATCGAATACAAGGCCGCAGTTGACTCTGGTGTTGTTGTTCTTGCAAACCGTGCAGGTACAGTTGTAACCGCATCTGCCGATAAAATTGTTATCAAGGCTAAAAACGGTGAAGTTGACGAGTACGAGCTTATTAAGTTCCTTCGTTCCAACCACGGCACCTGTATTAACCAACGTCCCATTGTTGTTCCCGGCCAAAAGGTAGCAGCAGGCGAAGTTATTGCAGACGGTCCTGCAACCGATAACGGTGAAATTTCTCTTGGACGTAATGCCTTAATCGGCTTTATGACCTGGGAAGGCTACAACTACGAGGACGCTGTCCTTATTAATGAAAAACTCGTTCGCGAAGATATGTACACTTCCATTCATATAGAAGAGTACGAAATCGAAGCAAGAGATACAAAGCTTGGCGCAGAAGAAATCACAAGAGATATTCCCAACGTGGGTGAAGAAGCTCTTAAAAACCTCGACGAACGCGGAATTATTCGCATCGGTGCAGAAGTTTCTGCAGGCGATATTCTTGTTGGTAAGGTTACACCTAAGGGTGAAACCGAACTTACAGCAGAAGAACGCTTACTCCGTGCAATCTTCGGCGAAAAGGCAAGAGAAGTACGCGATACTTCTTTACGTGTTCCCCACGGTGAATACGGTACAATCGTAGACGTTAAGGTCTTCTCCCGTGAAAATTCTTCCGAACTTTCACCCGGTGTAAACCTTGTTGTACGTTGCTACATCGCCCAGAAGCGTAAAATTTCTGTCGGCGATAAGATGGCAGGTCGTCACGGTAACAAGGGTGTTGTTTCCCGCATCTTACCCAGTGAAGATATGCCCTTCCTTCCCGACGGTACTCCGCTCGATATCGTTCTTAACCCATTGGGCGTTCCTTCCCGTATGAATATCGGTCAGGTGCTTGAAGTAAACCTTGGTTATGCTTGTAAGGCTCTTGGCTGGCACATTGCTACACCCGTATTCGACGGTGCACACGAAGCCGATATTATGAAGTGCTTCGCAGATGCAGAAAAGCTCACTAAGGACGAAAAATACGAGCTTAAAGATACTGCAGGCCTCGACTTCTCACGTATTACACTCAGAAGCGATGCTAAAACTCAACTTTACGACGGCCGTACAGGCGAACCTTTCGATAACCCTGTAACCGTTGGTTATATGTACTATCTCAAGCTCCATCACCTTGTAGACGATAAAATCCATGCCCGTTCTACCGGTCCTTACTCACTCGTTACTCAGCAGCCCCTTGGTGGTAAGGCTCAGTTCGGCGGACAGCGTTTCGGTGAAATGGAAGTTTGGGCTCTTGAAGCTTACGGCGCTGCTTATACGCTTCAGGAAATTCTTACAGTTAAGTCCGACGACGTTGTAGGACGTGTTAAGACCTACGAATCTATCGTTAAGGGTCAAAACGTTCCCACTCCGGGTGTTCCCGAATCCTTCAAGGTTCTTATTAAGGAATTCCAGTCCTTAGGTCTCGATGTTAAGGTGCTCGATAAATTCGGCGGCGAAATCGACCTTAAGCAAACCTTCGAAGAAGACGAAGAGCTCGGACTTACACCCCCCGTGTTCGATGAAGAACTTTCTCAGGGTGTAATGGACGATATGACAGGCTTCGGCGAACTCGACGAAAAAGGCGAGTACGTAACCGAAACCGCAACCGAATCTTTCGGCGATGATGAATAATTAAAGGAGGAAACGAAACATGGAAAATATAGAGTTTGAATCAATAAAAATCGGTCTCGCTTCTCCTGAACAAATCAGAAGCTGGTCTTTCGGCGAAGTTACCAAGCCCGAAACCATCAACTACAGAACCTTAAAACCCGAACAGGGCGGTCTTTTCTGCGAACGCATTTTCGGACCCCAGAAAGACTGGGAATGTCATTGCGGAAAGTATAAAAGAATTCGCTATAAGGGCAAGGTTTGTGAGCGTTGCGGCGTTGAGGTAACTCGTGCCAAGGTTAGACGTGAGCGCATGGGTACCATTGAACTCGCTGCTCCCGTTTCTCACATCTGGTATTACAAAACTATTCCTTCCCGTATGGGACTTGCCCTCGATGTTTCTCCCAAGGCTTTAGAGCAGGTGCTTTACTTCTCTAAGTACATCGTTATCGATTCGGGCAGCACACCCCTTGAAAAGAAATCTCTCTTAAACGAAAAGCAATACCGCGATATGCGTGAGCTTTACGAAAACGATTTCAAGGCTGGCATGGGTGCAGAAGCTATTAAAGAGCTTCTTGCTGAAATCGACCTCGATGCTACCTGCAAAGAGCTTCGTGAAGAGCTTGAATCTGCAACCGGTCAAAAAAGACTTCGCATCTTCAAGCGTCTTGAAGTATTAGAGGCATTCCGTGCTTCAGGCAACCGTCCCGAATGGATGATTCTTGATGTGCTTCCGGTTATCCCGCCCGACCTTCGTCCTATGGTACAGCTCGACGGTGGCCGTTTCGCAACATCAGACTTAAACGACCTTTACAGACGTGTTATTAACCGTAATAACCGCCTTAAAAGACTTTTAGAGCTTGGCGCTCCCGACATTATCGTTCGCAACGAAAAAAGAATGCTTCAGGAAGCTGTAGACGCTCTTATCGATAACGGCAGAAGAGGAAAGGCTGTTACAGGCCCCAACAACCGTGCCCTTAAATCTCTTTCCGATATGCTTAAAGGTAAGCAGGGCCGCTTCCGTCAGAACCTTCTCGGTAAGCGTGTTGACTACTCCGGACGTTCCGTTATCGTTGTAGGACCCGAGCTTAAAATGTATCAGTGCGGTCTTCCTAAGGAAATGGCACTCGAGCTCTTCAAGCCCTTCGTAATGAAGCGTCTTGTTGAAACCAAGGAAGCTACCAATATTAAGACTGCTCGTAAAATGGTAGAACGTGCTTCCAGCGAAATTTGGGATGCACTTGAAACCGTAATTAAGGAACACCCCGTTCTCTTAAACCGTGCTCCTACACTTCACCGTCTTGGTATTCAGGCCTTCGAGCCGGTACTTGTTGAAGGTAAGGCTATTAAGCTTCACCCGCTTGTATGTACCGCTTACAACGCCGACTTCGACGGCGACCAGATGGCAGTACACGTACCCCTTTCTGCAGAAGCTCAGGCCGAAGCACGCTTCTTAATGCTTGCTGCAAACAACCTGTTAAAGCCTTCCGACGGAAAGCCGGTTGCAGTTCCCACACAGGATATGGTACTCGGTTCCTACTACTTAACACTCGTTAAGGTAGACGAGCAGGGTGCAAATAAAGTATTCAAAGACAAAGACGAAGCTATTATGGCATACAACGACGGCGTTGTAGGACTTCACGCTCCTATTCGTGTTCGTATGACCAAAGACGGCATTACCAAGCTTGTTTGGTGTACCGTTGGTTTCATTCTCTTCAATGAATCTATTCCCCAAGACTTAGGCTTTGTAGACAGAAACGACCCCGACCACGTACTCGACCTTGAAATCACCTTCAAGGTAAAAGACTTAACCAAGCCTGTTATCGAGTCGGCCGAAGATATCGTTCAAAACAAGGTTGGCAAAAAGCAACTTGGAAAAATTATCGATGCTTGTATCGCTAAACACGGCACAAGCGAAGCTGCCATCGTTTTAGATAACGTTAAGGCAACAGGCTTTAAGTTCTCAACCAAGGGCGCAGTTACCGTTGCCGTTGTCGACGCCGTAATTCCTCCCGTTAAGGCCAAACTTATTGCCGATGCCGAAAAGCAGATAGATAAGGTTAATATGAGCTATAATCGTGGTCTTATCAGTAAAGATGAAAAGAGCCGCCACGTAATCGAAATCTGGAACAAAACTTCCGAAGACGTAGGTAACGCACTTAAAGACCACCTTGACGAATTCAACCCCATCTTCATGATGGCCGATTCGGGCGCCCGTGGTTCTATGGCTCAGATTCGTCAGCTCGCAGGTATGCGCGGACTTATTTCCAATACCGCAGGTAAGGTTATTGAAGTTCCTATTCGTGATAGCTACCGTGAAGGTCTTAACGTTCAGGAATACTTCATTTCTTCCCGTGGTGCTCGTAAAGGTCTTGCCGATACTGCGCTCCGTACCGCTGACTCGGGTTACCTTACCCGTCGTCTTGTTGACGTTTCTCAGGACGTTATCGTTCGTGATATTGACTGCGGAACCGAAGACGGCTTAGAAATTTCATCTATTATGGATGGAAATCACGAAATCGAAAAGCTCAGCGAACGTCTTGTTGGCCGTTTCTTGCTTAACGACTTTGTAGACCAGGCAACCGGCGAAGTTTTGGTTTCTAAAGATACAATGATGACACCTGCCGATGCTGCTAAAATTGTTAACTCCGGCGCCGACAAGGTTACCATTCGTTCAATTCTCACTTGTCATAGCCACCACGGCGTATGTATCAAGTGTTACGGTAGCAACCTTGCAACAGGTAAGCCTGTTACAGTTGGCGAAGCAGTTGGTATCGTTGCCGCTCAGTCAATCGGTGAACCCGGTACCCAGCTTACAATGCGTACCTTCCATACCGGTGGTATCGCATCTACCGAAGATATCACACAGGGTCTTCCCCGTGTTGAAGAACTCTTCGAAGCACGCCGTCCCAAGCGTTGCGGCTTAATTGCCAAAATCGACGGACGTGTTCGCATCGCAGAAGAAAAACGTTCTAATGTGATAATCATTACAGATGATGAGCATATTAGAGAAGAAAAGGTTGTAATTCCTTACGGCATTCGCCCCTTAGTATCAGACGGCGACTATGTTAAGGCAGGCGACCTGCTTATTCCCGGTGCTAAATATCCCCAAGATATTCTTGAAGCACAGGGCCCCGGTGCAGTTCAAGATTACATCATTGCTGAAATCCAGAACGCTTACCGTACCCAGGGTGTTGATATCAACGATAAGCACATCGAGGTTATCATCCGTCAGATGATGAGAAAGTTTGTCATCACCGACCCGGGCTCTACCGACCTTCTCCAAGGCGTAAGCTACGAGCTTGCTGAAATTCTTGTTGCAAACAAAGCAATCGACGAAAGAATTAACGCAGGGGAGACCGCACTCGTTAAGGCTTCCTACAACCAAACTCTCCTTGGTATTACCAAGGCATCTCTTGCAACCGAATCGTTCCTTTCTGCCGCTTCCTTCCAGGAAACCACCAAGGTTCTTACCGAAGCTGCAATCAAGGGTAAGGTTGACCCCTTATTCGGTCTTAAGGAAAATGTTATTATCGGTAAACTTGTACCCGCAGGTACCGGTATGAAAATGGGCGACGACACAGAAGAAGTTGTTGCAGAACCTGAAACCGAAAGTGAAGTTGCAGAATAAAAAAATATTAAAAAAAATATTGACTTTTGCTCCTTTTGGTGCTAAAATTCAGTATTGTGTGGAATTATGGCCTTCCATAATTTCCGTTTTAACAGATATAACGCAGGCGGAGTGCATCCGTCTGCGTCATATACACTTTATTTAAGGAGGTGCGATATGCCGACCTTTAACCAGTTAGTACGTAGCGGAAGAGAAACCGTTGAGAAGAAGGCTAAGGCTCCTGCGCTCTTAAAGGGTTACAACTCTATGAAGCGTTCCTTAACCGACAACGATTCTCCTCAAAAGCGTGGCGTATGTACTGCTGTTAAGACCACCAGCCCTAAGAAGCCTAACTCTGCTCTTCGTAAAATTGCCAGAGTACGTCTCTCTAACGGAATTGAAGTTTCTGCTTACATTCCCGGTGTTGGTCATAACCTGCAGGAGCATAGCGTTGTGCTCATCCGTGGCGGCCGTGTTAAGGACTTACCTGGTGTACGTTATCACATCGTTCGTGGCTCTCTCGATGCTCAGGGCGTTGCTAAGCGTATGCAATCTCGTTCTAAGTACGGTGCTAAGCGTCCTAAGGCAGGCGCAAAATAAGTTTGAAATAATTAAATTAATTCAAGCTGCAGTTATCAAGCGGCGTTTATATATTTACGCCTTGCTTGGTACCAACGGGAAAGAATTTACTCGAGTACCTATGATATCATTATTGTGAAGGAGGGAAGAGAAGTGCCAAGAAGAGGTTTTGTAGCAAAACGTGACGTTTTGCCGGATCCGGTATACAACTCTAAGATTGTTACTCGTCTTATCAACAACATTATGCTTGACGGTAAGAAGGGTGTAGCTCAAAAGATTGTATATGGTGCTTTTGAAATCATTAACGAAAAGACAGGTAAAGAACCCCTTGAGGTTTTCGAAGAGGCTATGGAAAACGTAATGCCTTTACTCGAAGTTAAAGCTGTTCGTAAGGGCGGTGCAACCTATCAGGTTCCTTTTGAGGTTCGTCCTGAAAGAAAGCAGACCTTAGGTCTTCGTTGGCTTACCACTTACAGCCGTAAGCGTAACGAAAGAACCATGAAGGAAAGACTTGCTGGCGAAATTCTTGATGCTATCAACGGTATCGGCGGCGCTGCTAAGAAGCGTGAAGATACTCATAAGATGGCTGAAGCAAATAAGGCTTTCGCACACTACAGATGGTAATTTATTAATACTGATTTTTCTTAAAAGGAGTATATTATGGCAAGAAAAGTATCTCTTGAAATGACAAGAAATATTGGTATTATGGCCCATATCGACGCTGGTAAAACAACTACTACCGAGCGTATTCTGTACTACACCGGTGTTAACCACAAAATCGGTGAAACACATGACGGTACAGCAACAATGGACTGGATGGCACAGGAGCAGGAGAGAGGTATTACTATTACCTCCGCTGCTACTACATGCTTCTGGAAAGACCATCGTATCAATATTATCGACACTCCCGGCCACGTTGACTTCACCGTTGAAGTTCAGCGTTCTCTTCGCGTGCTTGACGGTTCTGTAACCGTACTTTGCGCAAAGGGTGGTGTTGAGCCTCAGTCTGAAACCGTTTGGCGTCAGGCTGACGAATACAAGGTACCCCGTATGATTTATGTTAATAAAATGGACATTATGGGTGCCGACTTCTTTAACGTTTTAAAAATGGTTAAAGAACGTTTTCAGTGTAATGCTGTTCCCGTTCAGCTCCCCATCGGTGCTGAAGATACCTTCAAAGGAATTGTAGACCTTGTTAACAACAACGCTATCATCTACTACGATGATAAGGGTATGGATGTTAGAGTCGAAGAAATCCCTGAAGATATGAAAGAAATTGCTGCTGAGTATCGTTCTCAAATGATTGAACACATTGTAGAAATGGACGACGAACTCATGATGGCATATCTTGAAGACGGCACAGAGCCTTCAGTTGAAGATATGCAGCGCATCATCAGAAAGTCTACCATTGAAAGCACAATGGTTCCTGTTTGTTGCGGTACTTCTTATCGCAATAAGGGCGTACAGCCCCTTCTCGACAATATCGTAGCTTATATGCCTGCTCCTACCGACGTAGAGGCTATCAAGGGCGTTAACCCCGATACTGAAGAGGAAGAGGTTCGTCATTCTTCCGACGATGAACCTTTTGCTGCACTTGCATTCAAAATTGCTACCGACCCCTTCGTTGGTAAGCTCGCTTTCTTCCGTGTTTATTCCGGAACTGTAAATGCAGGCGCGTCTGTTCTTAACTCTGTTAAGGATAGCAAGGAACGTATGGGACGCATCCTTCAGATGCACGCTAACCATCGTGAAGATATTGAAACCGTTTATGCAGGCGATATCGCCGCTTGCGTAGGCTTAAAGAATACCACCACCGGTGATACTCTTTGCGACGAAAAGCATCCCGTAGTTCTTGAATCTATGAACTTCCCCGAGCCCGTAATTCGTGTTGCTATCGAACCCAAGACCAAAGCTGGTCAGGAAAAGATGGGTATTGCGCTTGCTAAGCTCGCAGAAGAAGACCCCACCTTTAAGGCTTATACCGACGAAGAAACCGGTCAGACCATTATTGCCGGTATGGGTGAGCTCCACCTCGAAATCATCGTAGACAGACTTCTTCGTGAATTCAAGGTTGAAGCAAACGTAGGTGCACCTCAGGTTGCTTACAAAGAAACCGTACGTACGCTTGTTGACCACGAAACCAAGTATAAGCGTCAGTCCGGTGGTTCCGGTCAGTACGGTCACGTTAAGATTAAGCTCGAACCCAACGAAACAGGCAAAGGCTATGAATTTATCAATGCTGTTACCGGTGGTTCCATTCCTAAGGAATTCATTGGTCCTGTTGACGCAGGTATTCAGGGCGCTCTTACCGCAGGTGTACTTGCAGGTTACCCCGTAGTTGACGTTAAGGTTACTCTTTATGACGGTTCTTACCACGAAGTTGACTCTTCTGAAATGGCATTTAAGATTGCCGGTTCTATGGCATTCAAAGAGGCTGCAAGAAAAGCTAACCCCGTTCTCTTAGAGCCCGTTATGAAGGTTACCGTAATTGTTCCCGAAGAATATATGGGTGATGTTATCGGCGACCTTAACTCTCGCCGTGGTATGATTCAGTCCTTCGAGGACAGAGCAGGTGCTAAGCAGATTAATGCAAGAGTACCTCTTAGCGATATGTTCGGTTATGCTACCGACCTTCGTTCTAAATCTCAAGGACGCGGTCAGTATGTAATGGAACCTGATGGTTATCAGGAAGTGCCCAAGAGCATCGCTGAAAAGATTATTTCTACAAGAGCTAAGAAAGATTAATTCTTGTTAAAATAATACTTGAAAATTTAAGTCTTTTTTGTTACAATGTAATGCGAAGACTCTATAAAGTTTTTATTTGTTAAATTTAAGGAGGAAATTCCAAATGGCAAAGGCAAAATTTGAAAGAACCAAGCCCCACGTAAACATTGGTACCATCGGTCACGTTGATCATGGTAAGACCACTCTTACTGCTGCTATCACTAAGTACCTTTCTCTTAAAGGTCAAGCACAGTTCGAAGACTATGCAAACATCGATAAGGCTCCCGAAGAAAGAGAGCGTGGTATTACAATTAATACCGCACACGTAGAATACGAGACCGACGCTCGTCACTATGCACACGTTGACTGCCCCGGCCACGCTGACTATGTTAAGAACATGATCACTGGTGCTGCACAGATGGACGGTGCTATCCTCGTTATCGCTGCTACCGACGGACCTATGGCTCAGACTAAAGAACACCTTCTCCTTGCTCGTCAGGTAGGCGTTCCTTACATCGTTGTATTCATGAACAAGACTGACCTTGTTGACGACGAAGAACTTCTCGAACTCGTTGAAATGGAAAT
>JAFOCW010000020.1 GCA_017381035.1 Clostridia bacterium | reverse complement strand
GGGCGAGATAAATAAATAACGAGCATATAAATCGCATCGGCAAGGGCGATAACAGGAGCCCAATATCTGATTTTCTTGAACTTGAAGGTAAGTCCTGCGAAGAGAACCGAGATAACAGTTAATAAGAAACAAAAGAGGATGTGGCTCGACTTATAGAGCTGGCCTACACCTTCAATCTTAGTACCAAAAGCGAACTGTGCGCCGACAAAATCGACAACACCGGTTTTGGTGGTAAGTTCTGCGAAGGGCATAAAGAAAAGGACAACTGCTGCTGCCGAGAAAGCGGTTGCCAAGATTTGGCTAATTTTGTTAACTGCTTTCATCATAACTTTTCCTCCTTATTTGGTTTCCTTGTGAACTGTGTGCTTTTTGCAGAATCTGCAATACTTGTTCATTTCAAGTCTGTCGGGGTCGTTTTTCTTGTTTTTCATTGTGTTGTAGTTGCGTTGCTTGCACTCTGTGCAGGCGAGGGTAATTTTCACTCTCATGACGGCACCTCCCGTTTTACGGAATATTTTCGTTTTTTGTTCCTGTCCAAAAAACACGCCTCCCTCATGCGATAGGGCTTAATTGCACACAAAAACAGCCTTTTCGCTTGGAAAAAAGGTCTTTACAAAAAAAAAGACCTTCAGAGGTAGATAGATTATATCACAAACTACCTCTTCGGTCAAGCATTTTTTTAAATTAATTTTTTAGGGTTTTATTTATGGTATTTTGAGCCTTCTTCTATTTTAAAGCCACGGTACACCTGTTCGAGCAGCATTATTCTGAAAAGTTGATGCGGAAAGGTCATTTTTGAAAAAGAAAGTTTAAGGTTGGCTATAGCCTTTATGCTGCTGTGAAGACCGTAAGAGCTTCCTATTATAAATACAAGGCTACCGGCGCCGCCGTTTATTTTTGAAAACATAAGCTCTGACAGTTCTTCGCTTGAATACTGCTTGCCTTCAATACACAAGGCGGCAATAAAACTGTTTTCGGGGATTTTTTTGGAAATTAGCTCGGCTTCGGCCGCCAAGGCCTTTTCTATTTCGTTTGCCGACGGGTTATCGGGAAGCTTTACCGGCTCTAATTCAATAAGTTCGCACTTTGAATATGCCGACAGTCTTTTAAGATATTCGCTTTCGGCTTCTTTTAAATATTTTTCCTTAAGCCTGCCAAGTGTTATTATTTTAAGCTTTATCATATATTAATTACCCTTTTGCCTTCTTTTTCGGCTATATATAATATGTAGTCTTCGTTTTCCTTTGCGCCCTTGTCCATAAGTGCGGCACGTGTTGCCGACGCCGCCTTTTCGGGAGTGTTGTTCTGCTCTGAAAGGTGGGCCAAAACAAAACGGTTGGTACCAAGGGTGAAAAGCTGTGCTAAAGTCTGGGCGCAAACAGCATTGGGAAGGTGTCCTTCCTTTGACGCAATTCTTAATTTTAGTTCTGCTGTATAGGGGCCAAGGCGAAGCATTACCGGGTCGTGATTAGATTCGAGCATTACAAGGGTGCTTCCCGAAAGCGCGTTTACTATTTCATCGGTCATAACGCCAAGGTCGGTGCAAACGGCTACCTTTTGCCCTGTGCCGAGTGTTACGGTATAACAGCAGGAGCCTTTGCAGTCGTGGCTGGTTGGAAATGATTTTACAAGCATATCTTCAAAGTTTGTGCTTTGAAGCTCATCTATATATATACGTGGGTATTCACTATTTATAATTCCTTGGAATTCAAGGGCATAAACCGTTTCTTTTGAAGCAACAACCGGAACGGGATTGTTTTTAAGGAAAACCTTAAGCCCTTTAACGTGGTCGCTGTGGTGGTGTGTTATTAAAACGGCCTTTATTCCCGAAAGTTCAATTTCGGCATTTTGAAGGGACTGTTTTATTCTTTTATAAGAAACACCGACGTCAACAAGCAGACCGCCGTTTGAGCCGCCTATGTAAGTAGCGTTGCCCTCGCTTCCCGAAAACATTGGGAAAAACTTTGCCATTTTCACACCTCCTTATATAAATATAGGGAGGATGCTTGTCCTCCCATAAGATTGTTAGTTTGCTTTTAAGGAATAACCGAACTTTTCGTCGGACACACGTTTTATATCGGCGCCTACAGCGGTAAGCTTTTCAACCACCATTTCGTAGCCACGGTCGATATATTCGATGCTTGAAATTTCGGTTTGGCCTTCGGCAATAAGACCTGCAATTATCATTGCGGCGCCTGCCCTGAGGTCGTCGGCCTGTACCTGAGCGCCCTTTAGCTTTTTGGTGCCTGTAATAACTGCCGACTTGCCGTCTACCTGAATGTTTGCGCCCATAAAGGTTAACTGCTCTACGTAACGGAAACGGTTTTCCCAAACGCTTTCAGTAACTATGGACGTTCCGTCTGCAACGGCAAGCAATGTTGCAAACTGGGGCTGCATATCGGTTGGGAAGCCGGGGTGCGGCATTGTTTTAACGTTGCATTTGCCCGGACGCTTGTTCATTGAAACCCTGACAAATTCGTCGCCCTCTTCTACCGTTGCGCCGGCTTCTTTAAGCTTGGCAATAATAGATTCAAGGTGTTTGGGAATAACGTTGCTTATTACGACGTCGCCACGGGTAGCGGCAGCGGCAACCATATATGTTCCCGCTTCAATTTGGTCGGGTATTATGCTGTATGACGTACCGTGAAGATGCTCTACCCCACGGATTTTAATAACCGAAGTACCTGCGCCCATAATATCGGCGCCCATTGAGTTTAAGAAGTTTGCAAGGTCAACTATATGGGGTTCACGTGCGGCATTTTCAATTATAGTCATGCCCTTTGCGCGTACGGCAGCTATCATAATATTAACGGTAGCGCCAACCGACACCATATCTAAGTAAACCGAGCAACCCGAAAGCTTGTCTGCGCGGGCAACAACCATACCCGATTCAATTGTAACCTTTGCGCCGAGCGCTTCGAAGCCCTTTATGTGCTGGTCGATAGGGCGAAGACCTATAGCGCAACCACCGGGAGGCGCAACCTTTGCTTTTTTACATCTACCAAGCAATGCACCAAGGAAATAAGAAGAAGCACGCATACCCTGCGCCATTTCTTTATTTACAACGTAGGAACGAACGCCCGAAGGGTCGATTTCGAACGAGTTGCGTGTTATAGGTGTTACAGTTGCCCCAAGCGCCGACATTGCACGAAGGATGCCGTGCACGTCGGATATATCGGGAACGTTTTCAATTATACAAGGAGATTCGGCCAAAAGCACAGCCGGCAGTATTGCTACCGCAGCGTTTTTTGCGCCGCTGACGCAGATGCGTCCGCAAAGCCTGTTTCCTCCGTTTACAACAAATTTATCCAATTCGGCACAACCTTCTACAAAATTTTTAGTGCTAAAAGTAGCACAATTAGTATGCCCGAGACTTAAAAACAATATATTACCACAATATAGTAGATTAATACCTTTATATTATATACGCTAATATGAACAATGTCAATTTATATTTTCAAGGTAAAAAACACTCCAAATACAATTATTTAATTTTACTAAACAAGACCATAAAAGTCAAATAAAAAACTTGCAGATTTTGCAAATAATTTTCTTGATTTTCAACATCAAAAGCATATAATGAAGGTGGACAAAGAATCCATCTTTTTTTCGAGGTGATTTTTATGGAAAAACACGAAAAACAAGAACTCTTCAGCGAAAGCGAAATTGTGAAAGAAGAGAACGATTTTATAAGAACCTATACAGAGAAAAAAGGCGGCGCTATACGCACACTTTTAAAACTCTATCGCACCCATAAATGGCGCCTTTTACTTTCGGCCCTTTTCTTTGCAATAAAGGTTTCTCCCACCTGGATTCTTCCGATTATTACAGCAAATTTGATAAACGTAGCTGTTGCCGCCCCCAAGAATGCATCTTCTATTATTATTGGAAACATTATTGCCGCATTAGTTGTGCTTATTCTCAATATTCCGTTTCACATGCTTCATATAAAATATTTCAGCCTAGCCAGAAGAAATGTAGAGGCTGGACTTCGCGGTGCTATGATAAGAAAACTTCAGCAGCTTTCCATATCTTTTCACAAGGAAATGCAGTCGGGTCGAATACAATCAAAAGTTATGCGCGATGTTGAAGCAGTTGAGGCTTTTTCCTCACAACTTTTCGGCACTGCCTTGGATATACTTTTAAGCATGACAGTAACTATTGCCGTTGTTGTTTCTAAAAACCTAACGGTATTTTTCATTTTTCTTATTACAGTGCCTGTTGCGGTGTTTACGATGTTGCCTTTTAGAAAAACTATGCAGAAGAATAACCGCAACTTCAGAAAAGAAATGGAAAACACCTCCTCTAAGGTTATGGACATGGTAGAGCTCGTTCCCATAACACGTGCCCATGCGCTGGAGGATGATGAAATTCACAAAATGACCGGACAGGTTACCGCAGTTGCAAAAAGCGGATACAAGCTGGATATTGTTCAGTCACTTTTCGGCTCGGTTAGTTGGGTTATATTCAACCTTTTTCAGGTAGTTTGCCTTGTTTGTACGGTGATTCTTGCCACAAAAGGCGAAATAGCTGTTGGCGACATTGCTCTTTATCAAACCTATTTTGGTGCTCTTGTGGCAAAGGTTTCAAGTATTGTTGCACTACTCCCCATTATAACAAAGGGTGCCGAAAGCATTCATTCCATTGGTGAAATTTTGTCCTCATACGATGTTGAGGATTATAAGGGCAA
Organism: Clostridia bacterium; assembly: GCA_017381035.1. Taxonomy (GTDB): domain Bacteria; phylum Bacillota; class Clostridia; order Oscillospirales; family Acutalibacteraceae; genus SFWF01. Next base: position 4,822 of record JAFOCW010000020.1, on the reverse strand, counting down.
GCAAAAATTTAAAAAGGTTTCGGGCAAATTCGAATTTAAGGATGTAAATTTCCACTATCCCGATGATGAGCGTCCTATTTTGGATGGCTTGAACCTTACGGTAGAACCGGGGGAAACTATTGCTCTGGTAGGAGAATCCGGCTCGGGCAAAACAACCATTGTAAATATGGCTATCGGATTTTTTAAACCAAATAGCGGTGAACTTTTAATCGATGGTGTCAAAGCCACTGATATAGATATGCATTCCTACCGCCAGCACCTTGCTGTAGTGCCTCAGAACACCATACTTTTCAGCGGAACTATACGAGATAATATTACATACGGAAAAACCAACGTCAGCGAAGCAAAGCTTAAGGCGGCAATTAAAGCGGCAAATCTTGAAGCTGTAATAAAAAAACTACCCGATGGGCTTGATACAAACATCGGCGAGCATGGAGATAAGCTTTCGGGCGGACAAAGACAGAGAATTTCTATTGCCAGAGCAATAATCAGAAATCCCGATGTTATTATTTTCGATGAGGCTACAAGCGCACTTGACACCGTATCCGAAAAAGAAATTCAAAACGCAATTAACAACCTTACCAAAAAGAAGACCACCTTCATAGTTGCCCACAGGCTATCTACAATTAAAAACGCTGATAAAATTGCCGTTATTAAAAACGGACGGTGTGTGGAGTTCGGCACATATAAAGAACTGATGGACAAAAAAGGTGAGTTTTATACCTTTAAAACTTTGCAATCATAAAAACATATTTTGAAAGGATACTTTATGTTCAAAAAAGCCATTCCCGTTTATGCCGAAAACTTATACAACAAAATGAACACCCACGTTATGCTGAAAGAAACTGTTGCTTCGCTTAAGGGCTGTACCGCTAAAATTTCGGCCGCTTCGTTTTACAAATTATACGTTAACGATATTTTTGTAGGCTTCGGCCCTGCAAGAACTGCCAGGGGCTATGCCAGGGTGGATGAATACGACCTCACCCCTTACCATAAGGAAGAAAACAACGAAATTCGAATTGAAGTAGTCGGTTACTTCTGTTCTTCCTACTATACGCCGAAGCAACCGTCTTTCGTTATTTGCGAAATTATAGAAAACGACCAAGCGGTTCTTTATACCGGCAGAGATTTTTCCTTTTTCGTTTTAAACGAATACATAAGCAGCACAAGACGTTTTTCGGGGCAACGCTGTTTTACCGAAGTAAGAGATTTAAGCCTTGGCAAAACTCCTGCCGCTTTTACCGAAGTAACGGCGCCTATATGGCTTGAGCGTAAGCTGCCTTACCCAAAATACAGCGAAGTGTTTGCAAGCGATATACTGTCGGGCGGAAACTTTGAAACCGACCCCGAAAAAGACCTTTCGGCCTGGAAATTTGACGGTGGCAATGCTGATGCCTGGGGCTTTTTTGATGAAGACCGCTTGGAGCACTCCCCTTTTACCTTTGTTAAAGGTTTAAAACAAACCAAAACATTTTGCGGCGGAAAGCTTCCCCTTGTTATTCACGGCGGAGAATATGCAATAATTGACCTTAAAAAAATTGAAGTAGGCTTTATTAAGTTTTTAGCCAACGCTAAAAAGAAAAGCGACGTTATAATTGCCTTTTCGGAATATTTGAACACAGACGTTTTTGAGTTTGGCAAAATAGACTGCGAAAACGTTTTGGAATACGTTTTACCCGAAGGCAAGCACTGCACCGAAAGCTTTGACGTATATACAAAGCGTTACCTTGCGGTATTTGTGAAGTCGGGCGAAATAGAGTTGGAAAGCATTCCATTTTGTAGAAATTGGTTACTGCACCGGGAAGACTTGAGATAATGTTTGCGAAAAGGATGATGGAGATACCGTTACCGATACCGCTTTCATTGATCTTTTCAGCGAGCCACATAACGAGGGCAGAACCTGCTACGTAGCATGTGCAGATTACGAGTGCGGGGAAGAAACCCTTCTCGGTAATCATACCGTTGTGAGAAAGAAGATTGTAGTAACCGATAGCTGTCAGAACAGCAAGGCCGACTGTAAGCCATCTGGTGTAGGAGTTGATCTTCTTCTTACCCTCTTCGCCGTCCTTAGCGATTTCCTCAAGCTTCTTAATAGCAACACAAAGGAGCTGGAGAACGATGGAAGCTGTAATGTAAGGGCTGATACCCAGAGCAAAAAGCTTCGCCTGAGAAAATGCGTTACCGGAGAGGAGGTTGATATACTGGAAAATTGAGCCGCTGGATGCAGCGAACATGCTCTCAGAAAGCTGAGCACTAAGGAAAGGTACGGGAAGCGCTGTACCGACTCTGTAGAGAAGAACGATGATCATCGTAAAGATGAGCTTCTTTCTAAGGTCTGCGAGCTTCCAAGCGTTTCTTATTGTTTCAAACACTTAGATCACCTCGACAGCACCGCCGGCTGCCTCGATCTTTTCCTTTGCAGTTGCAGAGAAGATCTTAGCCTCAACGGTTAATTTCTTTGTAAGTTCGCCGTTGCCGAGCACTTTGAGTCCGTCGAGTTCCTTGCGTACGATACCGGCTTCGATGAGAGCTGCGAGAGTTACACGATCACCGTCGTTAAAACGATTGAGATCAGCAACATTTACGATAGCGTAGTTCTTTGCGAATCTGTTTTTGAAACCTCTCTTAGGAAGTTTTCTGTACAGGGGGAGCTGACCGCCTTCAAAACCGGGACGTACACCGCCACCGGAACGAGCGTTCTGACCCTTGTGACCCTTACCTGCGGTCTTACCGTTACCGCTTCCGGGGCCTCTACCCTTGCGCCAAGCCTGCTTAGCAGAGCCGGGAGCCGGTGAAAGTTCATGGAGCTTCATTTGCTTTTTCCTCCTTATTAAATAGTTATAATATTGTTCGGAGGAGGGCTTACGCCTTCTCCACGGTTACGAGGTGAGAGATCACCTTTACTTTACCGTCAAGTACGGGGCCTGCTGCGTGAACGATAGAGTCACCGATCTTCTTGAGACCGAGAGATGCTGCTGTTGCCTTCTGGTTGGGCTTTGCAGCGATGAGGCTCTTTGTGAGAGTTACCTTGATCATTTCCATCATTAAAACCCTCCTTAGCCCTTGATCTGCTCTACGCTGATGCCGCGGGTCTTTGCAACCTGCTCAGCTGTGCGGAGAGACTTAAGACCTTCGAATGTTGCCTTAACCACGTTGATGGGGTTGTTGGAACGAAGGCACTTACTTCTGATGTTCTTAACACCTGCAAGCTCGAGAACTGCACGAACAGTCTGGCCTGCGATGATACCGGTACCTTCAGCGGCGGGCTTGAGAAGAACTCTTCCTGCACCGAACTCGCCGAGAACCTCGTGGGGGATTGTTGTACCCTTGAGAGATACCTCGATCATATTCTTCTTTGCATCCTCAATTCCCTTGCGGATTGCTTCGGGAACTTCAGCTGCCTTACCGAGACCGTAGCCTACGTGTCCGTTCTCATCACCAACGATCATGAGTGCTGCAAAACGAGCGATACGACCACCCTTAACGGTCTTGGAAACACGGTTCACAACAACGAGCTTCTCTTTGAGATCGAGCTCATTGGGATCGAAATTTCTTGCCATAATGATTGCCTTTCTAAAATTTCAAAAATTCCTTGATGAGATTAAGCTATGCTTAACCAGTGTACAAACCGGACCTTAAGCGGTTCTTAGAACTTAAGACCGCCCTCGCGAGCACCAGCTGCGAGCTCCGATACACGTCCGTGATATACGTAACCTCCGCGGTCGAATACAACCTCGGTGATTCCCTTCTCGAGAGCGCGAGCTGCGAGCATTGCACCAACAGCCTTAGCGCCTTCCTTGTTGCTTCCGCAGAGCTCAAAGCCCTTTTCGTTGGAAGCTGCTGCGCAAAGAGTTACACCCTTTACGTCGTCGATGATCTGAGCACGGATGTGAGCGTTAGAGCGGTAAACAGCGAGACGGGGACGCTCGGTTGTTCCGGAGATCTTAGCGCGCACACGAATGTGTCTCTTAACACGCTGAATATTCTTATCCTTCTTAGATACCATGTCAAACGTCTCCTTTCATTATTTACCGGTTTTTCCGGCCTTACGGCGGATGCGCTCGCCTTCGTACTTAACACCCTTGCCGTGGTAGGGCTCAGGGGGTCTCTTGGAGCGGATCTCTGCTGCGATCTGACCGCAGAGCTGCTTATCAATGCACTTTACGATGATGGTGTTAGAGTCGGGAACATCGAATGTTACCATATCTGTCTCATCAAAGAAAATGGGGTGAGAGTGACCGAGCTCGAGCTTGAGCTGCTTACCGGTCTTGGAAACTCTGTAACCAACACCAACGATCTCGAGCTTCTTAGCGTAGCCCTGAGATACACCGATGATCATGTTGTTAATAAGAGTTCTGGTGAGACCGTGGAGAGCGCGGTTCTCCTTAGCATCGTTGGGACGTGTTACAAGAACTGTACCGTTCTCAACAGATACTGTCATTGCAGCGGGAGCTGCATAGGTAAGTGTGCCCTTAGCACCCTTAACTGTAATAACGTTGTTTGCTGCTACATCAACCGTAACACCTGCGGGTACGGTAATGGGAGCTCTTCCGATTCTTGACATCTTACTATTCCTCCCTTACCATACGAATGCGAGAATCTCGCCGCCGACGTTAGCCTTTCTTGCAGCCTTGTCAGTCATGATTCCCTTAGAAGTGGATACGATTGCGATGCCGAGGCCGTTCATAACCTTAGGCATATCTTCGCAGTTGGAGTAGATACGGAGACCGGGCTTGGAAACACGGCGGAGACCGTGAATAACCTTCTGCTTGCCTGCCTCATACTTGAGTGTAACTCTGATGATGCCCTGCTTGCCGTCCTC
>JAFOCW010000019.1 GCA_017381035.1 Clostridia bacterium | reverse complement strand
AGGATAAGTGCAGTCTTGAACCTTATTAGCTTTACCCGAATATTCGGTCATTTCTTTACAGAATGCTTCCCAGCCTTCGTTGATTTCGGGATGGCGCTTATATTCCATAGCACCACCTACTTCTATCATAATTTTGTTGCTACGATAATACATCATCATATCAACAAAATCTTTGTAGTCCTGAATTTCGTTCTTGCCGGGCATATAAATTTTAACTCCACGGAAAGAACTGAAGGGATAGTCGTAAATATAAGTATAGTTGAAGCAAGACTTGGTGTTAAGTAAACGAAGGAAGGTCATAATACCGCAACGAACACCGGAGTCGTCGTTAGCATAAACAACAATGTTGTTTCCTTCGGCCTTGATTACAAACTCTTCGTTGTGAGCTTCGTACTTGCTGCCTGTTTTTTCTTCAAGGAAGGCAACAGTTTCGGGAGAAAGAGGCTTAACTAAGATAGCCTTAATGTCGTTATTAGTGGTTTTTACCGATGCGAAACGTGAAATTACGTTTTTGGTAACTTCGGGTACGGCATCTAAATTAGTTTCGGTTGTGAGTTTTAAGTTTAAAACTTTTTCCTCACCAAATTTGTAAAATTTCATAAGCTGTGCACCTCAATTAAGAGAAAAATTTTTTCATCCATTATTATACAATAATAAAATGAAAAAGGCAATAGAGAATTGATTAATTTTCAAAACTCTATTGCCTTTCTTTAGGTTAACTATTTAGTAATAGTTTTGAAGGTTTATACCTTCTTCTTTTTGATTACAACAACTACTACAGCAGCTGCACCGCCGAGTACCACTACAGCACCGCCGAGTACTATTGCTACTACCCAAGGAGCGAGTCCGAAGAGACCGGGTTCGTTTCCTACAGAGCCGGGGTTGTAACCAATGAGGTTGCCAAGTTCGCCCTTAGCGCCGGTGGGGATTGCTTCGAAGTCTTCGAAGTAGAGACTTGTTCCATTTTCGGCACGAACAATTAAGTAAGGAGCGTTAGCAACAATTTTAACCTTGTACTGTTTCCATTCGCCAGCCTTAAGGTCGGAGAATGTTAATGCTTCCTGATAGCCTACGATTTCATCGAATACGTCGCCATAGTTGGACTGTTCGAAGTAGAGTTTTCCTGAGGTGCCATCTTCATCGGTGGTCATCCAGAAGGAAATTTCATATTCGTAGCCAACAAGGAGTGTATTTTCGTAAGAAACAAGGAATTCGGGGTCTACAGCGCTATCTTTCAAGGTGTGGAGTGAACGCCAGCCACTATGAACATACTTGGTGTTGTAGTGAGCAAGACCCGGTTTGAAGATTTCAATACCTTCGTTGTAATCGTACTGCTCGTTAAGTTCTTTATCGAAGTTCTGAGTAAATCCAACTTCTGTCCAGTTAGCATAAAGAGTAATATCGTAGTTGGGGAAGTATTCAAGTTCGAATTCACAACCATCGGGGTTGAAGTGATGCCAACCATTGAAGATGAAGCCGCGACGTTCAGGAACGGGGAGTTCATCCTTAGAGATAGGTGTGTATCCGGGGTAACCGCGAAGCGGTTCAACCACTGCGTCGCCAAGGTTACCGAAGCTGATGATAACTTCCTTAGGATTACGTGTGCTGGAGTACTTAGAAGCATTGCTGCCGAAGCAACGGAGTACAGGTGTACCGTTGTTTACGGTCATCCAAACGTTCTTATAGTCGAGCTTGGGCATATACTTCTTAGCATCGTTACCCTTCATGTACATTAAGCTGATAGGTGTAATAGCAGTAGCTCTGGAAGCACCTGCAACGTAACAGTCTGTAATGTAGGTTCTTTCGTTATTAACAGAATCATCGTTGAAGCCGCAATCGCCATAACCGTCGCCTAACGGGTCTGCGTCTAAGGTTGCAGCATAGCAGTTAATAAGCCTTGGACCATGACCGGAAGCTCCCCAGTTATCTGCTACCATACCTGCAGAGTAGGTAGAACCTGTAAGTTCGCCTGTGAAGTAGCAGTTCTTGATGATAACTTCGGTCTGAGTTGCAGCAAGAATACCTGCTGCAGCTGTTGCTTCAATGTAAACGGAATCGCCACCGAAGCATTCGCTGATTTCGGGAACCTTCTTGGAACCGTCTTTGTTATCTGTCGGATCCCAGTGCTCTAAGTAGCCGCAGATAGCAGCTGCATAGCTGTGAACAGCGGGTCCCTTGTTGATTAACTTGGAGTCGATTACACCAAGACGTTTAATTGTAGAACTATGTCCAATACCCTGGAAGAGACCTGCCCAAGAGTTATCGGTATTGTTTTCGTTCTTGTAGTAAAGACCGGAAACAACGTGTCCGTTACCGTCGAATACACCACGGAAGAAGTATCTTCCTGCGTACCACATTTTAGCACTGTCTTCCCAGTTTGCCTTAGAAGTGTTGTTGAGCTTAAGGTCAGCCATAAGCTTGTAGTAGGTGAAGTCGGAAGACTGGAGCGCGAAGATACGAGCCATCTGTTCGGGTGTGTAGATGAGGTACGGGTCATCCTTAGTACCGGTACCGCCAGCGAAGTTGTTAGCAACCTTACCGGACCATACGCGGCCTTGAACACCTTCGTCGTAGAGAGATTCTTCTTCGCCGTACTTAACAACGTTAAGCTGAGGTGTTTTACCGTCTACGGTGTACCAAACCTTATCCCAAGTGAACTTCATGTTCTTCTTAGCCTTTGCACCGAGCATATCGGACTTATTTAATACAGTTACGCCGAACTGGTCAACAGGACCGTAAAGTGCAGTGGTGTTAACAAGGCTACCGAAGGTTACCTGATAGTCGGTTGTGTAAGCTTCGAATACGCTTAACTTGTCGCCCCAGATGTCGCCTACAAGACCGCTTAAACGGTTTTCGGGACCTGTGTTAGACATTTTAGCGGAAGCGTAGCAGTAGGTAAGGTCGATACCGCAAGTATGCGAAGCACCGATAAGTCCACCTACGGTGAAGCCCTTAAGTGTAACTGATTCGTCAACCGAGCAAGCAACAAGCTTGAGTCTTGAAGTCATTCCATCTGACTTGGTTACGTTACCAACGATACCGCCCACTGTACCCTTACCGGAGAGGTAAGAATTACGGATGTGAGTGTTGCGGATGGAAGCTTCGGGGGTTACGTACGGGAAGAGGGCTGTACCGTGGTTAATCCAATCATCTTCTTTTCCGGGGCCCTTATAGTTTGCACCCTGATATACGATGGGCTCTTCGTTTACATAGAGACCGTAAATCTTGTAGCCGTTACCGTCGAAATTACCGGCGAAGCTATGGTGAGGTGCCATTGAGTACCAGGTTGCAGGGTTATTGTTCATCCAATTTGCATTGGTTGTGTCGTTTACATAGATATCGTTGCCAAGCTGATAATACTTGCCCTTGGTATCTAAGCTTTCAACTACGTAACGGAGATGTTCAACAGTTCTGATGATGAACGGGTCATCCATAGAGCCTCTTCCGGCGCCGAAGAAGTCGGCATCCTTAGAAGAGAAGATATCTTTACCGTCGATAGAGGTGAATATCTTGAGCTTAGGTGTACCGCCCTCAACTACCTGGAATACGTTTACATAGTCGAGTTCAGGCATTGAGGTGCGAGCAGCGTCGCCTCTCATTGTTGTAGCGTCGGCTATAACAACCTGATTTGTCCATTGATTTAATTCGCCTACTTCTGCGTAGTTGTTATAAACAAATGTAGTAAGCGGAACGTTGCTGTTACGAACTTCGTTCTTGTAGTTAGCTGTGGGGTTGCCTTCCTTATCTGTTTCGGGATGATAGTTCCAGAAAGCAGAGGTTGCTTCAGCTGCGTGCTTAGCAGTGTAAACAGGATAGCCTACAGAGTAGCAGTTGGTGATGGAGTAAGGTGTTCTCCAGGAGCCACCTAAGATACCGTTCTTGCGGTCGTCATCCATACCGGAAAGACTTGCCTTAGAATAGCAGTTGTTGATTACCAAGGTAACTTCTGCGCCGTTAGTGGTGTCATAAGCCATACCTACGATACCGCCGGAAGCGAAGTCTGTATGGTTGGTAGAAACATATACTGTTTCGTCTACGAAGCAGGAATCTACAACCTTCATACCGCTACGTACGGTTTTACCAACGATACCACCGGCAGACTGTTCAGCATTAATCTGAGCATTTCTTACACCGATGTTCTTGATAGAACCGCTCATGAATACAGGAATAAGACCGGAAGCCTGATTCTTGCTGCCGTTGGGATACCAGATACCGTAAACGATGTGGCCCTTACCGTCGATATGACCGTTGAAGCCGGAAGATTCGGCAAACCACTCTTTGCAATCTGCAGAGTTGTACCAAAGTTTATTGGTAACATCGTTAAGGTAGATGTCGTGTGAAAGTTCGAAATATTTACCGCCAAAGCCGTTGTACTTAACTGCGTATGCAAGTTCTGCGGCTGTGGAGATGATGTACGGGTCGGTTGCAGTACCTTCGCCCTGAGCGAACTCTTCAGCAACGGTTCCTGTCCAAACCTGACCGGGAGTTTCAATTATAGTATCGGTCTGTAAATCGGTGAATACCTTAAGTACAGGATAGCCTTCCTGTGCAACAAAGGCATCGTCAATGTTGATGTCGGGCATTTTAGCTTCGTTAGAGAATACGTCAAGGCCCTTCATGTTATCGGCAGTAAGCTCGATAACCTTATCTTTGTATAATGCCTTATCGGTAGCGTATACGTTCTTAAGACCGGCATCGATAGGTCCAAGCCATATATCAGAAACAATAGTACCGTTTGCATTGTATACGTTTTGAATAGTTACGCTTGAATCCCAAATGTTACCGATGATACCCTTTGTAGAAGCACCGTCGAGTGTAGCAAGTGAGTAAGCGTTAGTAATGCTTGTGTTGGAGTCTTTTGTGCCGCCACGGAATGCGCCGACATCGTTACCCTTAAGAGTTACGTTAGCACCAACAAAGCACTTGTCGATAGAAACGTTTGCCATATCGGAGCCGCCGGAATCTCTTGCGCCAGCGAAGCCTACGAAGGCAGATGCACCGTTTTCACCGGAAACGTAAGCATAGTCAACACCGAGTTTGGAAATGGTTGCGCTCTTACCGCCGTCTACACGGGGAATAAGACCGTTGCCCCAGTAACCGAACTTAGGAGTTTTTGCGGTCTTGAAATAGAGACCGTAAACCATGTAGCCGTCGCCGTTAATGGTGCCTTCAAATGCTACGTTATCGTACCAAGTTCTTGGAACGTAGCCGTCAGCTGCTTCACCTGTAGACCAATTGATGTAGGTAATGTCGTTAAGATAAATATCAGCTGTTAATTTATAATACTTGCCTGCGCCGCCATTTGCAATTACATAGGCGAGTTCTTCGGCAGTACCGATTAAGTAAGGATTCTTCTTAGAACCGTCGCCGTTTGTGGGAGCAACTTCTGTTCTGTCCCAAACGTAGTCGGGAACGGTTACAGTTTCATCGCCGGGAACGTTGCCGCCGGGAGCATTGCCGCCTGCAAAGTTGATGGTGGGATAAGAATCGGTTGCGATGAATGCATTGTCTGCATTGATGTCAGCCATATTGGTTAACGCATTTGCGCCCTGCATAAGAGCAGCGTCGAGCTGAGTTACTTCGTTGGGATATGCACCGCAGTCGGTTACATAAACGTTTTCGAAGGAGTATGCGGGGTTCCAAATCTGAGAAGTGGGTTTACCGTTTGCATTATAAGTATTCTTAATAACTACGGAAGCATCCCATGTTTCGCCGCCTACGATACCGGTCATGGTACCGTTTAAGGTTGCAAGGGTGTAAGAGTTAGAAATAACAGTATCTGAGCCTCTTGTAGCACCGCGGAATGCACCAACGTCGTAGCCTGTAAGAACTACGTTAGCGCCAACAAAACATCTGTCGATAGAAATCTTGGCACGTGTAGCGTCTGTGGTAGCTACGTTGTCGCCGCCGCAACCTACGAAGGCAGAAACGCCGTGTTTGCCGGAAACGTAAGCATTATCTACGCCGAGTTTAGCAATAGAAACACTTGTGTTTGCTGCAACTCTGGGGATGAGACCATTACCCCAAATTGACCAGCTTGCAGTTGCATTTGCATTGTAGTACAGACCGTAAACGGTGTGTCCGTCGCCGTCGATGTTACCCTGGAATGCTGCGTTATCGTACCACTGTCTTGGAGTGTAGCCCTGTACGGCAACACCTGTAGTCCAGTTGATGTGTTCAACTGCATTAAGGTAAATGTCGTTTGCTAATTTATAATTGGTGTTTGCACCGCCGCCGTTCTTGATGATGTATGCAAGTTCTTCGGCAGTTTTAATTAAGTAGGGGTTAGCGGAAGAACCGTCGCCCTCTGTAGGAGCAACTTCTGTGCCGTCCCAAACATAGTCGGGAACAGTTACGGTATCGCCGCCGGGGCCCGGGTCGGGAGTTTCACCGGGACCTGGGTCAGGAGTTTCGCCGCCACCGGGTGTGGTAGACTTATTGAATACCTTAAGAATGGGGTAGCCTTCGGTAGCTTCGTAAACGTCGGTAGAGTTAAGAGCGGGCATTTTAGCATCGTTTGTGAATACGTCAAGGCCCTGCATATCAGATGCATTAAGGCTCTTATCTAAAGGAGCGGCTGTGTACCATACCTTGTCGTATGTGCCGTCGCCATCGGTATCTTCTGTGCCGCCTGCAGCATAGTTGTTCTTAAAGCAATCTTTCCAAGTGTTCCAGCTGCCCTTGAAGAAAGCACCTACTGCATTGTAGCAGTTTTCTACTGTAAGAATATCGCAGTCCCAAACGTTAGCAAAAAGCCAAGCAGTTTCGGGGTTGTAGGTGTTGTAGTCGGGGTCAACGCTCTTGTCGGCGTTGGAACGAACGGTTGCTAATGTGTAAGAGTTCTTAACCGAGATAGCACTGTTTCTTGAGAAGCCACGGAAAGCACCTGCAGCGAAAGCAGTGATGTCAACATTCTTACCAACATAGCACTGGTCGATGTAAATTATTGCTCTGTTAGCATCGGATGCGGTGTTATCACCTGCAGAACCGATGAATGCAGATGCGGTCTGCTTAGCGTTAAGATACATGCAATCTACACCGATTTTGGTAAGATTTACTGTAACGCCGTTAGGAACGTTAGGAATAAGACCTACGGAATCTGCAAAGCCTTGTGCCATTTCGGCTGTTGTAAGCTTGGCGTTGTTATAAACACCGTATACGGTATAGCCATCGCCGTCGAGATTAGCGCCGAAGGAAGTGCCTACGAGCCAATTGTTAACGGTGTAGCCGTCTGCTACTTCACCAGTAGACCAATTAACTTTGGAAATATCATTAAGATATATATCTTTAGTTAATTTAAAGTACTGACCGCTAACGCCGTTAGAGATAGCGTATGCGAGTTCTGCACCGTTAGAAATTAAGTAAGGAGAAGTGTCGGTACCTTCACCGGAAGGTGCTGTTGTAGTAACACCGTCCCAGATGTCGTAACCGTCGGGCATTGAAGGACCTAAGGGTTGGTTGCCGGGTTCGTTGTCGCCGGGAGTATTTTCTTTTCCTGTGAAGATTTTAAGTACAGGATAAGTTTCGGTTGCTTCGAACTTATCGTTAGTGTTAAGGTTGGGCATTTTAGATGCATTGGTAAGAGCATCGGTGCCCTGCATGTTAGCAGCATCGAGCTTGGTTGCACGGAAAGCAACTAAGCCTTCGCCTTGTGCAGTTTTATCTGCATCGAAACCTGTAGCATAGTTATTGGAACCTTGTGTAAATGAATTCCAATGATGGCATAAGGTGCCCTTTGCGTTGTAAGAATTGTTTACGGTAACTCTTGCATTCCATACGCCGCCAACGAAACCGCTGGTGTTCGATTCACTGCTTACAACAGTAGCAAGTGAATAGGAGTTTGTGATGTTAACTTCGCCATTGTAGTTACCGCCGCGGAAAGCACCTGCAGCAAATGCAGCAAGGTATACGTTTTCGCCAACGTAGCACTGGTCGATGTTAGCTACTGCATATTCACCGGTAACGTAATATGTGGGTCCTGTAAAGCCTACAAATGCAGAAGCAGAGTTGGAAGCCTTAACGTAAGCGTTATCTACACCAAGAGCAGTAATGTTAACGGTGGTACCGTCGTTTACTCTGGGGATAAGACCGTAGCCCCAATAACCAAACGCATCGGAAGTATTGCCAGTATTATAGTAGAGACCGTATACAACATAACCATCGCCGTTGATGTTACCCTGGAAGGCAACGTTTTCGAACCAGGTGTTAGGTGTATAGCCGTCTTCGGCAACACCGGTTTCCCAATTAATTTTGGTAATATCGTTAAGATAGATGTTTGCAGTTAATTTATAATAGGTATTTGCTCCGCCGCCGTTAGAGATAGCGTATGCGAGTTCTGCACCGTTTGAAATTAAGTAAGGAGAAGCTTCGGTACCTTCACCTGAAGGTGCGGTTGTGGTAACACCGTCCCAAACATCAACGGTGGGAGTTTCTCCGCCTGCCTGAGCCTTGAACACCTTAAGAATTGGATAGGTGTCGGTTGCTTCGAACTTGCCGTTTAAGTTGAGGTTAGGCATTTTAGCAGCGTCGGTAAATACGTCCTGACCCTGCATTTTGTCTGCGGCTAAGGTAGAAACACCTTCGGTGAGAACACCTGCGGCAGATTCGTAGTTGTTGCTTGATTCAACATAATAGTAAGCATCGCCATGTGTTGAAATAGAACCGTTTGCGTTGTAGCAGTTGGAAATTACAAGCTGATTAGCGTTCTTTTCCCAGTTGAAAGCAACAAGGCCTGAATTGTAAACAGCATCTGTTTTAGCAAGAGAATAGCAGTTGGTGATAGAGCCACCCTCAGACTCACGTGCATAACCACGGAGTGCACCGGCGTTAGCCGATTTAAGAGTTGCGTTAGCGCCAACAAAGCAGCTATCCATATTAAGTGTTGTTCCTTCGCCCATTGTTACAGCGACGAAAGCAGCAGCAGTGGTGTTATCGTGAACGAAAACATTGTCCATTCCAAGGTTAACGATGGTGGCATTGCAACCTGCTTTAACACGGGGAATTAATGCTGCGCCTTCCTGATAGCTGGAATAGCTGGCAGGATTCTCATTATAATATAAGCCGTAGATTACCTTACCGTTACCGTTGATGGTACCCTGGAAATCGGAGCCTGCAAGAGGAGTATTGATTTGCCATACTTCGTACCAAGAATTAGGAGTATAGCCTGCGTCTGCTACACCTGTTTCCCAATTGATTTTGGTAATATCGTTAAGATAAATATCGTCGGTTAATTTATAATAGGTGTTTGCTCCACCGCCGGTTACGATAACGTAAGCGAGTTCGGAGCCGTTGGTGATGAGATAGGGGTCTGTTTCGGTACCGCTACCCTGTGTGGGTGCTGTACGGGTGCCGTCCCAAATTTCGTAATCAGCTAAGGTAGGAATTAAGGCTACCATTGATAAGGCTGAACAGAGAACTGCTACTGCAAGAATTACAGATAACAGTGAACGGCCAAAGTTATGTTTCTTTACTTTATTAATTACAGATAACATATTACCTTATTTCCTCCTTAACTTAAATAATCACGCTGGTCATCAAAATAAATTTTGCTGCCATTGTCGTCTTTTTGATAAAGTCTAATCCAGTCAATGTAGAATGCTGCGGGAAGAGACTTAGGATACTTAGCAACCGATGCAGATGCTAAAGATACACCATCTAAGAAGATGTGGTTGTTGAAGATGAAGCCCTGCGGGTCGTGGAAGTATATCGGAGAATTTGTACCGGGAAGCATAGCTTCATTGTAAGAGTCTCTGGGTTGAGAAATATCGAATACAGCGTGTTCTTTGCCGTCGATGGTCATTTTGATTTCGGTGGGTGTCCACTCGTAACCGTATGTATGATATTCGTTGCTGAGGTTCGGATTTTCTTCCCACTTGAAGAGCTGGTCGTTATGGCCAACCCAACAGTCAGCAATAGACTGATGTTCGCCGGGCTTAGGTGTTACACCAAGCTCTTTAAGCTTCCAGCAGTTAGGATACTTGCTGCCGTAGTCGAAGCCTGCTTCGTACCACTGAATTAAGTTAGGTGTTTTTTCCCAAGCGTTGAATATTTCGAAAATATCAACTTCAAACATAATGTCTTTGGTTCTGTAGCCGCAAACACCTGCAGTTGACTGTGTCCACCAAGACGGGAAGCAGCCCCACTTGTAAGGAACACGTGCACGGATTTCGGCGTAGCCGTATTTGAAGTTCATTGTTTCGTGAGTAACGGTTGAGCAAGGAATACGATATTCGGTGCCTTCACGGTTATTGTTGAAGTATGAAAGCGCATGGAGCTTTAAGCGTCCGTCGTTAACGTCGACAACGTTCTTTTCCTTGGAAACTTCTGCTCTGTCGCTTCCGGCCATTTTTGCAATGAGCTGGAACCAAGAAGAGCCAATTCCAACACCTTCGAACTCTTCACCCCAAACGTAATTGTAGCCTGCATACTGGCCTTCATACTTGTTGTCGAGGGTGGACTCGAAATCGGTTTCTAAGCTGAAGGTTGCGGCTTCGTTTACCTTAGTGGTAACACGGACAAACTTTTTAACAGCCATATCTACTGTTACGTCGTGGCCGCCGTCGAAAACAAGCTTAGAGCCTTTAAGCGAAACCTTCATTTCTGCTTCGCCAAGTGTTGTGTTGCTTGCCTCACGGCTGGTTTTACCGATTAAGATTTCCTTGTCCTTAGCTTCGGTAGAATCAGTTGTGATTGTAAGGCTTACACCAAAAGCATCTTTAAAATACTTTTGAAGATACTTGGCAGATTTCATAGCTTCGGTATTTCCCTGCGGAACGACAATAACGTAACCTTCAGGTCCGTCCCACTTTTCGGTTTTGTAGTCGAAAAGATGGTCTTTGTCTTCGAAAGCAACGGTAACTACTTCGTCTTCACTTTGGTACGGAGGACGATGTTCGGAGCCGTTGTTTCCCGTAGGATTAGAAGCGGGTGTGTCTGCACAGCCGACGCAGGCAAATACAAACATCACAGCCAGAACCAAGCATAAGATTCGTTTTAACTGGTTCATAATTTTTCTCCCTTTCTTAATAAAAATCGTTCGTTTTTTAATGCGTTTATATATTATATAATAATAAAAAAACATATAGTCGGACTATTCTATAGAATTGTAACACACTTCCGTTTAAAAAAACAGTAATTATTTTCCGCAATTTTGTAATTATATTCCGCATTATTTCGTGAGTTTGCCATTTTTTAACTGTAATTTGTTAAATTTTAACAATTATTCTTAAGTATTTATGTATATTGTGTCTTCTTCCCTTTTTTTGTGTTATCAGTGTTGATAAACAAGCCTTGAATGGTAATCTTCGAGCAGTTTTTTAATCGTTTACGTAAGAGCCTTACTTAATAGTAAAAGTAATTTTCCATAGCTTTAATCCGATTTTATTATTGCTGCTTTTTATAACACAACTAAAAAAATAAAAGCAACTTTTTATGTTACTAAAAAGTTGCTTTATATTTACATTACTCTGCTTTTTTTGCAATTGCCAGTTTTGCTTTTTCGGCAATATTTTTAGCACGAAGTCCGAATTTGTCGAGTAGTTCGTTTGCAGGACCCGACATACCGAAAGTATCATTCACACCGAGTTTAACAACCGTTGTAGGACAGATTTCGGAAAGATATTCCGAAACAGCGGAGCCAAGACCACCTATAACGTTGTGTTCTTCGGCGGTAACGATTGCGCCCGTTTCCTTGGCGGCTTTAAGCACGATTTCGGTATCTAAAGGTTTGATGGTTGCGATATTTATAACACGTGCAGAAATGCCTTCTGCTTTTAAGATTTCGTGTGCTTCTAAGGCTTCTGCGACCATAAGTCCCGTTGCAATAATGGTAACGTCTGTTCCCTCTTTAAGAACTGCGCCCTTGCCTATTTCGAAGGCATAATCTTCATCGAAAACAACCGGAACTGCAAGGCGGCCGAGTCTTAAATAAACGGGACCGTCATGATTAATTGCGGCCTTTACAGCCATTTTGGCTTCGATGTGGTCGGCAGGGTTGATTATGGTCATACCGGGAATGCTTCTCATTATAGCGATGTCTTCACAGCACTGATGGGTAGCACCGTCTTCACCAACCGAAATGCCTGCGTGGGTAGCGCCGATAACAACGTTTAAGTGGGGGTAAGCAATAGAGTTTCTGATTTGTTCGAAGGCTCTGCCTGCGGCAAACATTGCGAAGCTGCTTGCAAACACCTTTTTACCGCTTGCGGCAATACCTGCGGCAATACTCATCATATTGCCTTCAGCAATACCGCAGTCGTAAAACCTTTCGGGGAAAACCTTTTTAAAGGCGCCCGTTTTGGTAGCTTCGGCAAGGTCGGCGTCGAGTACTATAAAATCTTCACGTTCGCGTCCTAGTTCAACAAGAGCTTCGCCGTAGGAATCTCTTGTAGCAATTTTCTTTACATCAGCCATTATTTTCGCCCTCCTTATGCAAGCTTTGCAAGAGCAGCGTCGAGCTCTGCTACTGCAATTTCGTAATCTTCATCGCCGGGGGCTTTGCCGTGCCAGCCGCACTTGTTTTCCATAAAGGAAACGCCCTTACCTTTTACGGTGTTCATAATAACGGCGGTAGGTTTATCTGTTACCTTTTCGGCGGCAAGTGTAGCGGCTTCAATTTCATCGAAATTATGGCCGTCTATAACAATTACGTTCCAACCGAAAGCTTCAAACTTCTTATCGAGCGGAGCCGGAGAGTTAACTTCTTCGCAAGAACCGTCGATTTGAAGTCCGTTAAAATCTAAATAAGCGGTAAGATTTGAAAGACCTTTATTGCCTGCAAACATTGCAGCTTCCCATACCTGACCTTCTTCACATTCACCGTCGCCGAGAATGGTGTAAACACGGTAGCTATCACCGAAATGCTTGGCAGATAAAGCCATACCTACAGCACAAGAAATGCCCTGACCGAGCGAGCCCGAAGACATATCTACACCGGGAATGTGCTTCATATCGGGGTGTCCCTGAAGGCGTGAGCCGGTTTTACGAAGGGTAACAAGCTCTTCTGTTGGGAAAAAGCCTCTGTTGGCAAGTACGGAATAAAGGGCAGGTGCCGCGTGTCCTTTTGAAAGAACTAATCTGTCGCGGTTTGCCATTTTTGGATTTTCGGGGTCAATGTTCATTTTTTCAAAATAAAGGTAGGTAAGAAGGTCGGCTATTGATAAGGAGCCGCCCGGATGTCCTGCCTTTGCGGCATGAATGGAATCAATAATTCCTCTTCTAACCTTGAGCGCAGTAATTTCTAACTGCTTTTTCTTGTTTTGTTCCATTATTTCTCCTCCGCTTATGGAAAATTTTTATATTAGTCAGCAGGGCTGACAAAATTTAATATGCGCTGCCACAATTTTCGCAGTTGGACGTATTTGCCTTGTTAACCGTGCCGCATTTAGCACAAGTCCAACTGGTAATGGCTGTTCTTCCCTTTTGAGCCGTAGGTATTTCATTTGGTACGGGTGGGGTTTCTAAAATATCTTTTCTTCTGTGCTCGTTTTCAAGATAATTTACCTTTACTTCTAAAGCTTCAACTTCCGACAGAAGCAGCCAAATAGCAACAAGCGGTGCCAAAAGTGCAATACTTATTGCGAGCGAAATAAGGGCCGCCATAAAGCCTTGGGCAAGGGTGCCGAAAAAGCCGAAAATGGCAACAACAGCTTCAACTATAATGAGTATACCGGTAATTATTTTAAGCACACTTTTCATTACTTTTTACCCTCCAGTTTTAAGAGAAAAGCTTTAAAATAAGCAGGTAATTCAGATTCGAATTCAAGATAGCGGCCGTCGGGATGAATAAACCCGAGTTTTTTGGCGTGAAGACACTGGCCGCCAAGCTCTTTAATAACCTTTTTAGGCCCATAAACGTCGTCGCCTGCAAGCGAATGCCCGATATAAGCCATATGCACCCTAATTTGATGGGTACGGCCTGTTTCAAGGCGGCATCTGACGTGGGTGAAGCCGTTATACCTTTTTATAACGGTATAATGGGTAACCGCTTCTTTTGAGTTCTTATCGGTAACCGCCATTTGCTTACGCTTTACAGGGTGGCGGCCTATTGGCGCATTTATTACTCCGCTATCGTCTTTGAGGTTGCCGTAAACCACGGCTTCGTATTCACGGACAAAGGAATGTGCTTTAATTTGGGCGGCTAAGTGCTGATGCGAAGCATCGTTTTTGGCCACCATTAAAAGACCCGAAGTATTTTTATCTATGCGGTGAATAATGCCGGGTCGCATTACTCCGCCAATGCCCGAAAGGGAGCCTTTACAGTGGGACAAAAGTGCATTTACAAGGGTGCCGTCGAAGTTGCCTGCGGCAGGATGCACCACCATTCCCTTAGGCTTATTTACAACAAGAAGGTCGCCGTCTTCGTAAAGAATGTCAAGCGGTATATCTTGAGCCTTAGCTTCAAGAGGAACGGCATCGGGCACAACTACTTCTACCCTATCGCCTTCTTTTAAGGAAGCTTTTTTATTGACCGAATTACCGTTAACCGTAACTTCGCCGCTTTCAATTAATTTAACCGCACGGGAACGAGAAATATCGGTGTTTTCGGCTATGTAGGCATCTAATCTGTCGAAGTTTTTTTGGGGAATAAGAACTAACTTTTCCATTATTCTTTTTCCTTTTTAATATCGTTCTTCATATCGAGAACAAAGTAAAGAATAAGAAGCCCTGCGCCAATTACAACGGCACAGTCTGCCACGTTGAATATTGGGAAGTTTATAAATATGGTATGAATAAAATCTATGACATTGCCGCCTCGGAAAATGCGGTCTATCATATTGCCTATTCCACCAGAAAGTATTAAGGTGCCCGCCCAAAAGAAGAGGGCACTTTTTCTCTTATTTTTTATTAATAATATAATTAAGACTACCATAATAACCGCAGTAAAGGCGATAAGGAACCAACGGCTTCCGCCGAAGACGCCCCAAGCGCCGCCATCGTTATGAATATAGGTAAAATCAAACAGACCGTCGATAAAATCGATGGACTGTCCAAGCTCCATATTGGTTGTAACGATGTATTTGGTTATCTGGTCGGCGGCGAGAAAAATCGCCGCCGTTATTATTGCCAAAACGAAAGACAAAATATAGCCTCCGATTTTAGATAAAGTCTATTGTTTTAATAACTTCTGCACAGCGTGCACAGATTGTGGGATGGTTTTCATCCTTGCCTACGGTATTACCGAATGACCAGCAACGAGCGCACTTTTCGCCGTCGGCATGAACAGCGGTAACACTCATACCTTCAACATCACCCTTGAAGCTTCCGCCCTGACCCTTCACGAGTTCGAAGTCGGACACCATAAATACGGTGGGAAGTATATCTTTTACGCTTTCGGCAAAGTCGAAGAGTTCGCCTTCGGCATAAAGGGTTACCTTGGCATCGAGCGAAGCGCCTATTACCTTATCGGCACGGGCAAGCTCGAGCGCCTTTTTAACGTCATCGCGCATTTCGTGAATTTTAGCCCAGCGAGCCATAAATTCTTCGTCGTATTCGCCCTTTGCTTCGGGAATTGCGTTATATACAACGTGGCGAGCGTCTACATCGTTTGTATGGGGCATAAACTGCCAGATTTCATCGGCAGTGAAAGCCAGAATGGGAGATACAAGACGTGCAATGGTATCGAGTATTTTGTACATTGCTGTTTGAGCCGCTCTTCTGGTGGCGCTGTCTTTAGCTTCAACGTAAAGTCTGTCCTTTAAAACGTCAAGATAGAAGTTAGACATATCAATTACGCAGAAGTTATGAATTGCGTGGAAAATGATATGGTATTCGAAGTTTTCATACGCTTCACGGCAGGCCTTAACAACTTCGTCGAGGCGCATTAATGCCCAATGGTCGATTTCTTCGAGTGCGGTATCTGCTACCATATCGGTATTGGGGTCGAAATCGGAAATGTTGCCAAGAATAAATCTTGCGGTATTTCTGATTTTACGGTAAATTTCGGAAAGCTGCTTTAAGATGTCGTTGGAAACACGAATGTCGGCGTGGTAGTCGCTTGAAGCAACCCAAAGGCGAAGAATGTCGGCACCGTACTGCTTAACGATATCGTCGGGGATTATGGTGTTGCCAAGAGATTTAGACATCTTCTTGCCTTCGCCGTCTACAACCCAACCGTGAGTAACAACGGTTTTATAGGGGGCAATACCGTCGGTTGCAACCGATGTTAAAAGAGAAGACTGGAACCAACCACGATACTGGTCGGCGCCTTCTAAATAAAGATCGGCAGGCTTGCCTAAATAGTCGCGGTTGTCGAGCACTGCAGCGTGGGAAACACCCGAATCGAACCAAACGTCCATAATATCGGTTTCCTTCTTGAAGCTTTCACAGCCGCAAGAACATTTTGCGCCTTCAACAATAAGGTCGGCAGCATCCATTGCGTACCAGGCATCTGCCCCGTCTTTACGGAAAATGTCGGCAATCTTTTTAATGGAAGCAGGGGTAATGTATTCTTTACCGCAGTCTTCGCAGTAGAACATAGGAATAGGAACACCCCAGGTACGCTGACGTGAAATACACCAGTCGCTGCGGTCTTTAACCATTCCGGTAATTCTGCCTTCGCCCCATTCGGGAACCCATTTAACCTTTTCAATTTCTTTTACTGCCTGGTCGGCGAAAGAAGAAATTGAGCAGAACCACTGTTCTGTTGCACGGAATAAAATTGGGTTTTTACATCTCCAGCAGTGTGGGTATTGGTGAATAATCTTTTTAAGTGCGAAGAGATAGCCGTTTTCGTCGAGCCAAACGGCAATTTTCTTGTTGGCGGCTTCGGTGGAAAGGCCGGCAAACATACCTGCTTCTTCGGTTAAAATACCCTTATTGTCTACGGGTACAACCATACCGATTTCTTTATATTTACGGCAAACTTCAAAGTCGTCTACACCGTGGCCGGGAGCTGTGTGAACACAGCCGGTACCGCTCTCTAAGGTAACGTGGTCGCCTACGATAATTAAGGAATCGCGGTCAATGAAGGGGTGGCGGGCAACCATATATTCAAGCTCGCTTCCCTTTACCTTAGCAACGATTTCGTAGTCTTCCTTTTCGGCTGCAGCCATAGAATTTTCTACGAGTTCGGTAGCCATAATATAGTATTCTTCGCCGTGCTTTACAACCGAATATTCATACTCGGGGCCTACGCAGATAGCAAGGTTTGCAGGTAAAGTCCAGGTAGTTGTTGTCCAGATTACGAAGTATGTTTTATTGGGGTCTACGCCAAGGCCTGACAGAACGCCTTTATCTTCCTTAACGGGAAATTTAACGTAGATGGAATAGCAGGGGTCTTCTGCATATTCAATTTCGGCTTCTGCAAGCGCAGTCTGGCAGTCGGAGCACCAGTAAACAGGCTTAAGGCCCTTGTAAATATAGCCTTTTTCTGCCATTTTACCGAACACTTCAATCTGCTTTGCAACATATTCGTTTTTAAGGGTTAAATAGGGGTTGTCCCATTCACCGAGAACGCCAAGACGCTCGAACTGTTTTCTTTGGTCTTCGGCAAAATTAACCGCAAAATCTTTACACATTTTGCGAAGCTCTAAGGCAGAAATACGTTCGCTTGATTTCATGCCTGCGGCCTTTCTTGCCTTAAGCTCGGTGGGAAGACCGTGGGTATCGTAACCGGGAACATAGGGGGCTTTGAAACCGGTCATATTTTTGTAGCGAACTACGAAGTCCTTAAGAGATTTGTTAAGGGCTGTACCCATATGAATAATACCGTTAGCATAAGGGGGGCCGTCGTGAAGGATGTAAAGGGGTTTACCTTCGTTAAGCTTTAAAAGCTCGCCGTATACGTCTTCGTCTTGCCACTGCTTTAAAGCTTCGGGCTCACGGGTGGGAAGGCCTGCACGCATTGGAAATTCGGTTACGGGCAGGTTTAATGTTTTGTTATAATCTTGCTGTTGCATTATATTTATCTCCTAAAGAATTATTTATTTTTTGCGAAAAAGCCTTTTGAAAAAGCAGGTCCGTCGTTATCGCTATCGTTATCACTGTCGTCATCTTCGATGGTTTCAATTACAAAACCGGTTGATATAGGCTCTTCTTCGTCCTTTATTTCAAAAATAGCGGATGGAAGTTCAACAACCTGGGTTTTTGCAATATCTTCATTTGCTTCTTCGGCAGTTTCTTCTGTTTGTTCGTCGGTGATTTCGCTGATTACTTCGGGAACAATAACCGGTGTTTTTTCAATAAATCTTAAAAGGTCGGGTTCTTTATTAATTATGTCTTCAATGGTGGAAGCTGCAAGCTCGGGGTTTAACACAACTTCTTCGGGAAGCTTTGAAAGAGATTCAAGGTGTGTTTTGTATGTTTCCTTAATTTGATGCTTAAACTCGGCAACTTCGGACTTTAACTTATCGAAAAGAAGCTGTTCCCTTGTAACAGAATCTTTAGCGGCAAGTATCATACCTTCAGATTTTCTTGCGGCTTCTTCAAGCATAATATCAACCTGAGCCTGAGCGCTGTTTCTTTGTTCGGTTAAAACGGAATCTATTTCTTCGAGCGCCTTTTTGGTGCGAAGTTTAATACTTTCTGCTTCGGTGTTTGCGGTATCTACAATGTCTTGTGCTTCAACCTTTGCCTTTTCAACTATTTCGTCGGCAAGCTTTTGAGCGCTTAATAAAACGGTATTAATACTGTTCATTGAGCTTGACTTTTCGGAAAGTTCTTTTTCGAGCTCGGCAATACGGTTTTGTTTTGCCGAAACTATTTCTTCGAACTGTCTGTAGTCTTCGTAAACCTTATCGAGCAGGGTATCTACTTCATCTTTTTTATAACCGCTCATAGATGTAGCAAATACGGCATCTTTAATGTTTTTTGCGTTTAGTAACATAATTTTACCCCCATTATATATACTTTCTGGCCTTTATTTTAAGACGACCTTTTTTGGTTTGTTCGTCTATACTGTCAATTATGAATTTACCTTTTGTGCGAATACTCAGGTTATCGGAATTCTTAAGAGTTGCGGTAGCCTTTTCACAGCACACGGAATTTAGCGTTACAAGCTTTTGCTCAATAAATTCTGCGGCGGTGTTACGTGAAACACCTGCTAAAGCGGCAACCACACAGTCGAGCCTTGCCGATGCTACCGTATGGGAAACTTCTGCAAAAGCTGACCTGCCGGGCAGAACACCCGTATAGCCTTCTTGTATTTGTACGCCTACTTTACCTATTTTGCTTGTTTGTTCTTTAACGTAAGGGGCAACCTCTTTTGTGAAAAAAGCTACTGCCCTTCCTTCTTCTATAAGAATGTCCCCTACCGATTCCCGTGTTATGCCAAGCGACATAAAGGAGCCCAAAAAATCGCGGTGGGAAAGTGTATCGGCCTTGCGGAAGGTGAAGGTTAAAGCCGTAATTGGAAACTGTTCTTCATACTCTTCACACCAGTCGGGAAAAACGCCGAAAAACACCCTTTCAGCGTTTTCGTAACCGCCAAATAAAAGGTGTTTTAAGTTATAGTTTGCCACGGCTGCACCTACAAGCGCTGTTTCTTCGGGCCTTAAGAAGCCGACGAATTTAGGTATAGATGAGTTATTGCAAATTTTTAAGGCGTCTTGAATTCTGGAAACTAAAAGGCTTGGTTCCATTATTCATAGTAGTTTTGCTCGCTGAAATCGTCGAGCATAAGTTCTCCTGCAATGTCGGTATGTTCGGGAACAATAATAAAAGTATTGTTTGCGATTTTTTTAAGTTTGCAAGCAAGGGCGTATGCGGCACCGCTCATAAAATCTACTATGCGGCGAGCAACATCTCTGTTTGCGGTTTCAAGGTTTAATACAATAGTTTTACCCTGAACAAGATGGTCGGCAATGTTTGCAACTTCATCGAACATTTCGGGACGAACAATTACAACCTTCATAGCGCCACCGGCGTTTTGTGTGTTGTTGGTACGTCTTTCTACGAAACTTCTTCTTTGAACGGGTTCTTTTTTAACACGTACTTCCGCATCTGTTTCTTCGGCCGCTTCTTCGGCGTAGCCTTCGTCAAGGTCGTTTTCGTTAATGTTCACTAAGTTATTCCAAATATCTTTAAGTGCCATTTTCATTCTCCTTATATGTTAATTATAATTGCGTTTTCCAAAAAGGGAGGTGCCTACACGAACAATATTACTTCCGCACATTATGGCTTCGGCATAATCGGACGACATTCCCATAGACAGATAGTCCATACTAACATTATCTATT
>JAFOCW010000018.1 GCA_017381035.1 Clostridia bacterium | reverse complement strand
TTTAACACCTTGGCGCGCACCTCTTCACGCACGTCGGGGTGATTATTCAAAACACGGGAAATGGTGGTTATTGAAACACCACTGTATTTTGCAACGTCTTTAATGGTCATTGTTTTGTTCCTTTTTGTTCAAAAAAACGGTGAAAAACGTGTAAAAAAGGAGAACTGAAAACGTTTTCAGTTTTCCGACAAGTATATTTAACCATATTTTTCATCAGATGTCAATAGCTTTTATCGTTTTCGGCAAAAATAACATAAAATTGCGCATTGCTTTTGTGCAATAATTACAATTTAAAGGTATTCAAAATTTTTGCAAATATGAACATTTTTACAAATTATTGTATAGAATTTTTAAAAAACAAGATTATAAAACGCGTTTGACCGGCAAAATGTAAAATAAAAAAATCCAAAACAAAGCAAATACCTTGTTGGGAATTTTGGTGCGGGTGTTTATAACGGACTTGATTAAAACATACTGAAATACCGGCAGAAACACACATGTTTTTCACTCACACATTTGTGTATTTCAAGGTTTCTTCGTAAAATAAAATTACAGAAACGAGGAAACAAGATTATGTCAAAATTTATTGAAGAATTCTATTACGGTAACATCTATCCCCAAGCAAAAAGCACAAAACAGCGAACTAAAAAGACGAGCTGATGGCTCGTCTTTTTTAAGGTTTCAGGTGTCAGGTATCAGATGTCAGTTTGTGCCTTTGGCACGCTTTAAACCTGAAACCTGACACCTGAAACCTAAAAAAGCACTCCTTCGGAGTGCTTTTTTCTAACCGCCTAAGTAGGCTTTTTTAACCTGGTCGCTTGCGGCAAGCTCGGCACCGGTTCCCGAAAGAACGATTTGGCCAAGCTCTAAAACGTAGGCACGGTCGCTTATTGCAAGTGATTTACCTGCGTTCTGCTCAACAAGGAGTACCGTTGTGCCGTCATCCCTGAAATCTTTGATAATTTCAAAAACGTGGTCAACAAGAAGTGGGGAAAGTCCCATTGAAGGCTCATCAAGAAGCAGAAGCTTAGGATGGCTCATCATAGCACGTCCCATAGCAAGCATTTGCTGTTCGCCGCCCGAAAGAGTGCCTGCAATTTGGTTGCGGCGCTCGCCAAGACGTGGGAAACGTGTGTAAATTTTTTCAATGTCTTGCTTAACGGCCGACTTATCGTTTTGCGAAAAACCGCCCATTAAAAGATTTTCGTAAACTGTAAGCTCCTGGAATATTCTGCGGCCTTCGGGAACCTGGGCCATTCCAAGATGTACAATTTTGTGGCAGGGTGTTTTTGTAATATCGTGGCCGTCGAAAATAACGCTGCCGCCTCTTGTGGGAATAAGGCCGATTATAGACTGCATTGTGGTGGTTTTACCTGCGCCGTTTGCACCGATTAAGGTAACGATTTCGCCTTCGTTAACCTCGAAACTGATGCCCTTAAGCGCCTGAATAACACCGTAGTACACCTGCAGGTCTTTTACTTCAAGTAATGCCATAGCGTTATCCTCCGATGTATGCCCGAATAACTTCGGGGTCGTTAAGTGCCTGTTCGGCGGTGCCTTGTGCGAGCACCGTACCGAAGTTAAGAACGGTTACTTCGTCGCAAAGACCCGAAACGAACTTCATATCGTGCTCGATAAGAAGCACTGTCATATCGAACTCATCACGAATACGGCGAACAATAGTCATAAGCTCGTCGGTTTCGTGGGGGTTCATACCTGCGGCAGGCTCGTCAAGGAGCAGAAGCTTGGGATTGGTTGCAAGTGCACGTGCAATTTCAAGCTTTCTTTGTTTACCGTAGGGAAGGTTGCAGGAAAGGAAGTTTCTTTCTTCTTCAAGGCCTACAACACGAAGAATTTCTTTTGCCCTTGCTCTCATGGCCTTTTCAACCTTGAAGTGCTTTGGTAAACGGAGCATACTTGCAAGCATGGAGCACTTGAATTCGGGCTGGTCGTGAAGGCCAACCAAAACGTTACGAATGACCGTCATATTATTGAAAAGACGAATGTTCTGGAAGGTACGTGCAATGCCCTTGTGGTTGATTACCATTTGGGTTTTGCCCGTAATGTCTTCTCCGTCAAGGAAAACCTTACCTGTTGTGGGCTTGTAAACGCCGGTTAAAATGTTGAAAATTGTAGTTTTACCTGCGCCGTTGGGGCCAACAAGACCGTAAAGCTGTTTTTTCTTGATTTCAAGGTTTACTTCGGAAACGGCCTTAAGACCGCCGAAGGAAATACCTAAATTTTCGGTTTTAAGGATGATGTCTGCCATTACACGCCCTCCTTTTTATCGGGGTCGAGGGTTGACATCTGGGGTTGAACATCAACCGATAAAACCTCGTTCATTTCTATCTTTGTAGGCACACGGTCCCATTTGGCCTCGTCATCTTTTTGATGATTGGGGTCAAACTTTCTTTTGAGCAGTGCCTGAAGATTAAAGCGTTCACGGAAGTTTTTGAGTGCAGGTGCGTTATTGTAAATAACAATAACAATAAGTATAAGCGCATAAAGAAGGTCCTGAAGCACCGCAAGGTCGCCCGTAAGCACCGTTTGAAGTGTGTTATCGAGGTAGGTGATAAGGGTTGCTGCAATAATGGAGCCGTTAATGCTACCCATACCGCCAAGAACAACCATAACAAGAATTTCAATTGAATAGTTATAGCTGAACTTAGCCGACTGCACGTTGTAGTTGGAATAGCTGTAAAGCACGCCTGCAACACCTGCGAAAAGCGAAGAAATGGTGAAAACGGCGAGCTTATATTTTGTTACGTTAATACCCGTTGCTCTTGCGGCAATTTCGTTATCGCGTATAGCGGTAATTGCACGGCCGTGTTTAGAACGAATAAGGTTTTGGGTAACGGCAAGGCAAACCAATACCAAAACAAAAGCAATAATGAATAAGAAGTTTTTGTTGTAACGGGGTGTAGAAAGGCCAAGTGCACCGCCGAAAGATTCTGTGCTTGTGTTCATAAATACCGAACGCACAATTTCACCGAAGGCAAGTGTTACAATGGCAAGGTAGTCGCCCTTTAAGCGAAGGGCAGGAAGACCTATGATTATACCGAAAAGGGCCGCAACAACACCGCCGATAACAAGCGAAATAACAAGTGCTATTTCTTTGCCTGCGGGAACACCACGAAGCATGGGCTCTAAAAGGGCGGAAGCCTTACCGCCAAGGTATGCGCCAACGCACATAAAGCCTGCGTGGCCAAGCGATAATTCGCCAAGGAAGCCAACAACCATTGAAAGTGAAACTGCAAGAATTATTGAAATTGCAATTTTTTCAAGAAGGTAGAGAGCCGATGACGGAAGTGCGCCTGCAAAGGCAAGGGAGCCGAACACTATAGTTACAATGGCAACGGCAATGTAGTTTATATAATGTTTCCACTTAATTTTGGTTAACTTGTTAGCCATTATACCTTCTCCCTCCTTACCTTACCTAAAATTCCGCTTGGGCGGACAAGGAGTATTACAATAAGAACTAAAAATTCAATAGCATCGGTATAAGGTGCAATAGCAGGAATGGTAAGTGAAATTGCTTCAACTATACCCATAAGAATACCGCCGACCATTGCGCCCGGAATGGAGCCGATACCACCGATAACTGCGGCCGTGAAGGCCTTGATTCCCGGCATTGCGCCGAGTGTATTTGAAAGAGAAGGAGACTTCATAAGCATAAAGAAGCCTGCAAATGCAGCAAGACCCGAACCTATTGCGAAGGTTATGGTAATAATTGCATTTACATTGATACCCATAAGCTGAGCGGCGCCCTTGTCTTCGGAAACGGCTATCATTGCACGGCCGGTTTTTGTGTATTTTACAAAAAGCGACAAAGCAACCATTATAACCACCGAGCAACCGAGTGTTATAAGCATATAGTAAGGAACGGTAAGGCTTCCGATGGTTAAATTACCAAGGTCGGCAACAACAACCATTTTGGGTGCCGAGCCAAAGATAATTTGTGCGGTTGACTGTAAAAGGTAGCTAACACCGATGGCCGTAATGAGTACGGCAAGGGGCGAAGCGCCACGCAGCGGCTTATAAGCAACCTTTTCGATAGATACACCAAGCACAACGCAGAAAAGCACGGCAATAAGAAGACCTAAAACAGGGTTGCCGATGTTTGCCATTGTAAGGAATATCATATAACCGCCCACCATGATAACATCACCGTGTGCGAAGTTAAGCATTTTTGCAATACCGTAAACCATTGTGTAGCCGAGCGCAATGATGGCATAGGTACTGCCGATACTTAAACCGTTAAGTAAAGTTTCGATAAATTCCATAAAAAACCTACATTCTAATTAGCACAAGTTGCCGGAGCAGAAAAACTGCACCGGCAAACCTGGTGTTTATAAAATTATGTTAAATTATTTTCCGTTAGCATTCTTAAGAACGTACTTAACTGCGCCCTTTTCAACGTAACCATTATCTTGCCACTTAATGTCGGTACCGGTAACACCGCTGTAGGTGAAGTCGCCGGTGAACTGAGCCTTAAGGATTTCGGAAAGGTCGGAAGCAGAGATAGTAACGTCGATGGTTTCGCCTGCATCGATAGCAGCCTTCATTGCATTGAAGATAGCGTATACGCAGTCGTAAGCAGAAGCGCCGAACTGGTTAAGGGTTTCTGCGCCGAACTTTTCGGTATACTTCTTAACGAAGTCTGCAGCAGCGCCGTCGGTAGCGTTAGAATCGAAGTGAGAAAGCATGGAAACTTCTTGAGGAATTACAGAGAAGTCTTCGAACTGACCTGCAAGGCCGTCGAAACCGTCGCAGCCGTAGTAAACAGCGTCTGCAGCGATGATGTCTTTAGCCTGATTCATAAATACGGAAGCGGGCTGATAGTAGATGGGCATAAAGATAAACTTGCAATCTTTAAGAGAGTTAATCTGGGTAGAGAAGTCGGAAGCTTCGCCGGTGAATACGGTTTCAACAACCTTGATGGAGCTGCTGAGAGCTTCTTTGAACTGCTTGTAGATACCGTCGGAGTACGGGTCGTCGGACTTGTAGAATACGCCGATTTCGGTAAGACCAAGACCGTTTACGTAGTCTGCAGCAACTTTACCCTGGTTACCGTCTGCGAAGCACATCTGGAAGCCGTTGTCGAATTCGGGAATTTTGTCGCCCGAAGCAGAAGGAGTAAGGAAGAACACGTTATCTTCTACCGAAAGCTTTGTGAATTCAAGACCGGGGGCTGTGGTAACGGTACCTAAAGATACCTGCATACCGCCTTCGAGCATAGCTGCATAGTTAGCAGCAACCTTTGTAGCATCGTGAACGTCGTCGAGAGCTTCGAGCTTGAACTTAACACCGTTTAAGCCGCCTGCTTCGTTGATTTCGTCGATAGCCATTTGAGCAGAGTTTTTAACTGCAACACCGTAAACAGCAGCAGCACCGGTAAGGGGGCCGGAAACACCGATAACAAATTCGGTATTGTTTGCGGTATAGCTGTTAGCGCCGCCACAAGCGGCAAACGTTGCGAGCATTACAGTAGCAAGCACTACTGCAAGCACTTTTTTGAATACTGATTTCATAATAAAATCTCCTCTTTGTTTATAATAATTTAAAAAATTATTTGTAATCTATTTTAGCACAGTAAAGTGAAAAAGGAAACTGTCAAATACAACAAAATTCTTTTGCTAATTTAGTGCTTTTTACTAAAAATTGCATTAAATCAATAACATTCTGTCGTTTGCGGCGCCGTCGGAGCCTGCTTTTGCAAACGCGGCAAGCAAATCTTCAACCGTAAGCTTTGACTTTTCTTCGCCCTTAATGTCAAGAATAACCTTGCCTGCATTCATCATAATAAGACGGTTGCCGTAGGCAATGGCATCTTTCATATTGTGGGTTATCATAATTGTTGTAAGTTTTTCTTCTTCAACAATTTCTTTGGTAATGGAAAGCACCTTTGCGGCGGTTTTTGGGTCGAGCGCCGCTGTGTGCTCGTCTAAAAGCAGAAGCTTGGGGTGGTTCATAGAGGCCATAAGCAAGGTAATTGCCTGACGCTGACCGCCCGAAAGCAGACCTACCTTATGGAAAAGACGGTCTTCAAGACCGAGGTCAAGACGGGAAAGCATCTGACGGTAAATTCTTCTGTCTTTATCGTTGATTGCCCAGGAAAAACCACGGGATTTGCCCCTGCGCATTGCAAGCGCCATATTTTCTTCAATCCACATATCTGCGGCTGTACCTGTCATTGGGTCCTGGAAAACACGGCCAATGAACTTTGCCCTTTTGTATTCGGGAAGCTTGGTTATATCTTCGCCGTCGATAATAATATTACCTGCATCTACGGGGAAGGTACCCGCAATTGCATTAAGCATTGTAGATTTGCCTGCGCCGTTACCGCCGATAACCGTAACAAAATCGCCGTCTTCAAGGGTAAGCGACAAATTATCGAGCGCAACCTTTTCGTTAGGAGTATCGACATTGAATATTTTAGTTATATTTTTAAGCTCTAACATTTATGCCGCCTCCTTGTTCTGCTGAATTACAGGCCTTTTGAAATAGGTCTTTTTAAGGTGGGGAATGGCAAGGAAGATTGCAACCACCAATGCAGAAAGCATCTTTAAAAGGTCGGTATCAAGGCCTAAGAAGATAACCGTCTGGTAAACCACGTAGTAAACAATACCGCCAATAAGTACACCGGTAAGCCTTATTACAAAGTTATGTCCCATTCTTGAAACTATTACTTCGCCTATAATAACGGCGGCAAGACCAATAACAATGGCGCCACGGCCGTCGGAAATGTCGGCCTTACCCGAATACTGTGCAAGAAGTGCGCCTGCAAAAGCAACAATACCGTTGGAAAGTGCAAGACCCACAACCTTGTTAAAGCTTGTGTTAATGCCCTGAGCTCTTGACATTTTTTCGTTGCAGCCGGTTGCTCTGATAGACATACCGTAGCGAGTGCCGAAGAACCAATAAAGTACCGCAACAAGTATAACGCAGGCTAAAGCCAGATAAACAAGCGATTCGTACTTATGGAGCTGGGTAACAAGTACGTCGAACTTTCTTGCGGGAAGAGCCTGGTTTGCCTTGCCCATAATTTTAAGGTTAACCGACCATAAAATAAGTTGTGTTAAAATACCTGCAAGTATGGCAGGAATGCCCATAACGGTATGGAAAACACCGGTTACAACACCGGTTAACATACCAACTAAGAAGGCGACGCCCATTGCGGCCCACACGTTCCAGCCGTTTACCATAAGCATAGCGCAGGTGGCCATACCCGTAACCATAGAGCCGTCGACAGTTAAGTCGGCAAGGTCTAATATTTTATATGTAATATATACGCCGATTGCCATAATGCCCCAAATCATACCCTGGGCGGCGGCACCCGGCATGGCTGCAAGCCAATTTAAAAAATCCATAACTAACTCCTAAAAAACAGAATAATGTGCCGCAGCGCAAAAAGCCACGGCACACACTTATTTTATATTATAACGAACTAAAAATCAAGTTATTATTTAAGTTCTTCGTAGCCTTCGGGAATGGTAATGCCAAGTTCGTCGCAAAGTGTCTTGTTGTACTTCTTAACGGGCTTGTTATCGTATTCGATAGCCATTTCTTCGATATCGGCTTCGCCCTTTAAGATTTTAACAGCCATAGCGCCGGTGGTGCGGCCGAGTTCTTCGTAGCTGATGGAAAGTGTTGCAATACCGCAACCCGAGCAGATGCCTGCTTCGCCTGCAATGATGGGAACCTTTTTGGGAGCAACTGCGCCGTTGATGGTTTCGGTGCAGGAAGCAGCGGTGTTATCGGTGGGAATGTAGATAGCGTCGCAAGCAGAAGCGGCAGCTTCGGAAACGCTTGCTACGTCTTCACTTCCGTTGAAGCCGAAGTCTTTAACGGTAAGGCCCTTGCCTTCAAGGTAATCTTTAACAACCTTTACCTGATAAGCAGAGTTTGCTTCTGCCTTACAGTAAAGCATACCAACGGTTTTAGCGGTGGGAACAAGGTCGATAATCATTTGAGCCTGTTCGGTTAAGGGTGCTAAGTCGGAAGTACCCGAAACGTTGCCGCCAACGGTACCGTTGAAATCTTCAATTTCAAGGGCAACGCCGTATTCGGTAACAGATGTGCCTAAAATGGGAATTTCGGTGGTGGCATTGTATGCAGCCTGGAGTGCAGGTGTTGCATTTGCCATAATTAAGTCAACCTTCTTGGAAACGAAGTCGTTTACAGCGGTTGTACAGGTATCGGGGTTGTTTGCGGCGTTAACTTCAATGAATTCGATGTTGTCGCCGAATTCTTCAATAAGAACGTCTTTAAAGCCTTTTGTTGCAGCATCGAGTGCATCGTGGGTAACAAGCTGGCAAATACCAACGGTATATTTTTGGTTAGCGTCGCCTGCAGGGTCGTCGTTGCCCTGTGCTCCGCAACCTGCGAAACAACAACAAAGAAGGGCTAAGGTTGTGATGATTGCTAATAATTTTTTCATAATTAAAACTCCTTTTTCTATTACGGGAAGCAGGGCGGTTTGGAGCGGGAAGAAAGGTCCCGTGTCCCGACTTTTCGGGGCAACCAAACCCTGCGCCCCCGTCGATGTTGTTTAGTATAACGCTTTAAAGCATTAAAGTCAAGTCTTTTTTCAAATTTTTTAAAAAAATTTTTATTACGCTAAAGCAAACCCCAAAAAAACCTTTAAAATAAAGGCTTTCGGGGAATAATATTTCTGTGTTTTCAGTAAATATCTTGTGTTTTTTATAGGATTATGATAAAATATTTTTGCAAAATTCATCCTACCCTGTTCGTGTATGTTAGCATTTATAACCCTACAACCTTTAACTTGGGGCCTAACCTTGTGCGGATGGTGAGCAGGCCTCCCGATTTTATCGGATGTTGGAAGCCCGAACCGTGCAGGCGGCACCCACCTGCTTTTTTGCAGGTTATCATATGCCCTTACGGCAGGGTGGGAACCCGAATTAAATAATAAAGAAAAAAGAAGAAAGAATAAATAATAAAAAACGAGCACCTACGGTGCGATTTTATATATGTCGCAACGCGACACCATTTTTATTATTTATTCTTTCTTATTTATTATTTAAATTGCGTACCGTGGGCACGAGCCGAGCAATGAAAAAGGCAAGCCTAACGGCCTGCCTTTTTTGATTTTGGGTAGGGTTCTTTCTGGTCTGTTCTTCCTGCAAGATAGTCCATGCTTGTATTAAGCGCATCGGCAACCTTAATACATTGCTCGAAGCTTAAATATCTTTTTCCGTTTTCTATTTTAGAATAATCGCTTTGGTCTATGCCGGTAAGCATTTGCATTTTTACCTGAGTATAGCCACGTTCTATTCGAAGTTCTTTAAGTCTGCTCATAATATCACCCACTAATATTATGGCTGTTTGACCTATTGACATTAGGGTTAAATTGACCTATAATTAACAAAAAAAGGGGTTTTTATAATGGCAGACTACAAACAAATGTATTTAACACTACTCGACGCAACCGAAAAAGCAATAAACGAACTCGTTTCTGCACAGCGTGCTTGCGAAGAGCTTTATATTCTTTCTACCGAAGAGGAAGAAAAGGCCGAAAAAGAAAAGAATATTAAACTTGTGCAAAACAAAACGCAGTAGCGCAATTCATTGCACCATATGCGGCGCGTCGAGGTGATTCCCCTCATAGGGGAAATGTCCGAAGGACAAAAGGGTCTGGGCGTAAGCCGTACCGTCGCGCCCTACGGTTGCCGTTTAGCCTCCCTTTAAGGAAGGGAGGGGGACCGTCGAAGACGGTGGAGGGAATGACATTCCGTGCCGAAGGCACACATAAATTTTGCCGTAAGGCAAAGCTTCATTTGGCGAAGCCAAGCATCATACCGAAGGTGCTTCATTTTGTCGAAGACAAACCTTCATTTAAAAAAGCACCCTTTCGGGTGCTTTTTTATTCTTCATTGATTTCAAACACATCTTGAAGTCTTTCAATAAAGGCGTCGGCTACGAATTCGTACTCGTCGTCGTCTTCGATGGGGAAAAGATATTCTTCGCCGTTTTCTTCGCCCACCTTAACTATAACAAGCTCGCCGCTGTCTTCAAGCATTTCTTCGGGGTTTTCAAAAACGGGAAGCATTGCAAGGTATCTTCCGTCCTCTGACTCGATAGCATCGAGCACTTCGAAGGTGTATTCCTTGCCTTCGTCATCGGTTAAATTTATAATATCGGGGTTATATTCTTTATTTTCGCTCATTTTTACATCTCCTTATTAAAATTTAATCAAATAATTCCTTTACCTTATCGAAAAATGATTTTTTCTTATCATAATTCTTATCGTCTGTAGCATCGTCGAAGGCTTTAAGTAATTCTTTTTGCTTTTTGTTAAGGCTTTTCGGCACTTCCACGTTAATTATAACGTACTGGTCGCCCTTGCCCGAATATTTAAGGTGTTTAATACCCTTGTCCCTGAGCTTGAATTTTTCGCCGGGCTGTGTGCCTTCGTGTATGTTGAATTTAACCTTGCCGTCAAGCGTAGGTACAATAATTTCGGCACCCAGCGCCGCCTGCGCAAAGGTTATGGGGATTTCGCAGTAGACGTCGTCGCCGTGCCTTTCGAAGAAGGGGTGGGGTCTTACGGTAACGTCAATAACAAGGTCGCCGTTCGGGCCGCCGTTTGCGCCCACACTGCCTTCGCCCTTAATAGAAAAGGCCATACCGTCGTCAATACCTGCAGGAATTTCAACCGTTTTATCTATCGTATGGCGAATTTTTCCAAGACCGCTACAAACGCTACACGGCTTTTCTATAGTTTTACCACGGCCGCCGCAGACATCGCAGGGGTGGGTTTCAATAGACATAAAGAAGCCGCCGCGCTGAATGGTAATCTGGCCGGTACCGCCGCACTTGGTACAGGTTACGGGTGTGCAACCTGCCGCCGCGCCCGAGCCGCCACATTCGCCACAGTTTTCAATTCTTGTTACCTTAATTTTCTTTTCGCAGCCCTTTGCCGCTTCTTCAAAAGAAATGACAACACGATTTTCTACATCGGCGCCACGTCTTGGTGCGTTGGGGTTTCTTCCCCTGCCGCCGCCAAAACCACCGCCGGTGAACATATTGAAAATATCGCCAAGGTCAAAATCTACGCCGCCAAAACCGCCGCCGAAGGGGTTGCCCCCCTGGCCTGCGCCAAAGTTGGGGTCTACACCTGCGTGGCCGAACTGGTCGTAACGTGCCTTTTTGTCTTTATCGGAAAGCACTTCGTAGGCTTCGGCCGCTTCTTTAAAGTTCTTTTCGGCTTCGGCGTCGCCTGGGTGCAGGTCGGGGTGGAACTGCTTAGCCTTTTTTCTGTATGCTTTTTTTATTTCATCGTCGCTAGCGCCCTTTTGAACGCCAAGGACTTCGTAATAATCACGTTTATCTGCCAACTAAAAAACCTCCGGTTTTTAGGAATGATGTATCGCCAAAGGCGAAATGATGTATTGCTTTCGCAAAAAGATGGAACCCTTCGGGTAATGATGGTTTGCCTGACGGCAAAATTTCGGAGTACCAAAGGCACTAATATAAATGCGCCGCAGGCTCCAAAATTTGTGCGAAGCACAACCTTCATGCACCGCAGGTGCCCTTCACAGCGAAGTTGCTTCATACGCTTTAGCGTGCATCATTTTCAAACAAATAAGCCAAACGGCTTATTTGTTTGAATCGTCAACATCAGTATAATCTGCGTCGTATACGTCGGGGCCTGCTGCATTTCCATTATCTGCGCCGCCCTGTTGTGCCTGCTGTGCTTCGGCTGCAGCCTTATAAAGCTTTTCGCTTACTGCATAAATCTGCTTCTGAAGCTCTTCCTGCTTTGCCTTGATAGCATCGAGGTCGTCGCCCTTTAAGGCTTCCTTTAATGCTTCCTTAGCATCTTCAAGACCCTTCTTTTCGTCTTCGGTGATTTTATCGCCCATATCGGAAATGGTCTTTTCGGTGGTGTATACCATCTGGTCGGCAGAGTTGCGAAGGTCTACTTCTTCCCTGCGCTTTTTATCTTCTGCGGCATACTGTTCAGCCTCTTTTACAGCCTTATCGATATCGTCCTTAGACATATTGGTAGAAGCAGTAATGGTGATGGACTGCTCTTTACCGGTGCCAAGGTCTTTAGCCGAAACGTTAACAATACCGTTTGCGTCGATATCGAAGGTTACTTCAATTTGGGGGATTCCACGGGGAGCAGGAGCAATTCCGTCGAGCTTGAAGATACCAAGGGTTTTGTTATCTCTTGCAAATTCTCTTTCACCCTGGAGAACGTGAACTTCAACCGAAGTCTGACCGTCTGCAGCGGTAGAGAAAATCTGGCTCTTTTTAGCAGGAATGGTGGTGTTTCTGTCGATAACCTTTGTGGAAACTCCGCCCATGGTTTCAATACCAAGTGAAAGGGGTGTTACGTCAAGAAGTAAGAGACCCTTAACGTCGCCGCCGAGCACGCCGCCCTGAATAGCTGCGCCGAGTGCTACACATTCGTCGGGGTTAAGACCCTTGCTGGGCTCTTTGCCGATGAAGTTTTTAACTGCTTCCTGAACGGCGGGAATACGTGAAGAACCGCCAACCATAAGAACCTTGTGAATTTCGTTTTTGTTAAGGCCCGAATCGGAAAGTGCCTGACGAACGGGGCCCATTGTAGCTTCTACAAGGTCGTCGGTGAGCTCGTTGAACTTAGCACGGGTAAGGGTTGCTTCGTAGTGCTTGGGGCCGGTTGCATCGGCAGTAATAAAGGGAAGGTTAATATCGGTAGTAGTCATACCTGAAAGGTCAATCTTAGCCTTTTCTGCGGCTTCCTTAATTCTTTGCATAGCCATTTTATCGTTCGATAAATCGATGCCGTTTTCGGCCTTGAAGCCTGCAACAATCCAGTCCATAATGCGCTTATCGAAGTCGTCGCCGCCAAGACGGTTGTTACCTGCTGTGGCAAGAACTTCCTGAACGCCGTCGCCCATTTCAATAATAGATACGTCGAAGGTACCGCCGCCAAGGTCGTAAACCATAACCTTCTGGTCGTCTTCCTTATCTATAGAATAAGCAAGCGCAGCTGCGGTAGGCTCGTTGATAATACGCTTAACGTCAAGACCTGCAATTTTACCTGCATCCTTGGTAGCCTGACGCTGTGCATCGGTAAAGTAAGCAGGAACGGTAATAACTGCTTCGCTTACGGTTTGACCAAGATATGCTTCGGCATCGGCCTTAAGCTTTTGAAGAATGATAGCAGAAATTTCTTGTGGGGTGTAAGCCTTGCCGTCGATAGAAACGGTTTTGCCGGTACCCATATCACGCTTGATAGAAGAAATTGTACGGTCGGGGTTGGTGATAGCCTGACGCTTTGCAACCTGACCTACCATTCTTTCGCCTGTTTTAGAAAACGCAACAACAGAAGGGGTAGTTCTTGCACCTTCAGCGTTTGCGATAACTACTGCTTCGCCGCCTTCCATAACGGCAACGCAGGAGTTTGTTGTTCCTAAGTCAATTCCAATAATTTTTCCCATTGTGATTTTCCTCCGTAAAATAATGATGCTTCGCCTTGCGGCGAAATGATGGTTTGTTTCACAAAATGATGCTGCCCTTTCGGGCAATGATGCTTTGCCTTACGGCAAAATTTTGGTGTGCCTTACGGCACCTATTTATAAAATGTCTTTTGACATATTATTTTTTGCTGTTTTACAAGACGTTATGAGCATTACTCGCAGTCTGGTGCAGTCTTCGTTCAACTTTTCAAAAAGGTTTTTATCAATATACCCTGTTTCAACAAGCAATCTTAGCCAATAGCCTGTTTCATTTGCTTCTTTAAGCGCAATTTGCAGCTTTGAAATAAAATCTGCTTTGCTTTGTGCATACTGGGCTTCGTTGATATTTGCTCCTATTGACGTTCCGCTTCTACCTATTTGGTTTGAAATAATAGTTTCCCTTTTTTCTTTTAATTCTCTGACGAGCGATATTACGTCTTTTGCAAATTGAAAAGATAAATCTACAAGCTTGTTTTCTTTCATCTTTTCTCTCCTTTTGTTCACGAAGTGAACTCCTTAATTTGCGCGAAGCGCAACCTTCATACGCCAAAGGCGTCCTTCATGCCGAAGGCCCTTCATTGCGAAGCTGCTTCATTGCGAATTAACGGCGTTAGTTCGCAACCTGCACCATTGCAGGACGTACAACGGTATCGCCGAACTTGTAGCCCTTTTGAAGCACCTGCGAAATAACGTTTTCGCCAAGGTTTTCGTCTTCAATGTGCATTATTGCTTCGTGAAGGTTCGGGTCAAAGGTTTCGCCAACAGTACCGATTTCTACAAGACCAAGTTTAGCCGATAAATCGGAAAGCTGTTTTACTATCATTTCTATACCTTTATTATACTGTTCGGTGCCGTGTTCAAATTCGTTTGCACGCTCGGCATTATCGAGTATGGGAAGCAAGGTCTTCATAACAGATGCCTTTGCATATTCGGCCGTAAAGATTTTTTCTTTTTCAGTACGCTTTTTGTAGTTATCGAACTCGGCGGCCGTTCTTAAAAGTAAATCTTGCTTGGCTTCGAGCTCGGCCTTTAAGGCTTCAAGCTCTTTGTCTTTTTTGGTCTTCTTTTTAGGCGCCGTTTCTTTCTTTTCGGCGGTTTCCTGGCTATTTTTTACTTCTTCTGCCATCTTTATTCCTCCAATCCTTTAAGAACTTCATTCATAAGTGCGCCAACCCTTGCCGCCAGATATTCGGCGCAGGGCATTATGCTTTCGTAGGCCATTCGGGTAGGGCCTATAACTGCAATTCTTCCAAGCTTATTATCGCCGTAAGATGCAACAACCATTCCCGTAGGCGCCAATTCAAAATAATCGGTATCGTCGCCAAACACAACGCCAACGGGGGTGTTTACCTTTGAAAGTATGCTGTGAACGGCGTCGCCGGTATGCAGTATTTCAAGCATTCTTTTGGCATCGGCATCGCTTGGACACAGCGAAAACAGATTTGCTTCGCCGAAGGTATCTACCCTTGCGGCACGAAGCTCCTTTGCCATTTCAAACACGCAGGAAAAAAGGGGCGCCAGGCTTAGCGCATCGAACCCTGCCGAAATAGCAATGGCCTGCAAATAGGCTTTATCTAACTGCGATGCTTCTTTTCCGCAAATTTTGCTTGCGGCTATGTTTTCAAACCGAAGGGCAAGTTCGGGTGTAAAGGGGCCGCTTGTTCGCACAAGGCGGCTTCTTGTTCTGCCGTCGTCGGTTATAACAAAAACCACGGCGGCGCCCCTTCCCATTGGAAGAAGGCTTACCTTTTTAATTTTTACCCCCATACCCGTTCCCGATGCAGATATTGCAGGGAGGCCTGTGAGGTTTGAAAGTATTTCGGCGGCCGAAGAGCCAATACTGTCTACGTCGGGCCGAACCCCCGAAAGCATGGTATCAATAATTTCTTTGCCTTCGTTCGATAAATCTTGCTTGCCCATAAGCTCCGACACGTAAAGGCGGTATGCCTTGCTTGTGGGCTGACGGCCTGCCGAAGTGTGCGGCTGCTCGAGATAGCCCATTTCGGTAAGCTCGCTCATTTCGTTTCGAAGGGTTGCGGTAGAAGGGGAAGAAACAAGGCGCTGACTAAGTATTTTGGAGCCAATTGGTTCGCCGGTTTGTATGTGCGCTTTAACAATTTCGGCAAGTATTGCCTTTTTTCTTGGTGTTAGTTCCAAACCCTTTCCCCCTTTATGTAATTTAAACAATGTGCCGCAGGCACCCATTTCCCTGGGCGCTCAGCCCCGACTGTTCATTGTTTTAGCACTCGTTAGCACTCTATTGCTTCGAGTGCTAACCGCATTAATAATGTACCACTTAAACCACGCTTTGTCAATAGGTAAATGTGAAAAAATTGTAAATTTATTTGACTTTCCCTGACTTTAGTCTAATGATGCTTTGCCTGCGGCAAAATTATGGTGTCTGCGACGCTTTTATATACCGTGCCTTTGGCATGATTTCATTAGGTATATATATGATTTGTTGGTAAATAATACAAAAGAGGTGTTAGTGTGGAAATTCTTATGAACTGTATAAAAGCATTTTTGGTGGGCGGCGGTTTTTGCCTTATAGGTCAGGTGTTAATCGACTACACAAAGCTTACCCCTGCCCGAATTTTAACCGCATTTGTTGTGGCGGGAGTTGCCCTTTCAGCGCTTGGCATTTACGGCCCCCTTGTAGATTTTGCAGGGGCAGGCGCATCGGTACCACTTACGGGTTTTGGGCACCTTTTGGCCGAAGGTGTTAAAACGGCGGTAAACGAGCTCGGCTTTATTGGCATATTTTCGGGCGGAATTTCGGCCGCTGGCGCAGGCCTTGGCGCCGCAATAGTTTTCGCCTTTATTATGGCACTTATTTTCAAACCCGGAGATAAAAACTAAAGTGGTCGCTTCGCGCCAACAAATAATAAATAAGAAAGAAGAAAGAATAAAAAATGTGTGCCTTCGGCACGAAATGCCAATCCCTCCGTCAGCCTTTGGCTGCCACCTCCCTTCCTTAAAGGGAGGCGCAAATATAAATGAATTGACTCTTTGTGTCATGAATTGATGCTATGCATCATGAATTGTTGCCGTAGGCAACATGATTTGAATTGCCTTTATTATATGTGCGTAGCGCAATTCATGGCGAAGCCAATTCATGCGATATTTCGCAAATCATGCCCGTAGGGCAATTCATTGCACCAACGGTGCCACTGAAACCTGAAACCTGAAACCTGTCTTTGCATTAATCGCCAACAAACTCAATATATATTTATTGGTGATATTATGCGAAAGAGTAAGGTTATATTTATAAAAAACGCCCTTATATTAACGGTTTCG
This sequence comes from Clostridia bacterium, assembly GCA_017381035.1. Taxonomy (GTDB): domain Bacteria; phylum Bacillota; class Clostridia; order Oscillospirales; family Acutalibacteraceae; genus SFWF01. Next base: position 18,030 of record JAFOCW010000018.1, on the reverse strand, counting down.
GGGCTTTTGATACGGTTTTTGGGGCTTGTTTTCAGGGTGTGGATGGCTTCGGCCGTCGGCGCTGAAGGTATGGGGCTTTATTCCCAGGTTTTTTCTTTTTATATGCTGGCTTCGGCCTTCGCTTCAACCGGCATTAACACGGCGGTAACCCGCCTTGTTTCCGAAGAACTGGCGCTCGGCCGCCACGGCGGAATTAAAACAATTTTAAAAAAATGCCTTGCCGTAACCCTTTTAATTGCATTTATGTCGGTGGCGGTAATATATTTCGGCTCTGATTTTATTGCGGCTAACCTTATCGGCGATACCCGTGCCGCCCCGTCGCTGAGGACACTTGTAATTTCTCTGCCCTTTATGGGTGTTTCGTCCTGCCTTAAGGGGTATTTTATTGCACGCAAAAAAGCGTCGCCTGCATCTTCTTCGTCGGTAATAGAACAGCTTGCACGCATAGGTTTTATATTTTTCCTTGTAAGCCGCACCGCCGGCAAAGGCATTTCACATTCCTGCAGGGCGGTGGTGCTTGGCGACTGTCTTGCCGAAGTTTTGTCTTGTATTTTTATGTATATATCGTATAATGTTGATAAAAGAAAACATTTGTCGAATACAAATTACACGAAACTTGACTACTCGGTACTTAAGAAACTGTTTCATATTGCGGCGCCTATTACAAGTGGAAGATACCTTAATTCTTTGCTTAGAACGGTAGAAAATATACTTGTACCAAAAAATCTTGAAAAATCGGGTATGACGGCATCCGACGCCCTTTCGGTTTTTGGTGTTATAAAAGGAATGGCACTACCGCTTATATTTTTCCCTGCCACCTTTTTAAACGCCATGTCTACCCTTCTTATTCCCGAAATGAGCGAAGCCGCTGTAAGCGGCCGAACGCTAAAGGTAAAATACACCGCCGAAAAGTGTATACATATAACCCTTATTGCCGCATTTCCTTTAAGTATAATATTTTTCTATGCATCGGCGCCGCTTGGCAACCTTTTTTATAAAGATGCCGCCACAGGCGATATTATTCGTCTTTTGGCACCGCTTATTCCCTTAATGTATATAGATTCGGTTTGCGACGGGCTTTTAAAGGGTCTTGACCAACAGTTTTCCCTTTTCAGAAATTCGTTATTAGACAGCCTTGGCAGAATAATTCTTATAACGGTTTTCCTAAAGCGCTACGGCATATACGGGTTTATTGGAATTATGTATTTAAGCAACGCTTTTACCTGCCTTTTAAACTTTTTCCGCCTTAAAAGAATAGCAAAAGCCGAAATTCCTTGGTTTTCCTGGGTAATTGCGCCGTCGCTTTTTGCGGTACTTATTGGAACTACGGTGTATTTACTGCTTTCTCCCCTTGCCCTGCCCGACCTTGCCTTTTCGGTTATTTATGTGCCCGTAACTGCCCTTTTATATCTTTTAGCCGCCGTAAAATGCAAATGCATAACAAGGGAAGATTTGCGTTAAACTTAGGTCGGGTCTACAAGTCGCAGAAAATATTAACAACGAATTTCTCGTTTGGGGGTGGCGGCTCGCCACTGTTTCACGTGAAACAGCGGCACCTGCGGTGCAATGAATTGCCCTACGGGCATGATTTGCGAAACCTCGCATGAATTGGCTTCACCATGAATTGCGCTACGCGCATATAATAAGGGCAATTCAAATCATGTTGCCTACGGCAACAATTCATGATGCGTAGCATCAATTCATGACACAAAGTGTCAATTCATTTATATTCGTGCCGTAGGCACACCTTTTTTATTATTTATTATTTTTTCTTTATTCTTTAAAACAAAAAGGACTTAGCTTTTTACTAAGTCCTTTTATTTTTGAAAAATTCAGTTATTAGGTTGGCGGTTTCATTTTCGCAAATGCCGCCGTATACTTCGGGCTTGTGGTTGTAGCCGAGCGAAAACAAGTTTACCACCGATTCTGCCGAGCAAGAGCCCGATTTTGCTTCGTAAGCCCCGAAAACAACCGTTTTAATACGTGAATTAATAATTGCGCCTGCGCACATTGGGCAAGGCTCAAGGGTTACGTAAAGCTCGCAATCGTCAAGATGCCAGCTTCCGAGCCTTTCGGCCGCCGCCTTAATGGCAATTATTTCGGCGTGGGCGGTGGGGTCGTTTAAAAGCTCACGCTTATTATACCCTTCGCCAATTATTTCGCCGCCTTTAACAACAACCGCACCAACCGGTACGTCATCACTTAAAAGGCAGAGCTTTGCAAGCTCTATAGCCCTTTGCATATATGTTTTATTCATAAAAACCTCTGCTTTACTTCGGCACGAACTGAAACCTGAAACCTGAAACCTGAAACCTGATAAACTGTTTCACGTGAAACATTAACCAAAAGAAATCATACTTAAACAGTCAATAACGGTAAGACCTAAAGACACTATTACAGTGGGCGCTAAGAAGAAATACTTTAACTTTTCGCCGAAAGTAAGTATGTTTTCGCTTTTTTCAAGGCTCCAGAGCGAAGGGTCTCTTTTTTGTGCAAGTAATAAACCAATGCACAAAAGAACGGCGCAAATGCCTAAATAGGCAAGATATATAAGATTTTGCAGGGTAACCGAGCTAACAGTCTCGGTTAAGTAGGTAAAAAATACCGCAAAAGCATTGTTTACAAAGTGAATTGCCATACCCGTTACAAGCGAGCCGCTTTTAATTACCGCATAGCCTATGGCCATACCCATAATAAGCGCAAAGGGAATTTGCACCAAGTTGCCGTGCATAAGCGAAAAGAAGACCGACGAGCAGACTATTGCAAAGCCCTGCCCGAACTCACGTGCAGAGCCCATTACCATTCCCCTTGTTGCAAATTCTTCAACAAAGGCAGGGGTAACGGCAACCGCAATAAAGGAAAGCGCTATGCCGAAAATGCCTTGGGGGTAATCTATTTGCGGCGATTCGAAATGAATACCGAAGTTTTCAAAAACGGCCGCCACGTTATTTGTAACCACGTTGGCAAAGGCGCTGACCCCCGTACCGATGAAAAAGAATGGTATAAACATTTTTTTACGTGGCTTATTTATTGCGGCAAATTCGGAAACCGTTTTACCAAGACCCAGCGGAAGTATTAAAAACGGCAGGGTGAAAATTAAAATGGAAACTACCGTCTGGTAAACCATAAGAAAAGCCGGGTCGGAAAAAATGGGCGCAAGTAAACGCTCGGCGCCAAAAAGTTTGGCAACGTTCAAAATCATCTGGCTGATAACCGTCGGCACCAACCACAAAATAATATACACCGCACCAATTAAATTAGACAGCTTTTTAATTTTTTTAACTTCGGCCTGCTTTTTAAGGGCGGCTTCGCTAAAAAATGCCGGATTGTACTGATTATAATAGTTCAAATAAAAGACTCCTAAAAATGCTTAATTTTGTCCGTTTTATAGGTTATATTTTAATTTACGCTTAGTTTTCGTGTGTTTTTTGCGAATTTCTTTAGTTTTCTTAACATAACTCGTTTGTCATTCGGTTAAAAACAGAGCTTTAAACGAGCAATTCCCCGTTTTAAAAAAACTGAAAAAGGGGCGTTTTTTTGTTAAAAAGCCCCTTTAAATGATGGTTGTCTTAAAAGACAAATGATGCACGCCTTCGGCGTATGATGCTCGGCTTCGCCGAATGAAGCTTTGCCGCCCGGCAAAATTAATGTGTCTGCGACGCATTATATATTTGTGCCGAAGGCGCTCCATAATTTGTGCAAGGCACAACCTTCATACACCTATGGTGTGCTTCATTTTATGAAATAATCCTTCGTGCGCTTTAGCGCTGTTTTTATTCTTCTGTGGTTTCTTCCACATCTTCGGCTTCATCTGCATCGGCTGCAGAGTCGGCGTCGGGTGCTTCGGCTTCGCCTGTAATTTCGTCTTCGTCGTGCGGAGTTGCCGAAGCCGAAAGAACGTATGCGTTTTCGTTATTCTTGCCGAACTTCATAACCCTTACACCCTTGGACGGACGGGCGAACTTAGAAATGCCTTCAACGGCAATTCTTATAATAACACCGTCGGACGAAATCATAATAATATCTTCATCATCGGTAACGGTAAGAACAGCGGCAACGTCGCCGTACTTTTCAACCTTGTAGTTGGTGATACCCTTACCGCCACGGGACTGAAGTCTGTAGTCGGTAACGTCTGAACGGCGGCCGTAACCCGTTTCACTTATGGTAAGAATTACTGCATCGTCATTGCAGGCTGCCATTGTAACAACCTCGTCGTCGGCACGAAGGCGAATAGAGCGAACACCGCGTGCCGTTCTGCCCATGGGCCTTACGTCGTCTTCACTAAAGCGAATGGCCTTACCCTTTTTGGTAGCAACAAGTAAGGACTTGCTTCCGTCGGTAAGGGCAACAAAGCGCAGCTCGTCGCCTTCATCGAGCTCGAGCGCAATAATACCGGTTTTTCTTACGTTCTTGAAGGCTTCAAGCGGAGTTTTCTTAATAACACCGTTCTTGGTACCCATAACAACGTACTTGGCTTCGTCGATATCTCTGCAAGGCAGAATCATAGAAACCTTTTCTTCGGGCTGTAGCGGTATTATGTTAACCACATTCATACCCTTGCCCTGACGGCTTCCTTCGGGAATTTCGTAAGCCTTAAGCTTGTACATACGGCCGAAGGTGGTGAACATCATAATATAATCGTGCGAATTGCAGACAAACATACTTTCAACAAAATCGTCTTCCCTGGTCTGCATACCCATAATACCCTTACCGCCACGGTTCTGAACAGAATAGGTGTCGGTGGGAAGGCGTTTGATATAGCCGCCCTTGGTTTTTGTAATAACGCACATTTCTTCGGGAATAAGGTCTTCAATATCAACCTCGCCCGAAACAGCAGAAATTTCGGTTCTGCGTTCGTCGGAATACTTATCGCGAAGGTTTAATACTTCGGTCTTAACAATATCAAGCACTCTTGCCTGGCTTGCTAAAATTTCTTCACATTCCTTAATAAAGGCAAGCTTTTCGGCAAGCTCGTCTTCGATTTTCTGCTTTTCCATACCTGCAAGCTTACCAAGCTGCATCTGAACAATGGCGGTAGCCTGAATATCGTCGAGTCCGAAGCGTTCGCAAAGCCTTTCCTTAGATTCGGGAATGGTTTTAGAACTACGAATAATAGCAATAACTTCGTCAATAAAATCGAGCGCAATTTTAAGACCCTCTAAAATATGTGCACGTTCTTTTGCCTTGCGCATATCATATGCGGTGCGGCGGCGAATAATGTCGCACTGGAAGTCGATATTATTCTGAAGCATTTCTTTAAGGGTTAAAATTTGGGGCTTACCGTTTACAATGGCAAGTAAAATTGCGCCGAAGGTAGACTGTAAAGAAGTGTAAGAATAAAGCTTGTTAAGAACAACCTGCGGGTTGGCATCACGCTTTAAATCTACAACAATTCTGATACCGCCATCACGCTTTGAAGAGTAGTCAACTACATCGTCAATACCTTCAATCTTCTTGTCGGCGGCAAGGTCGTAAATATGCTTAACAAGGTCTTTTTTCTTAACCTTATAAGGAACTTCGGTAATAACAATACGGAATTTACCGCCCTGCGTTTCTTCAATTTCTGCCTTACCGCGAACAATAATTTTACCACGGCCGGTAGCGTAGGCGGCACGAATACCTGCTCTGCCCATAATCATACCGCCGGTGGGGAAATCGGGGCCCTTAATGTATTCGCAAATGTCCGAAAGCTCGGCTTCGGGGTTATCTATAAGACAGCACATACCGTCAATAATTTCGCCAAGGTTGTGGGGCGGAATTTCGGTAGCCATACCAACCGCAATACCTGAAGAACCGTTAACAAGAAGCTGCGGAAAACGTACCGGCAGAACTTCGGGCTCTTGAAGTCGGTCGTCGTAGTTGGGCATAAAATCAACTGTTTCTTTCTCTATATCGTCGAGCATAGAGTAAGAAAGTCTGTTCATTTTGCTTTCTGTATAACGGTATGCAGCGGCAGGGTAACCGTCTATGTTACCGAAGTTACCGTGTCCGTCAATAAGGGGGTAGCGAAGTGAAAAGTCCTGCGCCATACGTACCATTGCATCGTAAACAGAAGCGTCGCCGTGGGGATGGTAACGACCGAGCACCGAACCTACGGTATCGGCGCACTTACGGTAGGCCTTATCGGGTGTAAGGCCGTTTTCGTACATAGTGTAAAGAATTCTTCTGTGAACCGGCTTTAAACCGTCTCTGACATCGGGCAGAGCACGGCCAACAAGTACCGACATTGCGTACTGGAGCATACTTGTTTTAACTTCATCTGTAATTTCAACCGGCACAATATTGGTATCTACCGTATCGGGCCAGCGTCTTTCTTCGGGTTTTCTGTTCTTAGCCATTTTTAATATATGCTCCTTTCTTTAAATATCCAAATCAGTTGCAAACTGAGCGTTTTCTTCAATAAACTGACGTCTTGGTTCAACCTCGTCGCCCATAAGAATTGTAAAGGTCTGGTCGGCAAGCTCGGCGTCGGCCATTGTAACCTGTAAAAATGTTCTTCTTTCGGGGTCGAGTGTGGTTTCCCATAACTGTTCGGGGTCCATTTCACCAAGACCCTTATAGCGCTGAACGTCGGCGGTGCCGCCAAGGCTTTCAATAACCTCTGCCTTTTCTTCGTCGGTAAATACGTCAAAGTGCTGTTTACCTTTAGAAATACGGTAAAGGGGCGGCTGTGCTAAATAAATGTGCCCTGTTTCAATAAGCTGAGGCATATAGCGGAAGAAGAAGGTTAAAAGAAGTGTTCTGATATGGCTACCGTCTACGTCGGCATCGGCCATAATAACAATTTTGTCGTAGCGGAGCTTTTCAATATCGAAATTATCGCCAATACCCGTACCGAGCGCCACAATAACGGGGGTTAACTTATCGTTTCCGTAAACCTTGTCGTCCCTTGCCTTTTCAACGTTAAGCATTTTACCCCAAAGCGGTAAAATTGCCTGATAGGTGGAGTTTCTGCCTTCAACGGCACTACCGCCTGCAGAATCTCCTTCGACAATGTAGATTTCGGTTTTGGTTGGGTCGTCTGAAATACAGTCGGTAAGCTTTTCGGGCATACGTGCCTTTCCGCCTATACCCGATTTATTACGTGATGCTTCACGGGCTTTTTGTGCGGCTTCACGTGCGTTGGAAGAAGCAATAGATTTTTCAATAATTATTTTAGCGTCGGCAGGGTGTTCTTCTAAATAGCGGTAAAGCTGGTCGTTAACAAGGTCGCGCACAAGCTTACCTATTGAAGTGTTACCAAGCTTTGCCTTGGTCTGACTTTCGAACTGGGCGTCAGAAAGTTTAACCGAAACAACGGCAACCATACCTTCTAAAATATCTTCACCCTTAAGTCTTGCGTTGCCTTCCTTAAGGTGCTTGAAATCGAATGCATATTTGTTAACTGCATTTGCGGCAGCCTGACGGAAGCCCTGTTCGTGAGTACCGCCGTCAACGGTGTAAAGGGTATTTGCGAAGGACATAATTTTACTGTCGTATGCGGTGGACCATAAAAGCGCAATTTCTGCAGTTTGGTCATTATCTTCTGTTTTTAAGTAGATAACGTCGTTATGAAGTCTGTCCTTCTTCATTCCTTCAAGAAGGAAATCTACGTAAGATTTAATACCGCCTTCATAATAGAATTCTTCTGTTTGCGGTTCGTAAACGTCGGTACGGCTGTCTTTAAGTTCAATTCTTATACCACCGTTTAAGAATGCCTGCTCACGAAGACGCTTTTTAAGGGTTTCGTAATCGTAGGTAGTGGTATCGGTAAAAATGGTTGGGTCGGGCTTAAAGGTAACAACGGTACCCGTTTCGTTGGTGGTGCCTATTACCTCTAAATCGGTAACGATATTTCCCTTTTCATATCTTTGCTTATAAACGTTTTTACCGTCTTTAACTTCAACCTCAAGCCAGTTGGAAAGGGCGTTAACAACCGAAGCGCCAACGCCGTGAAGACCGCCTGACACCTTATAACCGTTTCCGCCGAACTTACCGCCTGCGTGAAGTATTGTAAATACAACCGTTACCGTAGAAATTCCTTTTTGTGGGTTAATACCAACAGGAATACCACGTCCGTTATCGGTAACACGAACAAGACCGTCATCTAAAAGCTCTACGGTTATTTTATCGCAATAACCGGCAAGCGCCTCGTCTATTGAGTTATCTACAATCTCATAAACAAGGTGGTGCAGTCCCCTTTCACCCGTTGAGCCGATATACATACCGGGGCGTTTTCTTACCGCCTCTAGCCCTTCGAGTACCTGAATTGAATTTTCGTCATAACTGCCGACAACCGCAGTATTCTTGATTTCTTCCATTTTTTACTCCTTATATTTTTGAATTTATAAGTCTGTTTTCAAGTGTTACACTTGAAAGCTGTGAAATATATATTTTTTGCTTTTTTTCTTTTCTTTTAGCACAAACAACAAAAGATTTCGGCAGTTCGAAAGACACCGTAACCGCCCTTTTTTCTTTTTCTGCTTTATTTAAATAGTTACGGGAAGATTTCATAACCGTTGTGGTATCTAAATCGAAAATACCAACAATATCTTTCTTTTTAACTATTGTGCCTTCGCCTAAATGTAGGTACATAAAAAACTCCGTTTTTAAAAATGATGGACGCTAAAGCGTATGATGGTTGCTTTGCAAATGAAGAGCACCTTCGGCACGCCTTAAACCTTAAACCTTAAACCTTAAACCTTAAACCTGTTATTTAATTTTTCCGCCTTCGACCGTAAACACCTTGCCGTTTTCAAGACCGATTATGTTTGAAGGGTCGGGGCAGGTTATAAATACCTGTTTTCCTTTAATGTGGTTAAGTATAAAGCCTTGGCGTGATTTATCGAGCTCGCTCATAACGTCATCGAAAATAACCACCGGCTCTTCGCCCAAAATATCGTAAAGATTTTTGGCTTCGGCAAGCTTTAAGGCTATTGCAATACTTCTTTGCTGGCCTTGACTGCCAAATGTTCTGGCCGAAATGCCGTTAATTTTAAAATCGAGGTCGTCTCTGTGCGGACCTACCGAAGTAATACCCGAAAAAACGTCGGTTTTACGGGCAATATATAACTTTTCGGCAAAATCGTCGCAAAAAGACGGCATATAAACGGCTTCTAATTCTTCGCGAAGGGAAGAAAGTTCATTATAAATAACCGAAGCATTTACCGTTAAGGTTTTGCAGTAATTACGTCGGTATTCGGCTATTTTTTCGCCGTTTAGCACAAGCTCGTTTTCAAATACGTTTAAAAGCTCGCTTTCCTGAAGGCGCCCTTCCATTCCCTTTAAAACTGCGTTTCGCTGGGTAAGCGCCCGTGTGTAATCTTTTAAAACACTAACGTAATTGGGGTAAAGCTGACATATTGCAAGGTCTAAAAACCTTCTTCTTAGCGCCGGACCGTCCTTTACTACCGCAAGGTCGGTAGGTGAAAAGACAACGGCGCAAAAGTTACCAATAAGGGCAGATGCCGATTTAAGCTTTTTTGTATTGAGCTCGGCATAACGGCGGTTATTAATTGTAAGGGCGGCCTGCCTTTCAACTCCGCCCGAAACAAAATCGAGCTTAAGCTTGGCATTTCCCGTACCAAAAGCCACCATTTCGCTGTCTTTGGCTCCCCTGAAGCTTTTTGCGCCCGTAAAAAGCCATATAGCTTCAATTAAATTGGTTTTACCCTGAGCATTATTTCCGTAAATTACGTTGGTGCCTTCGCAAAACTCTAACGAAAAGGGCAATAAATTGCGGAAATTTTCGCCCTGCAGACTTTTAACTTCCATTTTCAACTACAAGCCCGTTTTCTTCAAACTCGGCTGTAAAGCCGTTATAAAGCTTTTTTCCGCGCATTGTACAAACTTCACCGTTAACCTTAACTTCACCGTTCTGAATAACCATTTTGGCATGTCCGCCGGTTGAAACAAAGCCTGCAAGCTTTAATGCGCTGTCTAAACGAATAAAATCTTCTTTAATAAATATTTTTTTATATTCCATAAAAACCTCTTTTAATGAAATTAAATCCGTTTCATCCCGTAAGGGATTTAATTGTAATAAAAGCGACGCTTTTATTACTTTATTCTCATAGGCATAATCATATAAAGGAAGCTGTCGGAATCGAGCGGTTCAATTAAGAAGCCTTCGTTTCCGCCCTTGAAGCTGATTTTAACTTCGTCTGCTTCGGTTGCACGAAGCGCATCGAGCAGATACTGCGAGTTAATACCAATTTCAAATTCGGGGCCGGTAACTTCTGTTTCATAAGTATCGGTTGCGCTGCCTAAGGCCGAAATACACTTAAAGGTAGAAACCGGTGTTCCGAAAGAGCAGCGAACGGGTGTTGTAAGCCTATCGTTTACAACAAGTGAAATTCTTTCAATAATATCAATAATATCTCTGGTTTTAACCTGAACGGTTTGTGTAAATTCCTTGGGAATTGCCTTTTCGTAATTTACAAATACACCTTCAAGTAAGCGTGAAACCAAGGTGTAACCGTCAATTTTAAAGGAAACCAACATTTTAGATACGAACATATCAATATCTTCATCGTCGTTATTAATAATTTTAACGGCTTCGCCGATGGCTTTACCGGAAATTACAAAATTGCAGTCAATTTCGGTGTTAAGGTGTTCTTTTCTTATACCCATTCTGCGTCCGTCAATACCAATGAACTTGGCAACACCCTTTTCAACACTGATATTAAGACCGGTTAAAATAGGACGTGAGCCTTCGGTGGTGGCAACCGCAAAAAGAGTACCTCTTACCATTTCTTTTAAAAGGCCGCCGGGCATAGTAATTTTATCGCTTTCGGGAACAGAGGGAGATTCGGGAAAATCTTCCGCACTCATACCCATAATATCGAATACGGCATTACCCGATTTTATGTGGCACATTAAACGGTCGTCGGCTTCAATTGTAACAGATGCGCCATCACTTCTTCTTAAAATTTCCGATAAAAGCTTTGCGCTTATAACAATATCGCCGTCTGTTTCGGTATTTGCATAAATTTCTTTTTTCATGCTCATTTCAAGGTTGTAGCTGACTAAGGTTACCTTTCCTTGTTCAGCAGACATTAAAATACCTTCGAGTACAGGTTGGCTTGTTTTTGTTACAATACGTGAAAGATTTTGTACAGCTTCTAAAAGCTCACTTCTTTGTGTGGTAAAAATCATAAGGACAGCTCCTTTTAAAATTTTTGGTTTTTGAAAACCGAAAAATAATTAATTAAAAATATTTAAAAACAGGAGTAGCAGTAGGTATGTTGAAAACCGTTAATAACTGCCCTGGCTCCTTTTAAACAGAGAAAAAAATGCTTTAATAAAACCTTTAATAAAACCTTAATAATTTGTCGAAAATAAGAGTTATTAAGTACCTTGTGAATAACTACGGTTTAATTAACATTAATAACTTTAATAAGTGGCGGCTCGCCACTTATTAAAGGTGTCAGGTATCAGGTATCAGTTGTCAGTTGTGTCTTTAGCACGCCTTAAACCTGAAACCTTAAACCTTAACCCTTTCAAAAATCTTAAGCCTCTGTCTTAAGATTTTTGATTATGTCTTCAATAAGCTCTTTTTCGTGGGGGTCTTCACGAAGCCAGGCTTCAACCTTTTTAACCGCATATAAAACGGTGGTGTGGTCTTTTCCGAAGGCTTCGCCGATAGGCTTGTACGAAAGCTCGGTGGTTTCTCTTGCAATGTACATTGCAATTTGGCGTGCTTTTGCAAGCTCGGCCGTTTTGCGCTTTGAAATAATATCTTTTTCGCTGACGTCGTAGGTACGTGCTACTTCGGAAATGATTTTTTCAATTTTAATAGGTTCAGGCTTGGTGTCGTTAACAACTTCACGTATAACCTTCTGAACAACGGCAACGGTGGGGGTTGCGCTTTGAAGCTGAATGTAGGCCTGTAAGTTTTTAACAACGCCTTCAAGCTGACGGGTGTTCATTTTAATATGTTCGGCTATGTAGTGAACAAGATTTTCTTCAATAGAAATACCAAGCGATTCGGCCTTTTTGCGAATAATACCAACCCTTGTTTCGTAGTCGGGCGGGGTAATGTCGGCGAAAAGACCCATTTCAAGACGGTTTCTTATACGGTCGTCAAGGGTTTTAACGTCCTTTGGCGGACGGTCGAGCGTGAAAACAAGCTGTTTGCCGCCCTGGTGCAAAGCGTTGAAGGTGTTAAAGAACTCTTCCTGGGTTTGCTCTTTGCCGGCAATAAACTGAATGTCGTCTATAAGAAGTACGTCAAGGTTACGAAAGCGGTTTCTGAAAAGGTCGGCCGTGCCGTGCTGAATGGCTTCAATAAGGTTGTTGGTGAATTCTTCGCACCTTACGTATTCAATACGCTTTTCGGGGTACTTTTCTTTAATGCGGTTGCGAATGGCAAGCATAAGGTGGGTTTTACCAACGCCAGAAGGACCGTAAATAACAAGCGGATTGTATACTATATGTGGGTTATCGGCTACCGCCATGGATGCCGCATGGGCAAAACGGTTACAAGAACCCATAATAAAGTTATCGAAGGTGAAAGAATCTTCAAAAGAAGCGTTAACGGGAGCTACCGTGTTAGGCAGAATTTTGCCGTTTTCGTCTTCAACAACAATTTTAATTTCAAGCTCTATGCCCATAATTTCCATAATGCAGGGCTTTAAAAGGTGCATATAGTTAGATTCAATAATTTGCTTTTTATAGTCGGAATAAATGCCGAGTACAATTTCGCCGCCGCGGATTTCTATAAGATGAAGGTCTTTAAACCAGACGTTAAATGAAATTTCAGTCATTTTCTTTTTAAGTTCGCCGCAAATGGCTTCCCAAATGTCATTTAAAGATTCTATCTGCATTTTTTTCTCCTTACAATTTTTATTTTCATTCCTTAAAAAAGGGCGCAATACCCCTAATATATATAATATATATTGTATAATAACATATTTATTAACATTATGCAAGGACATATTTGAAAAAGTAGCAACATTTTTAAGGAAAAAAAATTGTTTTGCTTATTTAATTTTTGAAAGAAAAATGATATAATAGAAAATAACATAAAACTACCTGGAGAAAAATATGAATTTATTACATATGAAACACGCCTTAACGGTTGCAAAAACGGGCTCGCTCAGCAGTGCTTCAAAGGTTTTGCTTATTGCGGCGCCGAATATCAGCCGTTCAATAAAAGAGCTTGAAAAAGAGCTTGGAATAACCATTTTTACCCGTTCGCAAAACGGTATGATGCCCACCCCCGACGGCGAAGAGTTTTTACGCTTTGCCAAGGGTATTTTAGGCCAGATTGACGAAGTAGAAAATTTTTATAAAAAGGGAACCCCAAAAAAGCAAAAATTTTCAATTTCGGTGCCCCGTGCCTGCTATATTTCCGAAGCCTTTGCCGAATTTTCAAAGGCAATTTCGGGCGAGCCTGCCGAAGTCTTTTATAAGGAAACAAATTCCAAGCGTACAATTCATAATATTTTAAACCGTGAGTACACCTTGGGTATAATTCGTTATGCCGAAAACTACGAAAAATATTTTATGGCCTTGCTTGAAGAAAAGGGCCTTTCATCTGAGCTTGTTACCGAGTTTACCTATTCCCTTATTATGAGCCGTGAAAATCCCCTATCTGTAAAGGAAGACGTAACCTTTAAAGATTTGACCGATTATATTGAAATTGCCCACGCCGACCCGTACGTGCCGTCGGTTCCGCTTTCAAAGGTGGTAAAGGAAGAACTGCCCGATAATATCGACCGCCGAATTTTCATTTTCGAGCGTGCCAGCCAGTTCGATTTATTAAGCTCTAACCCCGAAACGTTTATGTGGATTTCACCTGCGCCCGAAAAGCTTGTAAACCGCTATAATCTGGTACAGAAAAAGTGCAAGGAAAACAAAAAGGTATATAAAGACGTACTTATTTATAAAAAGGACTACAAGCTGACCGAGCTCGATAAAAAATTTATAAACGAGCTAAACAAGGCAAAGATAAAGAATATTTAAAAAAAGCACCCGGTTGGGTGCTTTTTTAATGAAGGTTTGGCTTCGCCAAAACGAAGCACCTTCGGTATGATGCTCGGCTTCGCCGAATGATGCTTTGCCTATGGCAAAATTAAGGTGTCTGCGACGCATTTTTGTATCCCTTTAAGGAAGGGAGGTGGCAGCCAAAGGCTGACGGAGGGATTGGTTTTCCGCACCGTAAGCGACTCCTTTTTTATTCTTTATTCTTTAATAGCAGCGCACCGGGGGTACGGCTTTGCCCAGACCCTTTTGTCCTTCGGACATTTCCCCTATCAGGGGAATCTCGGATGCGCCCTACATGCCTGTTATCAAAATTGATAATACCAATTATCTGAAAAAAGAATTTTCAACTCCCCTCGTGATTGTTATAATTTTAACAATGTCTTAAAGGAGGCAATAAAATGCAAAAAAATGAACAACAGATAATTGATAGCGTTGAAAAATTAAACGATGCTATTATTCGTACAAGAAAGGCGCAAAAGGTTTTTGCTACCTATACTCAGGAACAGGTCGACAAAATCTTCTTAGCCGCCGCTTCTGCCGCAAACAAGGCAAGAATTCCCCTTGCGAAAATGGCCGTAGAAGAAACCGGAATGGGTATTGTTGAAGATAAGGTTATTAAGAATAACTATGCATCCGAATATATATACAATGCCTATAAAAACACAAAAACCTGCGGTGTTATCGAAGAAGATAAGGCCTTCGGAACAAAGAAAATTGCCGAGCCCATTGGTGTTATTGCGGCGGTTATTCCCACAACCAACCCCACGTCCACAGCAATTTTCAAGTGCTTGCTTGCCCTTAAAACACGTAACGCAATTATAATAAGCCCCCACCCAAGAGCCAAAAACAGCACCATTGCGGCAGCTAAGCTCGTTTTAGATGCCGCCGTTGCTGCAGGCGCACCCGAAGGAATTATTGACTGGATTGATATGCCAAGCCTTGAAATGACCAATACCGTTATGAAGGAAGCCGATATTATTCTTGCAACCGGCGGACCCGGAATGGTTAAGGCGGCATATTCAAGCGGAAAGCCTGCCCTTGGCGTAGGCGCAGGTAATACCCCTGCAATTATTGACGATAGTGCCGATATACTTCTTGCGGTAAACTCAATTATACATTCCAAAACCTTCGATAACGGTATGATTTGTGCGTCCGAGCAGTCGGTTATTGTGCTTGATACCGTTTATGATGAAGTAAAAAGAGAATTTGCCACCAGAGGTTGCTATTTCTTAAATGAAGAAGAAACCGAAAAGGTAAGAAAAACCATAATTATAAACGGCGCTCTTAACGCTAAAATTGTTGGTCAGCCTGCCGCAAAAATTGCAGAGCTTGCAGGGGTCAGCGTTCCTGAAGGTACAAAAATTCTTATTGGCGAGGTTGAAAGCGTAGAGCTTAGCGAAGAATTCGCACACGAAAAGCTCTCCCCCGTTCTTGCAATGTACAAGGCCGCCACCTTTGAAGAAGCGCTCGACAAGGCAGACCGCCTTGTTGCCGACGGCGGCTACGGCCACACCTCAAGCATTTACTTAAACGAGGTTACCGAAAGAGAAAAGCTCGATGCTTTTGCCGCCCGTATGAAAACCTGCCGTATACTTGTAAACACCCCGTCTTCTCAGGGTGGTATCGGCGACCTTTATAACTTCAAGCTTGCGCCTTCCCTAACACTTGGTTGCGGCTCCTGGGGCGGCAACTCGGTATCGGAAAACGTTGGTGTAAAGCACCTTATAAACATTAAAACAGTAGCAGAAAGAAGGGAAAATATGCTTTGGTTCCGTGCACCCGAAAAGGTTTATATAAAGAAGGGCTGTCTGCCGGTCGCTCTTGACGAGTTAAGGTCGGTTCGCGGCGCCAAAAAGGCCTTCATTGTAACCGATACCTTCCTTTACAAAAACGGCTACACCAAGCCCATTACCGATAAGCTTGACGAAATGGGTATTGCACACACCACCTTCTTCGACGTTCAGCCCGACCCCACCCTTAAAAACGCACAGGACGGCGCTAAGCAGATGGCCGCATTCGAGCCCGACACAATTATTGCGCTCGGCGGCGGTTCGGCGATGGATGCCGCAAAAATTATGTGGGTACTTTACGAACACCCCGAAGCAGACTTTTTAGATATGGCAATGCGCTTTATTGATATAAGAAAGCGTGTTTACACCTTCCCCAAAATGGGCGAAAAGGCATACTTTATTGCCGTTCCCACCTCTGCAGGTACCGGTAGTGAGGTTACACCCTTTGCCGTTATTACCGATGGCGAAACAGGCGTTAAATACCCCCTTGCCGATTACGAGCTTCTTCCCAATATGGCTATCATTGATACCGATTTCCACATGAGCGCACCTAAGGGCCTTACCGCCGCTTCGGGTATAGATGCCGTAACACACGCCGTTGAAGCCTATGCCGCAATGCTTGCAACCGATTATACCGACGGTCTTGCTTTACAGGCGCTTAAAAATATTTTCAAATATCTGCCCCGTGCTTACGAAAACGGCCAGACCGATATTGAAGCCCGTGAAAAAATGGCAAATGCCGCAACAATGGCAGGTATGGCCTTTGCAAACGCCTTCCTTGGTGTTTGTCATTCAATGGCACATAAGCTCGGCGCCTTCCATCACCTGCCCCACGGCGTTGCAAATGCCCTTATGATAGAAGAAGTGCTTCGTTTCAATGCGGCCGAAGCACCTGCAAAAATGGGTACCTTCTCGCAGTATGACCACCCCCATACCCTTGCTCGCTATGCCGAAATAGCCGACTATCTTGGCCTTGGCGGCAAAACAGACAGTGAAAAGCTTGAAAATCTTATTAAGGCAATTAACGACCTTAAGGCAGAGGTTGGTATAAAGGAAACCATTAAAGATTACGGCATTGACGAAGCCGATTTCTTGGCTCGCCTTGACGATATGGTAGAACAGGCCTTCGACGACCAGTGCACCGGCGCCAACCCCCGTTACCCCCTTATGAGCGAAATTAAGCAGATGTATCTTAATGCTTACTACGGCAAGCATTTTTGCGAAAAAGAAATGCCAAAGGCTTAAGTAAAGGAGTAAAGTGAAATGAAACTTGAAAAAATAATTGCTACAAGAAAGCACAAAACGGTTTATAGGGAAGAAAACAAAACCATAAAGGTTTTCGATGCCGACTATTCCAAAGCCGATATTTTGAACGAAGCTTTAAACCAGGCCAGAATAGAAGAAACCGCCCTTAATATTCCAAAGGTTTTAGGTGTTAATATGGTGGACGGAAAATGGGCAATTGTAAGCGAGTTTATTGAAGGAAAAACCCTTGCACAGCTTATGGAAGAAAACCCCGAAAAGAAGGACGAATATCTTGAACAGCTTGTAGATATACAGCTTAATATTCACGCCCAGAAGTGTCCCCTTTTAAATAAGCTTAAAGATAAAATGAACCGTAAAATTTCGGCAACCGATTTCGATGCCACCACCCGTTACGAGCTGCACACCCGTCTTGAAGGTATGCCCAAGCATAACAAGGTTTGCCACGGCGATTTTAACCCGTCCAACGTAATTATTAAACCCGACGGAACACCTTATATTATAGACTGGTCCCACGCAACACAGGGTAACGCTTCGGCCGATGCCGCACGTACCTACCTGCTGTTCTGCCTTTCGGGCGATGAAGATGCCGCTAAAAAGTATCTTGACCTTTTCTGCCGCAAGAGCGATACCGCCAAGCAGTACGTTCAGAAATGGATGCCCATTGTTGCCGCATCACAGTCGGTAAAAGGTAATGAAAGCGAGCTCGAATTCTTAAGCTCCTGGGTACACGTTGTAGATTATGAATAGAAAAAAGACGACCGAAAGGTCGTCTTTTTTTTAAGGTGTCAGGTGTCGGTGGCACCTGCGGTGAGGTGAAGGTTCGCCTTCGGCGAAATGAAGCACCTTCGGTATGATGCTCGGCTTTGCCGAATGATGCTTTGCCTTACGGCAAAATTAAGGTGTCTGCGACGCAAACGAAAGAATAAAGAATAAAGAAAAAATAATAAAAAATGAGCACCTACGGTGCGATTTTATATAAGTCGCAAAGCGACACCTTTTTTCTTCT